>VHCI01000008.1 GCA_016871775.1 Verrucomicrobiota bacterium | reverse complement strand
CATCGGCGAGTCGCTCGGCGCCTCCGTGCTGCGCATCTGCGGGGGCATCTTCACCAAGATCGCCGACATCGGCTCGGACCTGATGAAGATCGTCTTCAAGCTGCCGGAGGATGACCCGAAGAACCCCGGCGTGATCGCGGACTGCACGGGCGACAACGCCGGCGACAGCGTCGGGCCGACCGCGGACGGGTTCGAGACCTACGGCGTGACGGGCGTGGCGCTGATCGCGTTCCTCGCCCTAGCGCTGGCGGGCAGCCCCGCCATCTGCGCTGTGCTGATCATTTGGCTGTTCGTGATGCGGGCCCTGATGATCCTCACCTCGCTGCTCTCCTACGGCGGCAACCAGGCGCTCAGCCGGGCCCTGTACGCCGAGCGCAAGGACTTCGATTACGAGGCGCCGCTGACCCACCTCGTGTGGATCACCTCCGCGGTCTCGATCGGCGTCACCTTTCTCGCCTCCTATTTCCTGCTGCGCGGCCAGGCGGGCATCCATCCCGACCTGTGGTGGGTGCTCTCGGTCATCATCAGCTGCGGCACCATCGCAGGCGCGCTGATCCCGGAGTTCACCAAGGTGTTTGTGAGCACCAATTCCCGCCACGTGAAGGAGGTCACCAGCTGCTCCCGCCACGGCGGCGCGTCGCTCAACATCCTGTCCGGCTTCGTCGCCGGCAACTTCTCCGCCTTCTGGATGGGGATGGTGCTGATCGCCCTGATGTGGACCTCGTACCATTTCTCGCAGGAGCCCGCGCTCCTGCAGATCATGCCGGAGAAGTTCCTCTTCGCGGCCCCGATCTTCGCCTTCGGCCTCGTGGCCTTCGGCTTCCTCGGGATGGGCCCCGTGACCATCGCGGTGGACAGCTACGGGCCGGTGACGGACAACGCGCAGTCGGTCTACGAGCTCTCGCGGATCGAGTCGCGCCCGGGCATTGCCGCGGAGATCGAGGACGCCTTCGGCTTCAAGCCGGACTTCGAGAACGCGAAGTACCAGCTCGAGAAGGGGGATGGCGCGGGCAACACCTTCAAGGCGACGGCCAAGCCGGTGCTGATCGGCACCGCGGTGGTCGGGGCGACCACGATGGTCTTCGGCATCATCATCTTGCTCGAGAACCTGTTCGGCGGGGTCATTCCGCGCCTCTCGATCGTGCAGCCGGAGATCATCCTCGGCCTCATCATGGGCGGGAGCGTGATCTACTGGTTCACCGGTGCCTCCTGCCAGGCCGTCGTCACCGGCGCCTACCGGGCGGTCGTGTACATCAAGGAGAACATGCGGCTGGAGGAACAAACCGCGTCGGACAAGGACAGTAAGGAGGTGGTGCGAATCTGCACCGAGTACGCGCAGAAGGGGATGTGGAATATTTTCATTGTGGTATTCTGCTTCGCCCTAGCGCTGCCGTTTTTCAACGCGTACTTCTTCATCGGATACCTAGTGGCGATCGCGTTCTTCGGCTTGTTCCAAGCGATCTTCATGGCGAACGCCGGCGGCGCCTGGGACAACGCGAAGAAAATCGTCGAGGTGGAGCTGCGTCAGAAGGGAACGGACCTGCATGCGGCGACCGTGGTCGGCGACACCGTGGGCGACCCGTTCAAGGATACCTCATCGGTAGCGATGAACCCCGTGATCAAGTTCACCACCCTGTTCGGCCTGCTGGCGGTGGAAATCGCGGTGACGATGAAGGACCAGGGGGTGAAGAACATGATCGGCGGCGTGCTGGTGGCGATCGCCCTGTTCTTCGTCTACCGGTCCTTCTACGGGACACGGATCCCCGACGACGGCCAAGGCTGAGCCGGGAGCCTGCCGGCAGTTATCCCCCGGCGCTTCGCGGGGCGTTGCTCCTGGGATGTGTTCGGGGCCACCCCCGCGGCAGCCTGCGGCGCAACTGACCCCGCAGGCTGGCGGCGTGGTTCAGGCTGGGCCCGCCTGCGGCGGAAAGATTGGGTTGGATTTGGCGTCCCCGGCTCCGCCTTCCCCCTCTCCCCGTCCCTGGCAGGTCGCCAGCTCCGCCTGCAAGCCGGCCGCCGCCTCCGCCCAGGTCGGCAGACTCCGGCTTGCCGCCCCGCGGCGCAGGTCCGCGGCGCCGGTCGGATCGTCCAAAAAACCTCGCAGGCCCGCCGTCCAGGCGTCGATGTCTCCGGGCGGGAACAGGCGGCAGCCGCCCCCCGCCGCGTGCTCCCGGTGGGCTGGCAGGTCGCTCGCCAGACACGGCACGCCCCGCCACAGGGACTCCAGCACCGGCAGGCCACAGCCCTCCGCCAGGCTCGGGAACAGCGTCGCCGCCGCCCCGTCCAGCAGCGGGCGCAGGGTCGCGTCGCTGGGGGCCTCGTGGAACTGCAGCGCCCCCCGGTGCTGCCGGGCCGCCGCCGCGATCCGCGCGCGCGCGGGCGCCCCGAAGTGCGGGTTGACCCGCCCCGCCAGGTGCAGCTCGAAGCGCCGGCCTTCCGCCCAGAGCCGTTCCGCGGCCTCGACGAGCAGGGTCTGCTGCTTGCGCGGCTCCAGTATTCCCACGCAGAGGAGCCGCGGCGGGTCCTCCGGCACTCCCGCTGGCGCGCGCGGCGAGCCGTCGAAGTCCGCCCCTAGGGGTAACACCGCCACCGGTGGTGGCCGCTCGACCCCTGCCCAGCGCCAATACCCCTCTAATTCCACCCGGCTGGCCGCCGACACCGCCCAGACCGCATCCAGCTCCGCGAGGCAGCGCAGGTAAGCCGGGTGCCGCGCCACGCTCCGTGGCCAGGTGACGTGCGGCAGCCGCAGCGGGATCGCGTCGTGGTAGACGGCCGCGCACCGGCAGGGACGCCTCGCCAGCCACGCGGCGAACCCCGGGCGTTCCCCGGGTGCGAATACTTCCGGGGTCAGCAGCCAGTCGCCCGCCCTAGGCTCGGCCCCGGCCGCGGAACGGAAACTGCCGCTCCCGGGGTGCCAGCGGACCGGTGTCGCGGCCGGCCCGAGCGCGGCCCGGAGCCGCCGGCTGACTCGTTGCAGGCCGGAGGCGTGCCGGTCCTCGGCCGCCTTGGTGACGTCGAAGAGGATCATCGGTCCGGGGCCAGCGCGGCCTGGAACCGCTCCCACAGTGCCGCAGCGTTGCGGTGGGCGTCGAAGTGTTCCTCCACCCAGGCGCGCGCGGCCGTGCGGAGGCGTTCGGCGAAGGCGTCGTCGCGGGAGAGGCGGTCCAGCCAGCCAACCCAGTCGGCTGGGGCGGTGACCTCGGCGACGAGGCCGGAGACGCCGTGGGTGACGGCCTCGGTGGTGGCGGCCGCGGGGGAGGTCAGGACGAGGACCCCGGCGGCCATCGCCTCAGGGATCACGTTAGGCAGGCCGTCGCGGTCGCCGCTTCCGGCGATCACGCCTGTGTGGAGGAGTACGTCGGCCCAGGCCAGCTGGTTCCAGACCTCGTGCTGGGGCAGGTGGCCGGTGAATGTGACCTCCGGGGCCACCCCCAGCTGGCCCGCGAGCCGCTCGAGTTCCGCGCGCAGCGGCCCCTCGCCGATGATGTGGGCGGAAAAGGGTACCCCGGCCGCCTTGAGCGCGGCGTAAATGCGGAGCTGATGGTCGAGGCCCTTCTTGCCGACGAGGCGGGCCACGCAGATCAAGCGGAGGGGCGTGCGCAGGGCGCGGAGGGCCTTGCGCGGGGGCAACTGATCGAGCCCGCGGCGGATGCAGGCGATGCGGGCGGGGTTGAGCCCGCGGGCCAAGAGGGCGCGGCGGCCCATCTCGGTGGAGGTGTGAACGAACGCGGCGGGCGCGAGCTTTTCCCGCAGCCACCAGTCGCCCCCATGCTCGTAGAGGTCGTAGGCGTGGGCGGCGGCGCTGTAGCGGTGGCCGTTGATGCGCCAGAGGATCCAAGCGGCGGTGGCCGGGGCGCCGCCCCACGCGGCGTGGACCAAGGCGGGCGGGTCGCGGCGGAAGGCCCTGGCGAAGAGGCAGGCGAAGCCGGCGCCAAGCATATTCTCCCAAAAATTCAGCCACGAGGGGGCCCTGCGGGAGGCGAGACCGCGCAGCAGCTCGGCCAGCGCCGCGGGCCGGCGCCAGGCCTCACGCGGGAGCACCCAAGGGAGCAGCAGCAGGCGCCACTTGGGGAACCGGTATACCGGCAGGCCGCGGAAGGTGCCCCCGCCGCCCCAAAGCGAATAGAGGCGGAGCGGGACGCCGCGCCGGTGCAGCGCGACGATCTCGCGCTGGAGGAACGTCTCCGTGCCGAGCGGAAAGGTCGTGAAGAGGTAGGCGATGAGGGGCGTCGGCGCGGGCAAGTTCGGGCGAGGCTAGAACGGCGCGCGGCGCGCGGCCAAGCGCATTGCGGCCACGGCGCGCGGCGGCTCAGGCGGTCCCGGACTCAGGGGGCGGGAACGGCTGGCGGCGCAGCTCGGCGTGCGCGACCTCGTTGCCTAGGGCCACCAGCTCGTCGATCACCGCGGTCGGATCCTCCTCGTAGCGGAGGCGCAGGAAGTTCTCGCGCACGGCCGCATAGGTCGTCGGCTCCTCAAGCCAGCGGCCCAGCACCCGCGCGAAGTCCTCGGCGTCCCCGATCTTCTCCGAAGCGGCCCCGTTGCGGAAGAATTTCCAGGTCAGGCTCTCCTGGGGCATAATCCCGCCGAAGGCGTTGAAGACGATCGGGCAGCCGAAGTGCAGCGCCTTGGCGCAGGTGGTGGTGCCGCCGCGAGTCACGATTACGTCGCTCGCCTGCAGTAGCAGGTGCACGGAGTCCGAGTAACCCTCCACGTAGCAGGGGAACTCCGGGTGCTCGGTGCGCCAATGGAGGAGCTCGTGGTGCAGCTCGCGGTTGCGGCCGCAAATGAGGATCGCCTGGACGCGCTCCGCGTGGGCGAGGAGGACTGGGAGGAGCGCGAGGTGGTTGCTCGCGCCGTTGGCCCCGGTGGCGAGGAAGACGGTGAAGCGGTCCGGGTCGAGGCCCAGCCGGCGGCGTAGCGCCGTGCGGCCGGCGGCGTCCAGCACCTCCAGGTGCGCCTGCGGCCGCATCAGGGAACCGCGGACCCGCGCCCGCTCCGGCGGGATGCCGCGCTTGACCGCGTAGTCGCGCGCGGTCGGGGTGCGCGAGAGATACAGGTCCACGCTCGGTTCGATCCAGTTGCGCGAGTAGCCCCAGCCGCCGGAGAACTCCCCGCAATAGGTGGCGCAGCGGACGCGCTCCGCGCCGAGCACGCGGCGGGCGAGGGGGAAGTACCCCAGGTTGAGGCAGTCGTGGACGCTGAGGATCAGATGCGGCCGGTATTCCTCCAGCACCCGCCGATAATAGGCGGCGCCGAGCCTGACCGAGCGGCGGTTGAGCAGGCTAAGCAGCTCGACGGCCGCATAGAAAAGGGTATGCACCCAGGGCGCGGTGCGCTGGATGTTGTTGTAGAACCAGACCCCCGAGCGGTGCACGACCGAAGAGCGCTCGAGCATATGCTCGATGCGGACGTCGACGTCGTGCCGGTAGAGCTGGAAGCACCATTCCGCGAAGGCCTCGGCGCGGGCGTCGTGGCCGCCGCCGGTGCTGGAGGTGAGCACGAGGATCCGCAGTTGCGCCATCGGTCAGCGGAGGTTGAAGTAGGCGGCCTGCAGGCGGCGCCGGAGTGGCAGCGAGCCGAGGCGGGCGAGCAGGGGCCCGGCGACAGCCTGGAAGAACCGTCCGGTGCGGAGCGTGCCGCTGCGGCCGCGGCGGAGGGCGCGCCGCAGGTCGGCGGCGGCGGCGGCGGGGACGGGGCCCGAGCGCATCATCGCCGCGAAGGCTCGCCAGACCCGGTCTAGGCGTGGCGAATCGGACCCGGGCAGGCGCCGCAGGGACGTCTCGAAGTCAGTGCGGTAATCGCCCGGGCGCATGTCCAGCACGATCACCCCGCTGCCGGCGGTCTCGAGCATCAGGCTTTCGCTGAGGGCGGTGAGGCCGGCCTTGGTGACGTTGTAGGTGGCTTGGTAGGGCAGGGGGAATTCGGCCGCGAGCGAGGAGATGTTGACGAGGGCGCCGCGGCCGCGGGCGCGCATTCCCGGGAGCGCGGCGTGGGCGAGGGCCGCGGGCAGCACCAGCATCACCTCCAACTGCTCGCGCCAGACCGTGAAGTCCGCGGCGCTGAACTCACCGAAGACCCCGAAGCCGGCGTTGTTCAGGAGGAGGTCGCAGCCGCCCGCCGCGGCGTCCATCTGGCGGAAGGTCGCGAGGGCCGCGGCGGCGTCCCGCAGGTCGAGGGCCACCGGGTGGAACCGGCCGGGGAGTTCGCGGGCAAGGTCGGCGAGGCGGGTGGGATCTCGGGAGGTGCCCCAGACGGTGACACCCTCGGCGAGCAGCATCCGGGCAAATTCCCGGCCGAGGCCGGTGGAGGCCCCGGTGACGAAGGCCGTGCGGTAAAGATCGGCGACGCGGCCCACGGGTCGGCTCAGGTGGCCCGCCGGAAGAGGACGGCAACGTTGGCCCCGCCGAAACCGCTGCTGTTCTTCAGCACGGTGCGGACCGGCCGCGCCTCCGTCGCCCGCGGGAGGTTGAGACCGGCGCATTCCGGGTCCACCGTGCGGAGGTGGGCGCAGCCGGGGATGAACCCGTGGCGCAGGGCGAGGGCGCAGAAGGCACTTTCCATTACCCCGGCGAGGGAGAGCCCGTGGCCGGTGAGGGCCTTGGTGCTGCTAACGGCCACCTGGGGCAGGGCCGGGCCGAACACGGTCCGCAGCGCGCGCGCCTCGGAAATGTCGCCGATAAGCGTCGAGGTGGCGTGGGCGTTGACGTACTCCACGTCCGCGGGCTCGACCCGGGAAGCCTCGAGCGCGAGCCGCATCGCGGCGGCGGAGCCGAGGCCCTCGGGGTGCGAGATGGCCACGTTGTGCCCGTCCGAGGCCTGGCCCCAGCCGAGCACTTCCGCGTAGGGCGTGACGCCGCGGCGAGCAACCTCGTCCTCCGTCTCGAGCACCATCACCGTGGCCCCGCCAGTGCCGACGAAGCCGTCGCGTGCCGCATCGAAGGGTCGCGAGGCTATCCCGGGGTCCGTCTGCAGGGAGAGCGTGCGCATCCCGGCGAAGGGCAGAATTGCGTCGCGGTTGCCGTCCTCGGCCCCGACGATGAACATCCGCTTTTGTCGGCCGAGCACCAGATCGTCGAAGGCGAAGCCGAGGGCGTGGGCGGAGGAGGCGCAGGCGGAAGAGAACCCGCAGGATGCACCGTGGATGCGGAAAGCGGCCACCAGATTGAAATTCAGTGTCCCCACAATCGACGCGACGATGCCGAGGGGTGAGCAGCGCATCACGCCGACCTTCTGCAAGCGCCCGTGATGGTGGTGGGTGAGGTAGGGCGAACCGCCGGAGGCAGCGTAGAGGCCGGTGTCCGCATTCGAAATGTCCGGGGGCGTCAGACGCGCGTCCGCGATTGCCTGAAGGAGCGCGCAGTGGGCGTAGAGTCCGTTGGGCGCCATCGAGCGCAGGAGTTCCCGCTTGATTGCGTAGGCGGCGGGGAACGTCCAGTCCTCGGGGTCCGTCGAGTCGGTGGTGAACCCCTTGATCGTGCCAACGACCTTGCAGGGAATATCCGAGGTCTGGAAGGGCGGGTAAAGTTCGAATCCGTGCCGGAGCGCGTAGAGATGGTCGACGACCGTAGCGGCGTCGTTACCGATGCTGGTGACGAACCCGAGCCCGGTGATGAAGACTCTGGGCATAGGGCCTAGGCGGGTGCCGGCCGGATGGCCCGGACTCAGGCGTTGACGGCCGCTCGCAGCGGGGCGGCCTCCGCGGGCGCGGGGGCGGTAATGGTGGGCGCCGCGGCGGCGGGGGCCGGGGCCTCGGCGATTTCCACGAAGCCGAAGGTCAGGGTGATTTCCTCTGCGATGACGGCCTTGTCGGCGCCCACGCGGATGGAGCCCTCGAAGGTGGCGAGGGGCATCTTCATCCGTTTCGGTTTCACCGAGAGGGACAGGATGTCACCCGGCCTGCAGACGCGATGGGCGCGCACGCCCTCGCAGCCGGTGAAAAAGATGGTCAGGGGGCTGACCCGCTTGCCGGGATCCGCCGGGGCACCCTCGAGCAGGTACAGCACCGCGAGTTGGCCCAAGGCCTCGAGCATGATCGAGGCGGGCATCACCGGGTTGTCCTTGAAGTGACCCTGAAGGAAGAACTCCTGCCCGGTGATCTTATATTTGCCGCTCGCCGAGGTGGAGCTGACGGAGGCCTCGTTGAGGAAGAGAAAGGGGGGTTGGATCGGCATCACGGTGCCGATGTGCTCGATGGGCAGGAACTTGGTCGGCTTCGGCAGGGGCAGCCCACGGGCCTTGCAGTCGATGAATGTCTTAACGTCACCAACCGTTCGGAGATTGCGCAATTCCTCGTTGTTGATCGACATCTGGAGCACGTCCTCCACGAGGATCACGATCTCCATCATCGTCAGCGAATCGATCCCGAGGTCCTCGACGAGACGGAGGTCGTCGTCGGCGTCCTTCAGCTTCACCCGAAGGTCCGGCTCGACAAAGCGTTCGATGACTCCGATGACTACCGCTGGGACGTGGTCCGGATTGCCCGTCTTGCGGAACTGGATGGCGGCCTCGAAGGTGGAGGGGGAGCAGCGTTTCAGCGATTCCCGGAGCATCACCTCGTCCTCCGGCGCGAACGGCTTGGGCGCGGGTGCGACCGGTTGGTTCGGCAGCGTTGGCTTAACGGTGGCTTCTGACATCGTCCATCGGGGTTATGTCGCGGAGGGCACGAAAGTAAACCCCATTATTCTCGTGGATTCGCCACGTTGGGTGTCGAATTGGCGCAGTTCGCCAGACCGTGGAAGGACGCTTGCGCCGGGCGGGGGCGTCCCGTAGCCCTGCGTCCCGGGGCCGCGGCGGCCCCGATTTTACTCCGCGCATGCGCGCCCCGCCCATCGGCTCCCCGCCTCTCTGCGTGATCACCCATGAATTCTTCCCGCAACGCGGGGGGATCGCGACATTCGCTGAGGAAATGGCCCGGGCGGCCGCCCGCGCGGGCCACGCGGTGGAGGTCTGGGCTCCGCAAACCAGGGTGACCAAAGCCGACTGGCCCTTCCCCATCCGCCACCTGCCCCTCGCCGGGACTCACAACTGGGGATGCCAAATGCGCCTCGCGCGCGAGCTCCTGCGCGACCGGCGCCGGCTGCGGCAGTCGTCGATCTACCTCGCGGAGCCGGGACCGATGCTGGTTTGGATGCTACTGCAATTTGCTGGCGCCCTGCGGCCGCGGCGGCTGGTGCTGACGGTTCACGGCTCCGAGGTGCTACGGTTCGCCCACCACCCTTGGCGACGGCGGTTGGCGGCGTGCCTGTTTGCGCGCGCGGACCGAATCAGCACCCTCACGGCGTTCACCGCGGACCTCGTGCGCCGGCATTTCCCGGAGTCGGAGGGCAAATTGGTCCTGACCCCCGGGGCGTTACGGTCAGACTTTGGGGTGGCGCCGCGGGCAGCGACCCGGAAGGGAGCCGGAAGCGTGGTCCTGACGGTCGGTCGCCTGCACCCGCGGAAGGGGCAATTGCGGACGCTGCAGGCGCTGCAACGGCTGCCGGAGGCACTGCGGGCAGGATTGGAGTACCGCGTGGTGGGAACGGAGTCGGATCCGGGCTACGCCCAAACCCTCCGGGCGGAGGCGGCGCGCTCCGATTTCCGGGTGACCTTTTGGGGAGACGTGCCCGACGCGGAGTTGCCGGCCATCTATGCGGGGGCGGACGTTTTCGCCCTCACCAGCATTCAGCACGGGCACAGCGTCGAGGGCTTCGGCCTTGTGTACCTAGAGGCCTCGGCGCAGGGACTGCCCGTCGTGGCGCACGCCGTAGGTGGGGTGTCTGAGGCGGTGGCGGATGGCCAAACCGGCCTGCTGGTGCCGCCGGACCGGCCGGAGGATCTGACGGCCGCCTTTGCGCGGGTGCTGGCGGATGGGGCGTTGCGGCGGCGCTTGGGCGAGGAGGGCCGGCGCTGGGCGGGGCGCACGTCGTGGGCAGCCTCGGCGGCGGCCCTGTTCGGCCCCGGGCCGATTCAGGCTTTATGATCACGTCGACCACGGAGCTCACCGTCCGCTACGCGGAGACCGATATGATGGGGGTGGTGTACCACGGAAGTTATGTCCCGTGGCTTGAGGTGGGGCGCACGCAGCTTTTGAAGGAGTTGGGGCTGCCGTACCGGCAATTGGAGGAGTCGGGTTTCCGGCTCCCGGTGTTGGAGGTCAGCCTGAAGTACCTCCGTCCGGCGCGGTATGATGACCTCGTGACTGTGGTGACGCGGCTGACCGAGCGGCCTTTGCTGCGGATCCGCTTAGAGTACGAGGTGCGCCGTGGCGAGGAACTGCTGGCGACCGGGCACAGCGTGCACGCGTTCATCGACCTGCAGGGCCGCCCGGTGCGTCCGCCGGCCGCGGTGGCGGCGCTCTTTGCCGCCGCCTTCCGCTAGGCGGTATATTCCGCTTGGACCGCGGGGTCCCTTTCCTCCGCGGGTGGAAGGGGGGGGAGGGCCGTGGCTTCGAGCTGGCGGACGGCCCAGACGGCGTGGGCGCGGACCAGCGGCGAGACGTGGGTGCGGGCGAGCCGGAGCAGCCGCGGCAGGAGGGAGCGGTCGGCGGAGTTGCCCGCGACGACGCAGGCGTTGCGGAGCAGGCCGGTCAGCTTGAGGCGTTTGACCGCGGTGCGGCGGAACGTGGCCGCAAAGGTCTCAGGGGTGAGGTCGAGCAGGTCGGCTAGGCTGAGGCCGGCGAGGTCGTGCCGGGCCGAGAGCAGCACGGCGCGGCCAGCCCGGGCGAAGCGGTTCCAAGGGCAGACTTCCAGGCAGGTGTCGCAGCCGTAGACGCGGTTGCCGATGCCTGGGCGCAGGTCGCGGGGGATGATGCCCTTGTTCTCAATCGTGTGGTACGACACGCAGCGGCGGGCGTCGAGGACCCCGGGCGCGGTGAAGGCGGCCGTGGGGCATTGGTCGAGGCAGCGGGTGCACTTGCCGCACCAGGTGCCGATGGCGGGCCGGTCGCCGGGTGGGGCCGCAGGAGGATCGGCGGGCAGCGGTACGCGGGTGAGCAGGGCGGCGAGGAACAGCCAGTTGCCGTGGCGGCGCGAGATGAGCATCGCGTTCTTCCCGGTGAAACCGAGGCCGGCGCGGACCGCCCAGCTGCGTTCGAGCACCGGCCCGGTGTCTATATAGTACCGGGTGTCGCCCGGGGCCGCCCCGAACAGTTCCTCCAGGAGCCGCGCTGCGGCCTCGAGGGCGGGCCGGATGGTGTCGTGGTAATCCTCGTGCAGCGCGTATCGGGCCCAGCGCGGGGCCCCGGCGGGCGGGTCCCGAAGGGCGTCTGCCCAGTAGTTCACCCCTAGCATCACGACCGACCGGGCGCCAGTCAGGATGAGCCCGGGATCGAGGCGCTTGGCCGCGGTGCGCTCCATCCATTGCATCTCCGCGTGGTGCCCGGCCGCGAGCCAGGCGGGCAGGGGATCGGGAAGCGGCCCCGGGATGCTCGCGAAGCGGGCCTCGTCGAAGCCAAGGGCGAGGAGCCGGCGGTGAAGTTCCCCGGGCCGGGGATCGGCGGGGCTCACGACGCCCGCCGGGCGAAATCCCGGGCGTCTCGCTGCCAGACGCGCGCGACATGGGCGGCGATGTCCGCGAGCGGGCGGGAGTCTGTGAGGACCATCGTGCCCGCGGCGCGGTACGCGGCCTCGCGGGCGGCGTAGAGAATGCGGATCCGCTCCTCCGGGTTTTCCACCTCAAGGAGCGGGCGGTTCCGCGCCCGGGACGTGCGGGCGAGGATCGTCTCGAGGGAGGCGTGGAGGCACACCACGACCCCACGCGCTTGCAGCAGCGGCAACATCCCGGGCGGCACCACCAGGCCACCCCCGCAGGCGACGACCGTGCGGCTGGGCGGGTGCCCCTGCTCGATGAAGGCCCGCTCTAGGGCCCGGAACGCGGCTTCTCCCCGCTGCGCGAACAATTCCCGAATCGTCAACTGTTGCACTCGCTCGATCTCGTGGTCGCTGTCAAGCAGGGCGAAGCCCAGTCGCTGGGCAACCACGCGGCCGACGGTCGTCTTGCCGGTGCCCATAAAACCGACCAAATAAAGGTTCACGTCTGCAGGTGACATCAGGCGCTTGAGGAGAGCCGGGGTCCGGCTAGTTTGCCAGCCGCGAAACCATGTCCTCATCCCACCCGGTCCCCGATTACTCCTTGGCGAGCGACAACACCGCGGGCGTCTGCCCGGAGGCTTGGGCCGCCCTCGCCGCGGCCAACACCGGGTGCGCGCCCAGTTACGGCGACGATGTGGCGACGGCCGAGGCTCGGCGGCTGCTGGCGGAAACCTTCGAGCGGGAATGCGAGGTGGCCTTCGTCTTCAATGGCACCGCGGCCAACGCTCTGGTGCTCGCCGTCTTCTGCCAGCGCCACCATGCGGTCGCCTGCCACGCGTTGGCGCACGTTGAGACGGACGAGTGCGGGGCGCCCGAGTTCTTCACCGGTGGAGCCAAGCTCCTGACCGTGCCCGGGGAGCACGCCAAGGTGACGCCCGCCGCGCTGGCCCCGCTGCCCAGCCGCGGCCACGGGATCCACTTCCCGAAGCTGCGAGCCCTTTCGCTGACCCAGGCCACCGAACTGGGCACGCTCTACACGCCCGCGGAGCTGGGGGCGCTGGGGGAGTTCGCGCGCGCACACGGACTGGCGGTGCACCTGGACGGCGCCCGCTTCGCCAACGCCGCCGCGACCGGCCGGGAGCGGGGCTGGTCGCCCGCCGACCTCTCCTGGCGCGCCGGGGTGGACGTCCTCTGCCTCGGCGGCACCAAGAACGGCCTGCTTTCGACCGAGGCAGTGGTCTTCTTCAATCGGGATCTTGCCCGCGAGTTCGCCTACCGGGTCAAGCAGTCAGGCCAGCTCGCCTCCAAGCAGCGGTTCGCCTCCGCCCAGTGGGTGGCCGTCCTGCGTGACGGTGCCTGGCTCCGGCACGCCGCGCATGCCAACCGCCTGGCCCGCCGCCTCGCTGCCGGGCTGGAGGCCCTCGGAGCCCAACTGATCGCCCCGGTGGAGGCCAACGGGGTGTTCGTGGAACTCAGCCCCGCGCTGGCCCAAGGCCTCGAGGCCCGCGGGTGGCGCTTTTACCGCTTTATCGGGGAGCACGGCTACCGCCTGATGTGCTCTTGGGCCACTCGGGAGGAGACGGTCGATGCCCTGCTCGCCGATGCCCGAGCGATCGTTCCCGCCGCGCCGCCGACTGCCACGCTTGGCGGTTGAAACCTTGCCGCGCCGCCGCTGTCGGACGACGTTGCCCGCATGAAAGCGTTGCCGCTGCTCCTCAGCCTCGCCGTCGCGTCCGCCTCCGCGCAGGTTAACCGCCCTGAGGTCGGCCGCCGCGACCGCGCCGCGCCCGGTCCCGCCGCACGGGTGACGGTTCGGGTGCCCGCGCCGATCGTCGTGCACCGCGCCCCTCCGCCGGCCCCGCGTTTCCATTGGGGCCATCCACGCGATCACGGGGCGAACCGGCGTTTCGACTACTACCCGGTGTACGGGGCCGATTACGGGCTCCGTTATCCGGCTCCCGTGGTGGTTTACCCGGCCCCGGTGGCCGCTCCCGCGGGTCCGGCGGCAACCGGCTTCTGGCTCGGCGCCTTGGCCGGGCGCATTCTCGGGCACAACAGGGGCGACCTCGGACACAACGCCTGGCGCGAGGCCGCCCTCGGTGCCGGGGCCGGCCTGTTGCTCGGTTCGGTGGTGGAGGCCAGCCGGACCGCGCCCGTCTCGTATCGGGAGATCCCGCCGCCCGCCCCGCCGGTGCTGGAGTTTCGCGCGCCGGCCCACGTGCCCGTCCGGGTGGTACGGCCCCTCGGGGACACCTCTCCCCTCGCCGAAGCCAACGCCCTCTTCGGCTGCTGAACCGCCCCGCGCCGCGTCCTTCCCCGATCATTTATGTCGCTTCCCTTCCGCTCCGGTCCGCCCTTCCTCCTCGCCGCTGCGCTGCTCGGCGGGTGCGCCACCTCAGAGGGGGTGCGCAACCCTTCCGGCGTCCCGGTCACGGAAATGCGCCCCGATGAGCGCGGCTTCGTGGCGGGCACCGGCATCGAGGCGCAGGATATGGTTGCGGTCACCGACCGGATGGCGCGCAGCATCCTCGGCATCCCGCAGATCTCCCGCGCCGCGACCCCCCCGAGCGTCGTGCTGGAGCCGGTGGTCAACAACACCCGCTTCCCGGTCAACAAAGACATCTTCCTCACACGCCTGCGGACGCAGCTCAACAGCAAGGCCTCCGGTCGGGTCAGCTTCCTCGACCGCGACCTGATGAAGACCCTTCAGCGGGAGCGGGAGCTCAAGCGTTCGGGCCAGGTGACGGCGAGCGCTGACCCGAACGTGGTCGAGTTTGGGGGCGCGGATTATTTCCTGACCGGGAAGCTCGACGGGATGAGCACGCGCACCGCGGCCGGTACCAGTGACTACGTCCTCTACAGCTTCCGCCTCACCGACGCGCGCACCAGCCGGATCGTCTGGGAGGACTCCGCCGAGATCAAGAAGCAGGGCCTTGAGGATGCGGCCTACCGCTAGGCCCCGCGCCTTCCGCGGCGTCGCCGCCCTCTCCCGTCCCCTGTTTGCCCTGCTGACGGCCGCGGCGGGCTTGCCGGGCTGCGCCACCGCCCCGGACGAGCCGCGCGCCGCTGTCCGAGGGGAAGCGGGCGTGCCGGAGCGCGACCGGGTGCTCCACGCCTGCCGCGCGGCCGCCACGGCCCTGCGGACGGGGGATTATTCCGGCGCGAAGGCGCGGCTGGATGACGCCCTCGCCCGGCTGGGGGGGCTGATTGTGGATGACGCCGCCGCCGCGCGGGCCCGCAGCCTCTTCGCGGCCGAGGACACGAAGGTCTTCGTCGGTGAACCCTACGAGCGGGTGATGGTCTACTATTACCGCGGGATCCTGTACTGGCGGGACGGCGAGCCGGACAATGCCCGCGCGTGTTTCCGTTCGGGTCAGTTCAACGATGCGGGCGCGCAGGACGAACGCTTCTCGTCCGACTATGTCCTGTTGGAGTACCTCGAGGGCCTCGCCACGGCGAAGCTCCAGGGGGATGGCACGGATGCCCTGGCGCGGGCGCGGGTGCTCGCCGGGGAGCGCTTCCGGCTGCCGGATTATGCGCCCGGCGCCAACGTGCTCATCTTCGCCGAATACGGGTACGGCCCTCGCAAGGTCGCGGCCGGCCGCTTCGGGGAACAGTTGCGCTTCCAGATTCAGGACCCTCCCTCGCGTTCCGCCCGGCTGGTGCTGCACGAGGGCCGCACCGTCGTGCCGCTACCGGCCTACGACGACCTCGGATTCCAAGCGACCACGCGCGGGGGCCGGGTGATGGACCACATTCTCGGCCGCAAGGCGGTTTTTAAGGCTGCGACCAACGCGGCGGCTGATGTGGCCCTTGCCGGGAGCGTCATCGCGGCCGACCAGTCGCATCGACGGGAGCTCCGTGGTAAGGAGGGCGGCGGATCAGAGTCGGCGGCCGTGGGTCTGGGCGTGCTGGGAATTTTGGGCAAGGTCGTTTCGTCCGCCACCCGGGCAGAGGCGGATACCCGCCAATGGGACAACCTGCCCCAGCGGCTTAGTTTCGCCGCGCTGCGCCTGCCTCCCGGCGAACACTCGGGCCGCCTCGAGTTCCTCGACCGCGAAGGCCGCGCCCTCGCGGCGCGCACCCGCCCGGTCAGCCTGAGCGTCGCTCCCGGAGACCGCGACACGGTCCTGTTTTTCAGCGAACTTTCACGCTGACCCGCGGTCCATTACCTCATCCCCTGCCGCGCTTTATGCTCCTGACCTCCGCTCCCCTCGTCGCCGCCGTCCTCGCCGCGGGCGTGCTGGCGGGCTGCGCTACCCCGACCGGGCCCTTTCCCCCGCTCGACACCACCAAGTACACGCTCGAGAACTCCGAGCGCTTCGTTCTGCTGGACCAGCCGTCCCAGGTGTCCGTGACCTGCACGGGCCTACAGGAGGTCATCTTGCCGGACGGGCGTCTAGAGGTGGTCGCGAACGTCAAGAACCGCGAGAACCGCCGGCTCGAGGTCCAAGTGAACTGCGTGTTCAAGGACGCCTCCGGGTCCTCCACTGGCGACGAGACGCCGTGGCAGACCCTGATCCTCTCCGAGTATGTGACTGAGGCCGTGCGCTTCACCGCGATGAACGGCCAGGCCAGCAAGTACGCCGTGCGCATCCGGCAGGCGCGCTGAGACCGCTCCCCGCCGCTATGCTGGACGGGTCAGCAGCCCGGGAGCGCGGGGGGAGCGATCGCGGTGGGCTCGGGCAGCGGGATGTTGATCTCGGCGCGCGGCAGCTCCGGTACCGGCAAAGGCGGGAGCTTGAAGTCTGCGAATTCCCGGTTGATGCGCTGGCGATCGACCACGGCGGGGGCGCCGCGGCGAGCGGTCCCGAGGGTGCCCTCGTAGAACCCCGCGAGAGCGGCGGCGAGGACCGCGAGCCAGAGCAGCCGGGATTTCATCGCGTGGAGGAGGCGGCCGGCTTCGCCGCCGCTTGGAGGTGTTCGGCCAGCCAGGCCTCCGTCTCCCAGAGCACGTGGAGCAGGCTCTCGCGGGCGCGGTAGCCGTGGCTCTCGTGCGGGAGGACGACGTAGCGCGCGGTTGCGCCGTGGCCCTTCAGGGCGGCGTAGAACCGTTCGGTCTGGACCGGGAAGGTGCCGGAATTGTTGTCCGCGGCCCCGTGGATCAGGAGCAGCGGGGCCTTGATCTTGTCCGCGTAGTGAAAGGGCGACATCTCATTGTACACTTCCGGGGCCTGCCAGAACGTGCGCTGCTCGCTCTGAAAGCCGAAGGGCGTGAGCGTGCGGTTGTAGGCGCCGCTGCGGGCGATGCCGGCGCGGAACAGGTCGGAGTGCGCCAGCAGGTTCGCGGTCATAAAGGCCCCGTAGCTGTGGCCGCCGATCGCGATGCGCTTCGGGTCCGCCACGCCCCGGCGCACCAGCTCGTCGATCGCCGCGCGGGCGTTCGCCACCAGCTGGGGCAGGTAGGTGTCGTTCGGCTTCTTCCCCTTTTCCGCCACGATCGGCATCGCCGGATCATTCAGCACGACGTAGCCGGCCAGCAGGAAGGGGAGGGGACCGGAGACGCTGATCCGGGTGAACCGCTCCGGGGTTGCCTTCATCTGGCCCGCGTTCTCGGGGTCGAGGAACTCGCGGGGATACGCCCAAAGCAGGGCCGGGCGCGGCGGATCCCCGGCGCGGTGGCCGGGCGGCAGGTAGAGGGTGCCCGACAGCTCCAGCCCGTCCGCCCGCTGGTAGCGGATCACCTCGGGGGTGAGCCCGGTCAGCTGCGGATGCGGGTGCGGGAAGCTGGTCAGCGGGCGCAGCTCGCCCTTCGCGTAGTCGCGCACAAGGAAGTCTGCGGGCCGGTCGGCCGACTCCCGCATCACCAGCGCCCGGCTGAAGTCGGCGTCGAGGAAGGCCACGAATTCCTCGTAATGCGGCGGGGCCGAGCGCCACAGCCGGCGGCTCGCGCGCGTAGCCGGGTCATACTCGTCGAGGAACGGCCGGTCGCCCTCCGGCGAGGCGCCGGCGCCGGTCAGGAAGATCCGGCCGTCGGCGGGGCGTCGCGCGAGGACGAGGCGTCCGAAGGCGTTGCGCACCGTGGCGCCCCGGCCCGGGTCGCGGTAGCGGTCCTCACTCGTACGGTCGGAGAGGAGCGTCCGCTCGCCGCCCGGCTTCCCCGGCGCCACCCGCCACGTCCGCAGGCGCCGCGTGGTGGTCCAGCTCTCTGTCACCAGCGCGAGGTCGTCGCCGCCCCACTGGACGCCCGTGACCCGGTACTCGAAGCGCTGCTGCTCCACCGGCGGGCCGCTGAAGGGTGCGGCGAGGGTGAACCAGGCGTCCCGCGCCTGGGTGCTGCCATCAGCGAGCTTGGCCCCGCGCCCGAGGTCGCGCACCCAGCTGAGGGTGGCCGGGGCGTCCGCGCGCCACGCGACGCCGCGGGGGCCCGGGCGGACCGCGTTGGTCGCCATCCCCTCGTTCAGCGGCAACGACGCCACGGAGTGCACCTTGCGGCCGGCGCGGTCGTGGACCGTGATGTCCACGGGGAAGCGCGAGTATGGGACGAGGTACGAGAAGGGCCGCCGGAGGGTCTCGACGAGGAGGTGGGTGCCGTCGGGAGAGGGTTGGACGGAGGTGATGAGGCCGCGCACGGGCAGCGCGGTGAGCTGGCCGTCGAGGGTGACGCGGGCGAGCTCGGTGTCCCCGTAATGGGCGAACAGCGCCTCATCGTGCGAGTTGCCAAGGAGGCCGTCGAAGGTGCGGGCGCCGGCCTTGCGGCCGCGGTTCTCCTGCACGACGGGGCCGGCGGGGACCTGGCCGGGGGCGGGCGCGGCGCCGCGGGTGGCGGGGATCCGGCGGAGGAGCAGCGTGGAGTCGTCGAGCCAGACCATCGGTTCCCCGAAGGTGGCGTTGAGGAACGTAGCGGCGAGGCGCCGCGCGGTGGCCGCCGCGACATCGACCAGCCACAGCTCGATGCCCCGGTCCCCGAGCAGGGCGAGGGCAAGGTGGCGTCCGTCCCGCGACCATTCATAGCCGCTGATCCGCGGGTTGGGCGGCAGGCTGTTCACGCGCACCAAAGGCCCGCCGGCGATCGGCTGGAAGGCGAGGCCGGTGTGAACCGCCTCGCGGCTCCGGCCATTGGTGGCAGGGTCGAGGCGCAGGCCGGCTAGCTTCAGCTCGGGCGCGGCGAGTTCGGCGAGGTCGGGCGCGCCAGGCCGGTCGAGCAGCAGCAAGCGGGTGCGGTCAGGGCTGAGGACGACTGTGGGCGACAGAGTGGCGTCGACGAGGGCGGCGAGAGCGGCGGAGGGTCGCCGAAAAGTCGGCGCCTCATCCGCGCGGCCGGGCGCCAGAGTTGCAACCAGCGCGAGGAAGGCGAACGCGGGCCGGAGGGGGAGGGGGGCCATCCGGGCACGGTGCGGCTCTGCTCTGGCGGGGCCAGCCTGAAAACGCTGGGCGGCAATTGGGCCTTGAGCACGGCCGGCCGGGCTCCAGAACCGGGACTGTGTCTGCCCTCGTGCCTCGCGCCCTCGCCGCCTTCCTCACCGCCGGGGCCTGCGCCCTGCTGGTGGCGGGGGGAGGGATGGCCCCGCGGGGGCCATCGGCTGCGATTTGCCGGGTTTTCGACTTCGGGGAGGGCCAAGGACTGCCCTTAGTGCTTCCGCTGCGCGCCACGGACGCGGAACGGGCCGCGGCGGATCTGGTGCGGGAGACCCTGGCGGCCGCCTCCGGCCTGCCCGCCTCCCGTTTTCCCCTGTTGCCCGAAGGTTGGCTGGCCCCGGCCGTGGCCTTACGGATCGGGGGACCGGTGCCCGGGGCGACCGAGCCCGCGCCGGCCCCGCCCCGCGATAACGGGGTCGGGTACTCCGTGGACGCACGCGGCCTCCGGCTGGGCGCCGAACGCCCGGAGATTATGGTCGCCGCCGCCTCGTGGTTCCTCGAGCGGGAGACTGACGCCCGTTGGTTCCATCCCGGGCCCCTTGGGCGCGAGGTGCCGCGGCGGGCCAGACTCAGCCTGCAGCCCGGGGTTCGCACCTTCCGGCCGGACTTCGTCCACCGGGATCTGGGGGTCGAACCCACGCCCGCGGAACTGGCGTGGCGCGCGGCCAACCGCCTGGAGGCGCGGTTCGAGCACGGGCACAACCTCACGACGATCTTCCGGCCCGAGGACTTCCGCCGCCGGCCCGAGATGGCGCCCGAGCGCCGGGGCTGGAAGCACTTCCCTGCGCCGGGCGAGGACAACTGGCAACCCGACCTGCGCCACCCCGCGGTCGTCGAGCACGCGGCCGCGTTCGCCATTCGGGCCTTCGATCGTGAGCCCAGCCGGCTGTCCTTTTCGCTCAGCGTCAACGACACCATCCGCTACGACGACTCCGCCGGCACCCTGGCCGCGGTCGCGCCGCTGCGCCACTTCCGCGGCCGGCCGGATTACGCCCCGCTTGTCTTCCGCTTCACCAATGCCGTCGCCCGCCGCGTGGCCGAGAAACACCCGGACCGCTGGCTGCCCGCTTACGCCTACTACTGGTGCGAGGACGCGCCGCCGTTCCCGGTCGAGCGCAACGTCGTGCCCTTCCTCACCGCGGACCGCAGCCAGTGGTCGCACCCGGAGTTCGAGCGGGATGACCGGGACCTGATCGAGCGCTGGTGCCGCGCGGGCGCCGCCTTCGTCGGGGTCTACGACTACTTTTACGGGCGACCCTTTCTGGTCCCGCGGCCCACGCTCCCCGCCGTCGCCCGCAGCATCCCCTTCCATCACCGGGCCGGAGTGCGCGCGTTCTACGCCGAGGCGCACCCGAACTGGGCCATCGACGGCCCCAAGGCGTGGCTGGCCGCGCAACTCCTGTGGGAGCCGACCCGCGATCCCGCCGCGCTGCTCGACCTTTACTTTGCGGAATACTGGCGCGAGGCGGCCGCGCCGATGCGGGCCTTCTTCGCGGAGGCGGACCGCGTCTGGGAGGCGCAGCCTGGCCCGCCCTTCTGGCTGCGCCATTACCGCGACGACGACCAGACGGGGATTTTCCCGCCGGCCGCGCGGGCCTTGCTGGCCGGGCACCTGCGGGCGGCCGCGGCCCTCGCTTCGACGCCGCGGGTGCGCGCGCGGGTGGCCTTCGCCGCTGCGGGACTGGGCGTGAGCGAGGCCTTCGCCCGCGTCGGCGAGACCCGCGGGGCGGTTTCCCGCTTGGCCGTGCCCGGGGCGGAGCCGGCCCGGCTGGCCGCGGCGTGGCGCGAAGCCAAGGAGGCGGAGCGCGTTTTCCGCGCGGCCTACGCGCGGATCCGGCGCGAACATCCTCTGGCGCTGGCGGCGCAGGACCTCACCCCGTACCTCCGCACCGAGACCGATGGCCGCGTCGCCCGCCTGCTGGCCGCGACGTCGGAGGGCCGGGCGCTGCTGGCTGGCGGGGCGGGCCGGTCCGCGGTTGGCGATGCCGTCACCGCGGAGGAAATCCTCCTGCTGCCCACCGAGGGGCGCGAGGCCCTGCGCGATGCCGGCTGGGAGCAGGTTGTGGTGACGCGGCCGGTCGCCTCGCCGGCGGTGATTGAGTGGACGGCCCACGATAACGCTTGGGGCGGTTTCGGGGAGCCCTGGGAGACGCGGCAGGTGACCTTCGTCCGCGCCCCAGACGGGCGGCGCGTCCTGCGGCTCGCCGGGTGCATCCGCGATGACCTGACCCAGTGGGTGCCGGCGGCTGCAGGCGAGGTCTACGAGGCCGCGGCCGAGGTGCGGGCGCGGGTGAGCCCGGGAACCTCGGTCCACCTACTGCTGCGGTTTATGGACGAGCGGGGTCGCTTCCTCGATCCGGGCCGAGTGGACCGGGTGCCGGCGGGGGCGGGGGAGCAGGCGCTGTGGCTGACCCTGATCGGGCGGGCGCCGCCGGGGACGCGCTGGGCGGGGATGGCGGTGCGCGCCCTGAACCAGGTGAACGACGACTTCGCGGAATTTACCGGCGCCTCCCTGCGCCGCCTCCCGGCTCCCTCGGCGAGCTCAGGGCGGGTCCTTGGGCCATAGATCAGCCCTACGGGGCGCTCCTCAGGCCCCGGACACGGCGGAGTTCACCGAAGTTGGCCCTCAGCAGCGGCGCGCCGAGGCTGCGCGTGCGCGCGGCGATCAGCAGGCCGAGGGTACCAATTGGCTAGCCCTTCGTCATCAAGTGGGCCCGGATTTCGACCTAATGCCAGGCTGCGTCTTCGCCCAAGACCACCCTAGGGAAAAGGTCGAGCAAGGCTCGGACGGTCTTCTCTGGGTGGCCCTTCCTCGCCGAGGCGTAAGTTCGGTCTCCTTACCTCGGCCCCAGGCCCTCGGACTGGCGGTCGAACAGGCTCCGGTACAGCGCATTCCCCGCGTGCAGGCTCTCGTGCGTGCCCTCGCCCACCACCCGGCCTGCCTCAAACACCAGGATCCGCGTCGCATCCCGCAAGGTCGAGAACCGGTGCGCGATGATCAGCACGGTCCGCCCCACGATCAGCTTCCGCAACGCCGCCTGGATGAACGACTCACTCTCGCTGTCCAACGCGCTCGTGGCCTCATCCAGGATCAAAATGGGCGCGTCCCGCAGAAACGCCCGCGCCAGTGCCAGCCGCTGACGCTGCCCGCCCGACAAGGTCGCCCCCCGCTCACCCACGACCGTGTCATACCCCTGCGGCAACTGCCGGATGAAGTCGTGCGCGAACGCATCCTTCGCCGCCTGCTCCACCTCCGCCTCCGTCGCCCCCGCCCGGCCCACCAGTAGGTTCGCCCGGATAGTGTCGTGGAACAACACCGGGTCCTGCGGCACCAACGCGATGTTGCGCCGCAGGTCCTGCAACCGCAGCTGGCGGACATCGTGGTCGTCCACCGAGATCACGCCCGCATCCACGTCGTGGAACCGCGGCACCAGCTGCGCGAAGGTCGACTTGCCGGCCCCGCTCGGACCAACCAAGGCGCAAACGGTGCCCGCGGGCAGCGAGACGGTGACGTCCCGCAGCGCGGGCGGGTGGCCAGGATAGGAGAAGCTCACCTCACGGAACGCCAAGTCGCCGCGCAAGCGGTCCACCGGTACTGGCTGGGCGGGGTCCGCGAGGTGGATCGGCTCGCGCAGGATCACCTCCAGCCGATCGAGGGCTGCGGTGCCGCGCTTCAGCTCATTGTTCAGGGCGCCCAGCTTCTTCACCGGCTCGTAGCTGCTGTACAGGGCCGTGATCAGGGCGATGAAGGTCTCCAGCTTTAGTCCGCCCTGGTACGCATAGAGGAGCGTCACCGCGATGCCCATCGCGGAGATAACCTCGATCGCGGGGGTCAGCGCCTGAGCATACTTGACGATCTTCATCTGCGAGGTGACCAGCTCGCGGCAGGCGGCAGCGAAACGGTTGGATTCGCGCTCCTCCAAGCCGAAGGCGCGCACCTCGCGGGAGGCAGCCAGGTTCTCCGCGAATTGCCCGCTCACGCCGCCCAGCTGGGCCTGGACCTGCGCGGCGCGGCGGATCACTTTCTTGCCCACGTAACGCACCGGGAAGACAGTCAAGGGCACCGCCGCCAGGCAGACCAGCGCCAGCCAGACGCCCTCCGAGGTCGCCGCTAGGTACGCCACCGCGGCCAACGCGCTGACGAGCGTTGCCGGCTGCTTGATGCCGTCGTTCGCGAGGAGGGTGAGGCTATACTGGAGCTGCTGGGTGTCGGCTAAGCCCCGCGACATCAGGTCGCCAGTGCGCTTGCCTTGGACGAACGACAGCGGCAGCGCCTGCAATTGGCGGAAATAGTCGAGCCGCAGCGCCTCCAGCACCCGGACGCCCGCCAGTTGGGTGAAGTAGCCGTTCAGGTAGCCGCTCAGGGCGCGCAGGGCGAAGATGGCCGGGATGTAGGCCGCGACCAGCGCGACCTGCAGGAACGGCAGCGCCTCGGGCCCGGGTTGGAAGATCCGGGGGAAGACGTTCTTGACCAGCAGGGGTAGTCCCGCGCCGCTGGCGGCCCCGTACAGCAGTCCGCAGCCAATGGCGGCGGCGATCGGACCGCGGACGGCGGCTAGGTAGCGGAAGTAGGGTCGGAAGCGGTTCACGCGGCGGGGGGAGGCGGCGCGCGCCTTGGCCGTGAGGGGTCAGTCCTTGGAGGAACGCACATCGAGGGCGTCGCGCAGGCCGTCGCCGAGGAAATTGAGGGAGAATAGGGTCAGCGAGAACAGGGCGGCGGGGAATACCAGCAGCCACGAGAACTCCTCCATCTTCTCGGCCCCGTCCTTGATCAGCACGCCCCAGGAGCTCATGGGGGGCTGGACGCCGAGTCCGAGGAAGCTGAGGAACGCCTCCAGCAGCATCACGGCCGGAATGGTCAGCGTGGTGTAGACGATAATCGGCCCGAGGATATTGGGCAGGATATGGCGGAAGATGATCCGTCGTTTGCCGAAGCCTAGCGCGCGGGCCGCCTCGATGAACTCCATCCGCTTCACCGCCATCACTTGGCTCCGCACGATCCGCGCCATCGTCAGCCACTCGACCGCCCCGATGGCCACGAATAGGAGGATGATGTTCTTCCCAAAGAACACCATCAGCAGGATCACAAAGATCGGGAAGGGCAGAGAGTACATAATGTCGACGATGCGCATCAGCACCGCGTCCAGCTTACCCCCGAAGAAACCTGCCACCGCCCCATAAACGACCCCAATGGTTAGAGCCACGAAGGTCGCCGCAAGGCCGACCCCGAGGGAGATACGCCCGCCGTAAAGCAAGCGCACCAGCAGGTCGCGGCCGAGGGTGTCAGTGCCCAGCCAATGCATCGCGCCGGGGGGCGAGGCGCCCAGCTCCAACTTCTGTTCCTCGTATCCGTACGGCAGCAGCCAGGGCCCGACGAGGCAGAGGACGGCCACGACGGCGAGGCAGACGAGGCCGAAGACGGCCAGCTGGTTCTTCCGCAGGCGCAGCCAAGCATCGTGGCCGAGCGAGGAGCCCTGTTCGAGGGCCTCGGGCGCCGGCAGGGTGGCGGTGGCGGGCACGCTCATTCTTCGAGCCTCACTTTCGGATTCATCCAGGCTTGGACGATGTCGACCACCAGGTTCAGGGCCATGATCAGCACCGCGTAGAGGATGACCGTGCCTAGGACGAGGGTGTAGTCGCGATTGAAGGCGCTGTTCACGAACTCGCGCCCGATTCCGGGAATCTGGAAGATGGTCTCGATCACGAACGAGCCGGTCAAAATGCCCGCCACCGCTGGCCCGAGGAACGAGACTACCGGGAGCAGGCCGCCGCGCAGGGCGTGGCGGGTGATGATCCGCAGTTCCGAGGCTCCCTTGGCGCGGGCGGTGCGGATAAAGTCCTGCCCGAGGATCTCCAGCATTCCCCCGCGGGTCAGCCGCGACACGGGCGCCGCATAGGCGAAGCCGAGTACGATCGCCGGCAGGACGCGGTCCGCCGGTCCGTACCAGCCAGAGGCGTTGAACCAGCCCAGATGGATGGCTAGCCCTAGTACGAGCAGGGGTCCGACGACAAAGGTGGGAATGGAGATCCCCATCATCCCGAAGGTCGATGCGACGTAGTCGATCCAAGTGTTGCGGTAGACTGCCGCCAGGGTTCCCAGGGTGATCCCGATCACGAGGGCGAAGGCGAGGGCGAGGGCGCCCAGCTCGGCCGAGACGGGCAGCTTATCCCCAATGATCTCGTTGACCGTGCGGTTCGGGTACTTGAAAGAGGGGCCGAGGTCGCCGCGGCCTAGGCTAACAAGGTAGTCGAGGTATTGCCGCCAGAGGGGACGATCGAGGCCGTAGTGGGCCTCAAGGTTACGCAAAATCTCCGGCGTGACCGCCTTCTCCGCCGTGAACGGGCCACCCGGCACAAACCGGATCATGAAGAACGTGGCCGTGATCACGAGGAACAGCGCCAGGAGCGACTGCAGCAGGCGCGACGTGATGAAGCGGAACATCGGGAGGGGGAGCGAAGTGGCAAAGGCGGCCGGGGGGAAGCCCGCAGTAGGCACCCCCGGGCGCGGCTCAGCGGGCCGCGTCGCGCAGCCAGACGTACTTGTAAGGGTGGTTGTCGAGGAGCGTCGGGTAGACGCCTTGCACGCGCGGGTTCATCGCGACGACCCGGGTGTAGTGGTAAATCGGGATCACGGGCAGTTCCTCGACCAGGAGGGCGTCCATCTCCTGGTACACCGCGTAGCGCGCAGTGTCATCCGGCGCGGCGAGGGCCTTGGCGAAGAGGCGGTCGTAGTCCGCGTTCTTGAACCCGGTGTCGTTGTTGAGATTATCCGAGGTCCAGATCTCGAGGAAGGAGTGGGGGTCGACGTAGTCGGCGATCCAGCCGCCTCGCTGCAGGTCGAACTTCCGGGCGTCGGTGGTGTCGAGGTAGACCTTCCACTCCTCGTTGCGGAGGCCGATGTCGATGCCCAGTTGGCGGCGCCACATCTGCTGGATGGCCTCGGCGACGAGCCGGTGGTTCTGGCTGGTGTTGTAGAGCAGCTCAAGCTTCGGGAACCCTTGGCCGCCGGGGAAGCCGGCCGCCGCGAGGAGCTGGCGGGCCTCCTCGACTTTGCCCGTGAGCTTGGCGGTGGGCGCGTAGCCGGCGGTGCCCGGGTAGCTGACGCTGAAGGCGGGGATTTGGCCGCCGCGGGTGACGTTCTTGACCAGGCTCTCGCGGTCCACGGCGAGGGCGAGGGCGCGGCGGACGCGCTTGTCGTTCAGGGGTGGGCGCTCGACGTTGAAGCGGTAAAAATAGAGGCCGAGGTACGG
Organism: Verrucomicrobiota bacterium; assembly: GCA_016871775.1. GTDB lineage: Bacteria > Verrucomicrobiota > Verrucomicrobiia > Opitutales > Opitutaceae > ER46. The sequence continues at coordinate 27,733 of VHCI01000008.1, read as the reverse complement.
GTCGATCCGCAGAGACTCGGGGAACTCCTTCCGGTAGACGTCGATCTTGGCCACCGGGAGTTCATTGGTCAGGTCGAGCTGGCCGGTGCGGAACATCCGCTCCTCGCTGTCCTGGTTCTCGACCGCGAAGAAATGGATTTCGTCGAGGCGGACGCGGGCGTGGTCCCAGAAGCGCGGGTTTCGGGCGGCGAGGAGGACCTGCTGGGGCTTCCAGTCTTTGAGGATGAAGGGGCCGTTACCCACGAAGTTTTCCTTGCGGGTCCAGGCGGTGCCCTTGCGGGCCAGGCCGCCGAACTTCTCGATCACGTGGATCGGCACCGGGTACCAGGAGTAATGGGTGGCGATCATCTTGAGGAGGAAGGGCGTGCGCTGGTTCAGCGTGACCCGTAGCGTGCGCTCATCGACCTCCTTGAAACCGACCTGGCTAAAGTCGGTGAGCTTGCCCTCGTTGTAGGCTTTCGCGTTGCGCACGTGGTGCAGCATCGAGGCGTACTCGGCGCCGAGGGCGGGCGTGAGCATCCGCTGGTAGGAGCGGACGAAGGTAGTTGAGGTGATGGGCACGCCATCGGACCACTGCGCGCCGGCGCGGAGGTGGAAGGTGTAGGTGAGGCCGTCCGGGGAGATTTCCCAGCGTTCGGCGATGCCGGGCTCGGGGCTGAGGTCCTGAGGGTTTTCGGAGAGAAGGCCCTCGAACAGGGCCATCAGGATCTTATGCTCCGGGACGCCGGTGACGATGTGGGGGTCCAAGTCCTGGGGTTCCGCGCCGTTGCCGACGCGCCAGATCATCGGTCCGCCCTTGGCGGGGGCGGCGGCCGCGGCGGGGCCGGAAGCCGGGGTGACGGGCGGGTTGGCCGGGCGGCCGCAGCCGGCGGCCAGGCCCAGGAGCAGGAGCGCGAGGGCGGAGGTCAGGGGTCTCAGCATAACGTCGAGGGAAAGTCGGGCCTCGGATTGTGCAAGCCCGGTCTCGGACAAGGGGTTAATCGGGTCCGGCAAGCAGGTAGCCGGCCGAGCGGATGGTGCGGATGTAGCGGGGCTCCTTGGCGTCATCCCCGAGCTTACGTCGCAGGGCGGAGATATGGACGTCGATCGAGCGGTCGAATACCTCGTAATTGCGGTCGCGGCACTCGTCCAAGAGGGCTTCGCGGGATTTCACCCGGCCGCGGGCCTTGGCGAGGCTGGCGAGCAGGTCGAACTCGACCGGCGTGAGCGTGAGGGGCTGGCTGCCGAGGGCGGCGGAGCGGGCGTCGAGGTTGAGGCGCAGGTCCCTGACCACCAGTTCGGAGGGGGGCGTGGGCGTGGCGGGGCCGCGGGCGTTGAGGCTGCTGCGACGGAGCACGGAGCGGAGCCGGGCCAGCAGTTCCCGCGTGGAGAAGGTTTTCGGCAGATAGTCGTCGGCCCCGACCTCCAGTCCGACGATGCGGTCCGTCTCGTCCCCGCGGGCGGTGAGCATCAGCACGGGCACGGCGCTGGTGGCGCGGATGCGGCGGAGGACCTCGAAGCCATCGAGCCCAGGCAACATCACATCGAGAATGATGGCGTGCCAGAGGGCGCCAGGAGCGATGGCGCGTTCGACGCCCTCGGGGCCGGTGTGGACGGCGGTGACGTCGAAGCCGAGAGGGTCGAGGTAGGTGGCGACGAGGCGGCACAGCTTCCGATCGTCATCGATCATCAGCAGGCGAGCGCGGCCGTCGGCGGTCTCGGGCATAGGCGGGTGGTGGCGGAGGCTGGGCGCGCTTGCAATCCCGGGTTGACCGGGAATCGGCTCGATTCACTTCGGGTGCGGTCTACGCTGGGACCATCTGATGCGTTGCCGGTTCCTCCCCCTAATGCTGCAGTTGGTCGGCGGCCTGTCTGCCCACCCGGACCACACCAACCTCGACGCCGTGCCGTGGGCCGGCGAGGCGCCGCGGGTGGCGATCACCGTGGAGGGGGAAGTCCGCTGGATCCGAGCCAACGGCCTGCCGGATCATCCCACGGGGGCCTTCCCGGTGCAGGGCAACCCGAACCGCATCGTGCCCCAGAACCACGCCTTCCGTGTGCCGGCGGCGCCGCGGGCGGGCGAGCGGTCGACGCCGGTCGGGATGAGCCTGTTCGGGGTGGCAGTGAACGGCGTGGTATTCGATCCTGCGGCCGCCGAATGGTGGCGGGACGATCGGGGCTCCGGCTGGCAGTACGAGGCCTTGGGCGGAGGCCGCAATCTGGGCCTCGATTTGGAGCACGCCCACGTCCAGCCGACCGGCACCTACCACTATCACGGCCTGCCGGAGATGCTGCTGGCGCGCTTGACCGCCGGGCGGCCGCGGATGGTGCTCGTGGGCTGGGCGGCGGATGGGTTTCCGATCTATGGCCCGTGGATCAGCCCGGATCCGGCGGCGCCGGCGGTCGTGCGGTCGGCGGTGACCAGTTATCGCCTCCGCGCCGGCGAACGCGCGGGCGGACCGGGCGGGCGGCACGACGGGGCTTACGTCCAAGACTGGGAATACCGGCCGGGTGCGGGGGATCTGGACGAGTGCAACGGGCGCTGGGGCCGGACGCCTGATTTTCCGGAGGGAACCTATTATTACGTTTTGACCGAGGAGTTCCCGTTTGTGCCGCGGCTGTGGCGAGGCACGCCCGATTCTTCCTTCCTGCGGCGCGGGCCGCCGCCGGGCGGGGGCAAGAAGAAGGGCAAGGGCCCGAAAGGCCCTAGTTTCGGACCGCCTTGAGCCCTTTCCGGGCCCGGGCTGCGTAACTTCACCGATGCCCGCGGCGGGCTCTACGGCTGCGGCGTGCGGGGGGCGTTTACTAAATTCACGGGGTTTTTACGGACGGTACCCAGCCCCGGTTTCACCGTTTTTTCTGCCGCTGCCCCCGCCGGCCGCTGCTGGCGCCGCAGTTGCCGAGCCGCTGGCCTTGGCTCCCGATTTTCACTCTGGCGCGACTCGATGGGAGCCGGCCCCGGCCGCCCCTGCTGAGCTGGCAGCCGCCGCCGCCGAGCGGCGGTGCCGCGACCTAGTCCACGGCCTCGCGGTAGGTGAGTGCCGTCCCCGGCGGACAGATTCCGGCGTTGCACCGTTGAAGGCCGCCGTGGTCTGCTTCGGGAGCTGTTAGCGTCATCGGTTTGCCCGGTTCCCACCCCGTGATTTCGCCCGTTCGGCTTCGTCTCCTTCGGTCCGGCCTGCGCCGGGAGCTCCTTTTGCTGGCTTGGCTCGCCGGGATACCGGCCGAGGCGACGCCTTGGGGTAGCGAGCGGTTTGTCCTGACTCCGGACGTGTCCGCGCGGTGGGTGCGGGATGAGACCGGCGGCCAGCAGGGGGCACAGTACGATCTGGCCCTAGACGCCTACGCCAAGCTGGGCACGCCGCAGCGGGACGTCGCGACCGTGGTGGCCCAAGTTTACCTTTCGCGCGCGCAACGTCATCCGGCCCCGCCGCCGTTCTTCGATGGGCCCTCCGACACGGAGGTCCTGCCGATGATCAACACGATCAACCTGCACCTGACGGAGGATCGCCGCCTCAACCTGAAGGTGGGGCACCTCGAGTTGCCGTACGGGCTGGAGGCCACGATCAGCAATGCGGGGGAGCTGCGCCAATTCACGCTCGGTCCCAACACGGCGCTGATGGTGGACTGGGTTGCGACCCTCAATGGTACCCTCGAGCGTTTTCAATATGAGGTGGGCGTGGGCCGGGGTTCGGGGATGTTTTATGCGGATCACTTCGACCCTTATTCCCTGTTTGGGCGTATCGGTTCGCCGGTCGACAACGAGACTTACGGCGGCGTGAACGGGTGGGGCTTCAGTGTCTTCCGGGCCCAGGTCCTGAATCCGGCGCGCACGGGGGTGCACCTGCGGCAGCGCGTCGCGGTGGATGGCCAAGTGTACCTGGGGCCGCTGGGCTTGTTGGGCGAGCTCTCCACCGGTTCCAACGGGGAGGGCGCGGGCCGCGCCCGGGTGCTAAACGGGTTGGCCGAGGCGAACCTGACCTCGCGGCGGGAAATCATTTCTGGGTATGTGCAGCTGGTGGGCGAGCGGACCTCGGTGGGAGGCCGCGGCACGCGAACTTGGACGCAGGTGGTGGGCGTCCGCTGGACGCCGGCGCCGGGTTGGATCGTGAGTGCCCAGCGCGATGAGCGGATCTGGCGCCAGCGGGGCATGCCGCCGCAAGGGTTCCTGAATCTCCAGGTCCGCCGTCGCCTGTGAACGTGGGCTCCCTTTCGCCGATGAACCTTTCCCATTTCTTGCTGCGGGCGTGGCGCTGGTCGCCGCTGGTTCTGGTGCTGGCGGGAGCGGGGCAGGCAGGGGCGCAGACCTTCTGTTCCGTGCGCGAGCCGAGCCGGCTGATCCGGGAGATGTTCCCGCGGCACACTGGGTTCCGCACCGAGATGCTGGAGATCACGTCGCAGACCGCGTCCACGTTGCCCGCGGACCTCCCCTTTGTCTTCGACCGACGGGAGGTGACGCGGCATCCGCTGTTTATCGTGATGGAGGGTGAGCGGATCGCGGGGTACGTGCAGGCGCGGACCCAGCCGACGCGGTGGGGGTTGACCGAGTATGTGTGGGCGCTGGATGCTCAGCTGGCGCTGCTCGACTTCCGCGTGCAGCGGTCGCGGGAGCCCGGAGCGGACCAGCTAGGGCAATCCCGGCTGGCGGCGGTCCTGCGAGGGCTCACGTTGGACCAGATGCGGCAACGTTGGTCGGCCGAGTGGTTGCGGGATTTGCAGTCCCGGAAGGGGCAAGGGGACGTGTGCCCCACGCTCGTCGAGGGCGCGGTGGCGGCGGGCGTGAAGACCATCTGGCTGACGCAAGAGATTTGGCGGGTGAATCGGCGGGCGCTGGCGCCGGCGGGCCCGTGAAGCGGGCAGACGTGGCTGCGGTGGTCGGCCTAGGCGGGCTGAGCCTGCGCGGGGTCGTGGGCATTTTGCTGGTGGCGGTGGGCGCGCTGGTGGTGGCGACCTTCTCTTACGTGACCGTGCGGACGGAGGAGGCGGGGTACGCGGCGCAGCGGGAGGGGGAGGTCAAGCTGGTGGCGGGGCAGTTCGCGCAAGTGGAGATGAGTGTGCGGGCGATGCTGCACCAGGCGGATGCCTACCTGCAGATCAAGGATCCCCTGCAGGCGCAGAACGCGCTGCGGCTGGTGGGGGTGGCCCGCGACAATATGGCGGCGCTGCAGCGCGGGGGCCGGGCGCTGTCGACGCGGGAGCTGGCGGCGCGGGCGTTGGCGCATCTGGAGCTGGTCTCGGCCGCGCTGCAGCCGGTGCAGACCGAGCAGGAACTGCGGGGGCTGGAGGGTCGGCTGGCGCAGTTGGAGGGGGTGTTGGGGGATCTCGTGGCGGGAGTCGGGCGATTGGAGGGGCAGCTGGCCGCGGAGCGCCGGGCGGTAGGGGAGTTTTACGCGGAACGGATCGCCGCCTCCAAACGCACGGCGCTGGTGATGGTGCCGCTCGCCCTAGCGGCCGCGTTGCTGGGCGGTTACTTCTTTTACCGGCTGGTAGTGGCGCCGTTGCAGGAATTGGGGCGGGCGACGAAGTTGGCGCTGCAGCCGGAGGGCACGTTCCGACTTGATCCGGCGGCGCCGGGCTGCCGGGAGATTCGGCAGGCGCGGGCGGGGGCCTTCCAGCTCTTCCGGCAATTAGGGAGCCTGGTGCAGGAGCGAACCGCGCGGCTGGAGGAGGCCTTGCATCAGAGCGCCGAGCGGCAGCGGCAGCTGGCGGCGGCGGAGCGCGAGGCGCGCAGCAACGAGGCGCGCTTCACCGAGGTGTTCCGCACCACAAGTTCGGGCCTGCTCCTCACCGATGGTAACGGCCGAGTGCTCCTCGCCAACCCGGCGGCGGAGCTGATCCTACATTCGGGGCAGGAGCACGCGGAGGGCCGGCATCTGATCGATCTCCTCGTGGACGCTGGCTTCGCCTCGGACCGGCCGGCGCTCAGCCGTTTCCTAGCCGCGGCGGATCCCGAGGCGATCTTTCGGCTGGAGCGGCGCGGGGACGGCGGGGACTTCTTCGGCGAGTTGCAGCTCCACGCGTTCTCGATGGGCGAGGTCCGGGGCCAGCTGGCGCAGATTACCGACATCACCCAGCGCGAGACGATGCTGCAGGCCGAGTTCCGGGCCCAGCGGATGGAGAGCATCGGCGCCCTCTCGAGCGGCATCGCCCACGATCTGAACAATTCCCTCGCCCCGATCACGATGGCGACGGAGATGCTCCGGCTGCGCTACCCGGACGAGGACGCGCTCCTCAGCGTCATCGAGCAGAGCTCGCACCGGAGCGCCGCAATGGTGAAGCAGCTGGTCTCCTTTGCCAAGGGCACCGCGGGCGAGCGACGCACCGTCTCCTGCGGGCGGCTCATCTCCGAGCTGGCGGCGATGATCCGTAGCACCTTCCCGGGGAAAATCGCCGTGGAGACCGAGGTTGCGGCGGACTTGCCGGACGTGATCGGGGAGCCGACGCAGCTCTTCCAAGTGCTCCTAAACCTGAGCGTGAACGCGCGCGACGCGATGCCCCAGGGCGGCTGTCTGCGCATTACGGCTCGCCCGCGCCAGATCGTGCTGGGGGAACAGGTCGGGACCGCGAGTCCCAAGCCGGGCCCGTATGTCGAATGGGTCGTGGCTGACACCGGGGTGGGGATGACCCGCGAGGTGATGGCGCGCATCTTCGATCCGTTCTTTACCACCAAAAGTCCCGACCGCGGCACAGGCCTCGGACTGGTCACCTCCCTTGGTATCATCCGCCGGGCGGGGGGGGTGATCGGCGTCGCCTCGGCTCCGGCGCAGGGCACCACGTTCCGCGTTCTCCTGCCCGTGGCCGCGCCGGCCGCGCCGCTGCCGGCCCTCCCTGCGTCGGGCGAGATCGGGACCGGGGAGACCGTGCTCGTGGTCGACGACGAGGCGGCCCTACGCGAGACGACCCAGCTGCTCCTCGCGGGGGCGAATTACCGCGTGGTAGTGGCCGCTGACGGGGCGGAGGCGCTGCGCCGGGTGGAGGAGCTGGGCGACCGGCTGGCGGTTATCATTACGGATCTAAATATGCCCGTCCTCGACGGCTTGGGCCTGGTGACGGAGCTGCGGCGCAGGGGTCGGCGAACGCCGGTCATCGTCGCGGGAGGTTTGCTGGGTGACGCGGAGACGCGGGCGCTGCAGGGTGTCGAGGTGGGTCTTTTCCTCGACAAACCCTTCTCGCGGGCGGAGTTATTTTCCGTCCTGCGCCGGGCTCTGGCCGGCGCGAGCCCCTGCGCCTGACCCGTCGGCTTTAGGCCGCGAAGAGGCGCCTCATCTCGGCGAGGAGCCGGGGCACGGCCGTGGCCGGGTCCTCCTTCGCCTCGTACTCGAGGGCCACCCAGCCTTGGTATCCACCGTCGCGCAGCAGCTTGGTCAAGCGGCCGAGGTCCGCTGCGACCCGCTGGCCGCCGATCAGGATCTCCGTCTTGAATTGGACGTTCACCGCGTGGGGGACGCAGGCCGCGAAGTCGCGGTAGGGGTCGGCGGACTTGAAGTTCCCGGAATCGAGGTTGATTCCCACCCAGGGATTCCCGACCGCGCGGACCATTTCCAGCAGGGCGGCGGAGGTGCTGATCGAATCGTGGTTCTCCAGCCCGAGAAAGATGCCCTTGCGCCCCGCGTATTCCCCGCACTCCGCGAGCGCGCTGATCACGAGCTTGTCGGCCTCGGCGCGCGGGATCTCCTTGGTGACCCCGGCGAAGACTCGGATGTGGGGTGCGCCGAGGACGGCGGCGCGGTCGATCCATTGCTTGGTCAGCCGGATCTCCGCGTCGCGTTTCTCCCCGCGGGGATGGGAGAAGTTGTTGCCGATGGCGGTGCCGCTGATGGCAACCCCGCGGAGGAAGGCGTGGCGCCGCAGGCGGAGCAGGTAGGCGTCCGTTTCCTCAGCGAAGAAATAGGTCGTCGGTTCGGCATCGACCCCGTGGGCGGCGCAGAAGTCGAGGAAGCGGAACATATCCGTGGCCTTGCCGGCGGGGACCTTCGGGTTGGCCTTGCCGCGCATCACGGGAAACGATTCGCGGAACGAATAGGCGGCGAGCGCGGGGCGGAGGACGGGTCGACCGGTGCGCCCGAGGGGGGAGGCGGCGGCGGGGGCGGGGCCCGCGGTGGCGGCGAAGGCAAGGCTGGCGGCGGAGGCGCGGAGGAAGTCGCGGCGGGGCAGGGAGGTCATCGGGGGAAATCAATCCGGAGGGCGGGGGCGGGCAATGGTTTTCCGGGCGGCCTCAGCCGGTGAGCGCCCGATGGCCCGAGACGGCCTTGATCGCCACGCCGCCAAAGTTTTTGGCCGCGTGGGCGGCAAAGCAGGGCAGGAAGGAAGGCTGGGGGTTCCGAGGGGCGAAGCGGGAGGTATAGAACCAGAGCGAGGAGGGAAAGAGGACGGTGGTGCTAAATCAGCCCTTGAGCGTGAGGGTCAGCCGGAAGCTGGCGTCGTCCCCGGCCTTGAGGAACGGGTGCAGGAGGGCAAAAAGTACCGAGGCGCCGACGATTCTGGTCCAGTGGGCTGCGTTGCCGTAGCGATCAAGTGCCAGCCAGCTGCCGAAGATGATCTCCTCGATAATCGGCGCGGCGAGGATGGAGGAGGCGACGAAGGCGAGGTTCATCCGCGTCTGCTCCAAGGCGATGCCGAGCTTGAGTCCCCCGACGCTTTCGAGAGCCAGCAGGACCAACGCCCAGGCGATCGCTGAACCGGCGGCGCGGAGGGGGCGGGAGTCGCCCCAGCGAAGCCGCCACGCACGCTCCGCCCGGTCTCGGCGACGCGCAGGTCATTCCCCCAGAGCTTGGCGCAGTAGGCCCCGGCGGGGGGCAGCGCGAGGAGGACCAGGGGCGAGGGCATCTCGTTGGCGGAAGAGGAACCGGCGGTTTGATTGGTGATTTCCGAAAACCCGTCTAGGATGGTGGTCTTAATGAGTCCCACCGCCGTCCTTCCCGATTCGATGGTTCCGGTCGCCCCCGCGGCAGAGCCGTTAGCTTTCTCCCGGGTGTTCGCGCGGCTGGCGTTGCATCAGTCGGCTTTGGACACCTTCCTGCGGGAGCAGTTGGCGGAGTTTGAACCGGAGATTCGAGACCTGGCGGCCTATGCGCTGGACGCTTCAGGCAAGCGCCTTCGCCCCGCGCTGGTATTTCTTTCGGGTTGGAAAGGTTCGGGCGCGCCCTCGGCCGAGTTGGTGCGCGTGGCGGCAGTGGTCGAGATGGTGCACTTGGCGACCCTAGTGCACGACGACATTATGGACGGGGCCGAGGTGCGGCGGAACCGACCGACCGTCGCGCGCCGGTATGGTTCGGCGGCAGCGGTGCTGCTCGGGGACGCCCTGTTCGCGCACGCCTTGCATCTCACGACCCAGTACCCGACCACGGGAGTGTGCGCGGCGGTCTCGGTGGCGATGCGTCGGGTCTGCGCCGGGGAAATCGTCCAAACCCTGCGGCGGGGATCGTTGCGGGTGGACCGGGCCGATTACTCGCGGATCGTGGACCTCAAGACGGCGGAGCTTTTCCGGGTGTCGTGCCAGCTGGGCGCGGAGGTGGCCGGTCAACCCGCGGGGTTCGTGGCGGCAGCGGGCCGGTTTGGCCGGCACCTAGGCATCGGATACCAGATTTACGATGACCTCGTGGATTTCTTCGGGGAGGAGACACGGATCGGGAAAACCCTCGGTACGGATCTCACTAGTGGCAAATTGACCTTGCCCCTGCTCGTGTTGCGCGAGCGACTTGAGCCGGTCGACCAAGAGCGTCTGGCCGAGGAATTGGACGGGCGCCGCTCGCCCGACCTCGCCACGCGGCTGGAGCAGATGCGGCGCCTGGGCGTCTTCGCCCGCGTGGCTGGGGAAGTCGCGGTGGAGCTGGCGGACGCTCGGGCTGCGCTGTCCCCTTGGCAGCAGCTTGCGCCCGCGCCGCGGCTGGGCGAACTCGCGGACCTGCTCGAAGCTCAGGTGAGCGCCCTCGCGCAGTCATCCTGAGCCACCGCGGGTGCGGTGACTTTTCGGTTTGCAGCGCGGGGCACCGCGGCCTTCGCTGCAGTCGTGATCCCGGCGGCCAAAGTCCTTCCACAGGCGCTGATCGCCTCGCCGGAGCGGCGGCAAGAGGCGGACGCGGACCGGGAGATCGTGCTTCGCGTGCAAGCCGGGGAGGTCGCGGCGTTTGACGCCCTGGTCCTCCGCTATCGGGAGCGCGTCTACGGGGTCATCTACAACCTCATTGGCAATCGTGAGGACGCAGCGGACCTCACTCAGGATTGCTTCATCAAGGCGTTCCGCTCGATCCATCGTTTCCACGCGCAGGCGGCCTTCTTCACTTGGCTTTACCGTATCGCGGTCAACTCCACCCTGAGCCAGCTCCGGCGGCAGCGACTGCGGTCCTTCCTCAGCCTCGACCAGCTCGATACCGAAGCCCCGGTAGCCAAGGAAGTGATTGATGCCCTTACAGATAAATCAGGTTCGGACCGGGCGACCTTCGCGCAGGAGCTCCAGGAAAAATTGAACGACGCGCTGCAAAGATTGTCTATCAAGCATCGCACCGTGGTCACCCTATTCGAAATCGACGGCCTGAATCACCAGGAAATTGCCGAGGTGATGGGGTGCTCGGAGGGGACGGTGCGTTCCCGCCTGCACTATGCGAAGCAGCAGCTGCAGTCTGAGCTTGCTCCCTACCTGCGCCGATGAAGCGTTCGCTCCATCGTCCGGTGTCCTTGGAGGATCTCCTTCGCCTCAAGCGCGCGGAGCGTCCGCCGGAGGCCTTCTGGGCAGACTTTCATCACCGGCTGCGGGAGAAGCAGCTGGCGGCGCTGCTGCGGAGCCGTCCGTGGTGGCAGCGTTGGGCGGACGGCAGTTTCTGGCCGGCTTTGAGCCGCCTAGCTGCGCCGTTTGGCGCCGTCGGGCTAATCGCCGGTCTTTTCCTTTTGCCGCGCTCCGGCGGCGATGAGGCGGAGGGCCCAGCGCTGGCGGTGTCGTCTGCGGAAAATGTCCCGGCGGCCGCCGTAGCGGCTCCGGGGGCGGAAATGGTCGCCGTGGCGGCTTTGCCCGCGCCCGCGCTTGAGGTGGCTCCGGCAGTGGAGCAGGGCGCTTTGGTGGAACCCGTGGCGGTGGCGGCCGCGGCGGCGGTGACGCCGGCTGTGCTGGTTCGAGAGCCAGCTCCCGACCGGGCGGCGAAGCATTCCTTTCCGGCCACGTGGGCGGCCGCGGGGCAGACGGAGTCTTTGATGGCGGCGTCCTTGTTGGGCGGGACCAGGCGGTTTGAACCGCGAGTGCCGAATGCGCGTCCCGTGGTGGAGCCACTGCAGCAGATGGTCCCGCCGGGCGAGCGCCGCGGGACTCGTCTCCTCACCGCGATGGTTTCCGCCGGGGCTGGGGAAAACGGGCCGCGCGTGTCGGAGCGCTTCGCGAGCCGGCTCTCCGAGGAGCGGCTCTACGATCAGATCGAGCGTTTCGGCGCCCGGGGCGCCGGCGTGAACGTCCGGTTCTGAACTGGGCGGGCTTCGGCGGCGGAGTGCGGGAAAGGTTTGCCGCCCTCCCGCCGGGTCAGGGCTTAGCCGGGAGGCAGGCAGCGCAGCCGCTGGCGAAGAAATCGTTGCCCTTGTTGTCGACCAGGATGAACGCCGGGAAGTCCTCCACCTCGATGCGCCAGATGGCCTCCATCCCGAGTTCGGGGTATTCGAGGACCTCGACGCGGCGGATGTTTTCCTTGGCGAGGACCGCGGCGGGTCCGCCGATGCTTCCGAGATAGAATCCGCCGTGCTGGCGGCAGGCGGCCGTCACCGCCGCGCTGCGGTTACCCTTGGCGAGCATCACCATCGAGCCGCCGAGCGACTGGAACAGGTCGACGTAGCTGTCCATCCGACCGGCCGTGGTGGGGCCGAAGGACCCGGAGGCGAAGCCGGTAGGGGTCTTGGCGGGGCCGGCGTAATAGACGGGATGGTCCTTGAAGTATTGGGGCAGGCCCTGGCCGGCGTCGACGCGCTCCTTGAGCTTTGCGTGGGCGATATCGCGGGCGACGATGAGCGGTCCGGTCAGCGCGACGCGGGTGGTGACCGGATGTCGGGAGAGTTGGGCAAGGATCTCGGGCATCGGACGCCGGAGGTCGACACGTAGAATCGATTCGTCCTTCCAGAGGCGGCTGGCAGCGGGGATGTAGCGGCCCGGGTTGGTTTCCATCTTCTCGAGGAAGATTCCCTCGGCGGTGATCTTTCCCCGGATGTTGCGGTCGGCGCTGCAGGAGACGCCCATCGCGACGGGGCAACTGGCGCCGTGGCGGGGGAGGCGGATGACGCGGACGTCGAGGGCGAAGTACTTGCCCCCGAACTGGGCGCCGATACCGGTGGCGCGGGAGAGTTGGAGAACGTTCTCTTCCATCGCGAGATCGCGGAAGGCGCGGCCGTACTCGCTGCCGGTGGTGGGGAGCGCGTCGAGGTACTTGGCGGAGGCGAGCTTCAGCGTCTTCATGCAGGCCTCGGCGCTGGTGCCCCCGATGACGAACACGAGGTGGTAGGGCGGGCAGGCGGAGGTGCCCAGGAGGGGAAGCTTGTCGGCGACCCACTTCTCAAAACTCTTCGGGTTCAGGAGCGCCTTGGTCTCCTGGAATAGATACATCTTATTGGCAGAGCCGCCGCCCTTGGCGATGAAGAGGAAGTCGTACTTCGCGCCCTCGGTGGCAGCGAGGTCGATCTGCGCCGGCAGGTTGGTGCCGGTGTTGACCTCGTGCCAGAGGTCGAGCGGGGCAATCTGGGAGTAGCGGAGGTTTTCGGTAGTGTAGCATTCGTGAACTCCGCGCGAGAGCCACTCCGCGTCGTCGGCACCGGTCCAGACCTGCTGGCCCTTCTTGCCGATGATGGCGGCGGTGCCGGTGTCTTGGCACATCGGGAGGATGCCCTCGGCGGCGATCTCGGCGTTCTTCAGCAGCGTGAGGGCGACGTAGCGGTCGTTGGACGAGGCCTCCGGGTCTTCAAGGATCGCGGCCACTTGATGCAGGTGGGCGGGGCGGAGCAGAAACGAGGTGTCGTGGAAGGCTTGGCGCGTCAGGAAGGCTAGCGCCTCCGGGGCGACCTTCAAGATCTCGCGCCCCTCGAACGCCGTCGTGCGGACGCCCTCGCGGGAGAGCAGGCGGTACTCGGTCTCGTCGGGGCCGAGCGGGAGCGGGTCTCGGTAAACGAAGGGAGGCGTGGGCATCACGGCGGGATCCTCGCCGCTAACCGTGTTCCTGTAAAGGGCGCGCCAAGCTCAGACCAGCTTTAGCCTGGGCAGGTCCTGGCTGTCGACCAGCCCGACGGGGCGGCCGCGGCGGTCGACCACGATGAGGTCGTCGATCCGGTCCTCTTCAAAGCGCCGCAGGGCCTCGGCGCCAAGGGCTTCGGGCGCGATGACCTTGGGCTGGCGGGTCATGAAGGTCGCGACTGGGTGGCGGAGGAAGTCCGGGCCCGTGAGGGCGGCGCGGCGGAAATCCCCGTCCGTGAGGATGCCGCTGAGGCGCCCGGTGCGCGGTTGGATGAGCGCGATACTGCCGCTGCGGGCGCGCGTCATCGCGAGGATGGCATTTTGAGTGGAGACCGTATCCGGGGCGACGGGGAACCGTTCCCCGGTGCGCATGATGTCGCGGACGCGGAGGAGCAGAATGCGCCCGAGGTTTCCGGCGGGGTGGAAGCGGGCGAACTCCTCGCGGGTGAAACCGCGCTCGGCGAGGAGCACCATCGCGAGGGCGTCACCGAGGGCGAGGGCGGCGGTGGTGCTGGCGGTGGGAGCGAGGCGAAGGGGGCAGGCCTCGCGAGGCGCGCGGTAGAGGAGCTGCAGGTCGGCCGCGCGGGCGAGGTCGGAGCCGGGGTGACCGGTGAAGGCGACGACCCGGACGCCCTCGCGCTTGAGGAGCGGGACGAGGCGGAGGATTTCCTCCGACTGGCCGCTGTTACTGAGGAGGAAGGCGACGTCTCCGGCGGTAGCGAGACCGAGGTCGCCGTGCAGGGCTTGGGTGGCGTCGAGGCCGCAGGCGGGGAGGCCGGTGCTGTTGAAGGTGGCGGCGAGCTTGGCCGCGATGGGGGCGTTTTTGCCCACCCCCGTGAAGAGCAGTTTGCGTCCCGCGCGGGCGGAGGCGGCGACGGCCCGGGCGGTGGCGACGAACTCCGGACCGAGCCGGCGCGAGGTGGCGGTGAGTGCCTCGCGCTCGAGGCGGAGGCAGGCGCGGGCGCGCCGGAGAAGGGTTTGCGGGGCTAACGCCATTTCTGGTTTGAGTCGCGGGTGAGTCGGCGGAACGTAGGTCGCCGTCGACGCGCCGCAATCCCTTTTGCCCTCCTTGCCGAGAGTCCATCGCCTCCTTTCCGTCCTCGCCGGGCTGCTGCTGGCCCTGCTGGCCGCGGGCTGCGGCGAGCGGGAACGGCTGCCCCTGCCGCCGGAGATCGAGGATCCCTTCTACGTGCAGGGGAAACAGCTGCAGAAGCAGGGTCGGCCCTCGGAGGCCCTCAATGCCTTCCTGAAAGTCATCGACCGGCGCGGCGAGAGCCCCTCCCCGGAGTCGCATCTCGAGGCGGGGCTGATCTGCCTTTACCACACGAAGGATTTCCCCGCCGCCTATTACCACCTGCGGCGCTACCACAAGGCGCAGCCGAATTCGAAGGAGGCCCCGCTCGTGCTGGGCAAGATCGAGGAGGCCAAACGCGAGTTCGCCCGCACTCTGCCGGGCCGCCCGCTCGATGACCAATCCCTGCGGCTGGCGATGGAGGACGAGGTCCACAAGTTGCGGCGTGAAAACGAAGAGTTGCGGGCCGAGCTCTCAGTGATCCGCGGTGGAGGCGTCGCCCCGACGGTCCGCGGTCCGCGGATGATCGCTTTGCCCGACGAGGTGCGGGTTGGCCCTGTCCGTCCGCCCGCGGTGGCGGTTGCTACGGGGGAGGAGCCCGCGGCCCCGCCGGAGCCGGAGCAGCCGCCGCTCGTCACGCCTGCCCCCGCGTTGACCGCGGCTCCGCCGCGGCCGGCGCCCGAGGCCGCCCGTCCCGCGGGGCGCAGCCACACCGTGGCGCCCAAGGACACCCTTTACAGTATCTCCCGCCGCTATCAGGTCCGCGTCGAGGACATCGTGGCCGCGAACCCGGCCGTGCTGCCCCGGGCCAGCACCCCGTTGCGCGTCGGCACGACCCTGCGCATCCCCTGAGCCGCCCGATGCCCCGTACCTCTCGCCGCACGGCCCGTTTCTCCGAATCCGTCATCCGCGAGATGTCGCGCATCGCCGCCCGGTATGGCGCGATCAATTTAGCGCAGGGCTTTCCCGACTGGGATCCGCCGGCGGAGCTGGTTGCCGCGGGGCGGGCGGCGATGGACGCGGGCCGGCACCAGTATGCGGTCACTTGGGGTGCCCCGGAGCTGAGGGAGGCGCTGGCGGCGAAAGTGGGTCGATGTACGGGGCGGGCGGTGGACCCGGCGACGGAGCTGGTCGTCACCTGTGGGGCGACTGAGGCGATGATGGTTGCGATGATGACCGTGTGCGATCCGGGTGATCGGGTGGGGCTGTTCTCGCCGTTTTACGAGAATTACGGGGCGGACGCGTTGCTGGCCGGGGCGGAGCCGGTATACGTGCCGCTGCACCCGCCCAAGTATCGTTTCGATCCTGCGGAGCTGCGGCGGGCGTTCGCGGGCGGCCTGAAGGCCTTCGTGCTCTGCAACCCCTCGAACCCCTGCGGCCGCGTCTTCACCCGCGAGGAACTGGGTCAGTTGGCGGCGCTGGCGGGGGAGTTCGATGTGTGGGTCCTGACCGACGAGGTGTACGAGCACATCGTCTTCCCGCCCCACCGGCACACCTACTTCTCGACCCTGCCAGGAATGGCAGAGCGGACCTTGATGTGCTCCTCGCTCTCGAAGACCTTTGCCATCACCGGGTGGCGTCTGGGTTACGTGCAGGCGGCGCCGGCGGTCATCGCGCAGGCGCGGAAGGTGCACGATTTCCTGACTGTCGGCGCGGCCGCGCCGCTGCAGCACGCGGTGGTGACGGCGCTACGGTTCCCCGAGTCGTATTACGCGGGCCTCGCGGCAGAGTACGCGGCGGGGCGGGATATTCTGCTCGCCTACCTGGAGCGCACTGGCCTCGCGTACTCACGGCCCGAGGGGGCGTATTTCGTGATGGTGGACATCTCCCCCTTGGGTCACGCGAGCGACGTCGAGTTCGCCCATTGGATGACGCGGGAGATCGGCGTCGCGCCCGTGCCGGGGTCGAGCTTCTTCGCGACCGCGGAGCACCGCTACGTGCGCCTAAATTTCGCCAAGCGCCCCGCGACCCTGCACGCGGCGGGCGAGCGCCTGCTGCGCCTGCGGCGCTGAGCTGCGGCCGGGGGCTCAATGCGCGGCGGGGCCGCCCTTGGTCTTGCCGCCGGCGTGCGCGAGGTTCCCGGTCATCATCATTAGGCGGTCCGTGTAGGCCAGAGCGATGGCTGAGAGGACGAACACGCAGTGGATTACGATCTGCCAGATCACGTCGTCGTTCTTGTACGTGGTGGTCGGCAGCCGGACTTCGATGAACGTCTTCAGCAGGTGGATCGAAGAGATGCTGATCAGGGCGGTGGCGAGCTTCACCTTCAGTGCGCCCGCGTTGACATGGCTGAGCCACTCGGGCTGGTCGTCGTGGCCCTCGAGGTTGAGCTTCGAGACGAAGGTCTCGTAGCCCCCAATGATCACCATAATGAGAAGGTTCGCGATCATCACTACGTCGATCAGCCCCAAAACGTAGAGCATGATCGTGGTCGAGGTATCCGGACCGCCCTTCGGGGCGCCGTGGACTGCCACGCCCACGAGGTGCCAGAGCTCGACGAAGAACTGATACACGTACACGCTCTGAGCGACGATCAGGCCTACGTACAGAGGTGCCTGCAGCCAGCGGCTGGCGAAGATAGTGCGTTCGAGGACCGATTCCGAAAAGCCGTTAACCTTGGACATATGGGAGGGAGGAAAGCGTGTCCGGGAACGCGGTCGCAAGCTCAAGCTGTCGGCCGGGCCTACTCGCCCCGACGGACGGGCCGGCCGGGCCGGGCGGCGGTGAGCGTGCCCCCGCGGATCACCGGCGCGCCGTTGACGAATACCTCGCTGAAGCCGACCGCATAATGGTGCGGATCGGAGAACGTGGATGGATCGGAGACCTTTGCCGGGTCAAATACCACGAGGTCGGCCACGGCGCCGGGGCGCAGCTCCCCGCGGTCCCGCAGGTTGAAGGCGCGGGCGGGCAGCTGCGTCATCCGGCGCACGGCCTCCTCGAGAGAGATCAGGCCGAGTTCGCGGACATAGCGGCCAAGCACGCGGGCGTTGTTGCCGTAGCCGCGGGGGTGCGGCACCGCTTGGCCGAGGCGGCGGGGACCCGCGTCGGAGGCGAACATCGTCTCCGGCTGCACGAGGAAGTGGCGGAGGTCGCCCTCGTGCATCCCGTGGAAAATACCGGACGCGGAGCCGCTGGCGGAGATCTCGAGCACGGTCTCGATCTGGTCCTCCAAGGAGCGGGTCCGGCCGAGAAGTTCGGCCGCCTCGGGGATGGTCTTGCCGTTGAGGGCTGGGTTGCGGGGGTTGCTGGCGATCACCGCGTAGGTGAAGTCGCCGCGCTTGCCGTTCTCGAGGGTGCGGCGCATCTCAGCGATGATCGCCGCCTTGCGCGCGGGGTCCGCGAGGCGTTGACGAAAGGCCTCCGTGCCGCCCTCGCGGGCCTCGTTCGGGACCAGGGTGGCGATGGAGGTCGACGACGCGGTGTAGACGTACTGGTCCTGGCCGATGTCGAGGCCGGAGGCGCGAGCGGCGGCGAGCTTGGCTAGTACCTCGTTCGTCCGGCCCCACGCGGCGGGGCCGGAGAGCTTCAGGTGTGAGACCTGCGCGCGAATGCCGGCCTCGCGGGCGATGCGGATCAGTTCATCGAGGGCATCGAAAATCTTCACCGTCTCAGCCCGCATATGGCTGACGTAGAGCCCGCCATAGCGGGCGGCGACCCGTGCGAGGTCGATCAACTCCTCCGTTTTGGTGAAGGTCCCTGGCAGGTAGATCAGTCCGGTGCTCAGGCCAAGGGCGCCGTCCTTCATCCCTTGCTCAACCAGATCCCTCATCCGGCCCAGTTCCTCCGCGGTGGGCGGGCGCATGAAGCTACCGCCCATCACCTGCCCGCGGAGCGAGCCTTGGCCGAGTAGCGTCGCGACGTTCACGCCCGTGCGGGCCTTGGCCACCGAGTCGAGGAACGCGGACACGTCCACCCGCGAGGTGCCGCAGTTTCCGGTGACGATCGTGGTCACACCCATCCGCAGGAAGTTCTCCGCCACTGGGATGCTGGTGATGTCCTCCGAGTGGGTGTGCACATCGATGAAACCGGGCGCGATGACCTGCCCGCCGACGTCAATCTCCTCCCGTCCACGGCCGGTCACCAAGCCCACCACGACGATCCGGTCCCCGCGCAGTGCGACGTCACCCGTCCGCGCGGGCGCGCCGCTGCCATCGACGAGGCGGCCGCCGCGCAGCACGAGGTCGAATTCCTCGGCGGGCAACGGCAGGGCGATGGCGGCCGCAAGGAAAAGCAGGCGACGCGCCGGGCCCGGACAACGGAGGAGGGTGGGGCGGAGCATCGGGAAAGCTTGGGGAGTTGAAGGCCGGCTGTCGACGTCGGGTTGCTGGCGGGCAGGTTTGCGTTTGCACGCGCCGGGTTGCCGGTCTAGGCCGTCGGGTGGGCAGCCGCCCTTAATCTAATGATAAAGGTCATCCTCAAAACCGTCGCGTTCCTCGCGCTCCTCTTCGTGATGTTGTACGTGGGAATGAATAATCTGCAGTCGATCGACTTCCATTTTCCCGTCGCGGGGACCTCCGCAAAGGCCCCGCTGCGCGCCTCGGCAGCCCTGATCTATTTCGGCGTTTTCGCCGTGGGGGTGTTGGGCGGCACGATCCTTGCAGCCGGTTCCGGCGGGAAGCGCGGCTCGGCGGGCGTCAAGGCCAAGTGAGGCGGGATGCCGGTGCCAGGTCTGGCGGGTGAGGCGGGCCCGGGCGGCCCGGTTGCGGCGCGGGGGCGGCCGGGATGGTTCCGGCTAGAACGCGGGTCGGGTGGACGCTGGCGTTTGCTGGATCCTGCGGGCGAGCGGGTTTTCCTGCGGGCGGTCCACCACGTGGAGCCCAGTCCGCCGTTGGGAGATGGCCCATTACCGCCGGATGCCGCCGCCCGGCTGCGGGGCTGGGGCTTCAACGCCCTTGGCCTCGGGGCCGAAGCGATCCGCGCGGACGGGTTTCCCCATGTCGCGGCGGTGAATTTTTGCCGCCTGGGACCGGTCCTCACCGGCCCGGGTCTGCGCCTACCCGACGTTTTCGACTTGGCGTGGCCGGCGCGGGCGGCCGCGTGGGCGGAGGAGGTGTGCCGACCGGCGGCCGACCAGACCGAATTGGTGGGTTGGGTGACGGATGCCGGCCTCGCGTGGTGCCAACTATCGCGGTCCGGCCGGCCCACGCTGCTGCAACTCTGCCTGGCGCAGGAGCCTTCCGCGGCCGCTTTCCACGCGGCGTGGGAATTTGTCCTCGCGCTGCACGGCGGGCGCCTCGAGGCGGTGGCCCGGGCGTGGGGGCAGGATTGGGCCCATCGGGAGCGGGTGCGCGAACTCACCCGCGCCGAGCAGGGGATCGCCACGCGGGGGTACCTGCGGGATGCCGAGCGCTGGGCGCGAGAGTTCGCGCGGCGCTACTTTACGGCCGCGGCTGCCGCGATCCGCGCGGCGGACCCCAATCACCTGATTCTGGGCTGCCCCTTGGGCGAAGGCGTGGGTCCGGAGGTGGCCGCGGAGTGCGCTTATCCCGCGGTGGATCTGCCGCTCCTTGGCTGGCGCACCGCCCCGCCGCTGGACTCGGCGCATCCTTTTCTGGCAGATGGCGTGGGTTGGTCGGCACCGGAGTTCCGCGCGGCTCGCCCGGGCGGGAGACGGGACCGCGCAACTGGGGTAGAACGGATGCTGCGCCGGGCGCGCACGGCGTTGGACCGGCTAGCCGCCCATCCGGCGGCGGTGGGCTATTGCTGGGGGCGTTGGCGGGATGGCCCGGCTGAGCGGCCGCCCTTCGGCTCCGGTTTGCTGCACCACGACGGTTCCGAGGCGCCAGAGCACCTGGAGCTGATCGCCGTGTTCAACGCGCGGCTGGCCCGGGCGGAGCGCGAGCGCTGAAAGGGTCCGCG
The DNA here is from genome assembly GCA_016871775.1 of Verrucomicrobiota bacterium. GTDB lineage: Bacteria > Verrucomicrobiota > Verrucomicrobiia > Opitutales > Opitutaceae > ER46. The sequence goes on along the minus strand of VHCI01000008.1, from coordinate 7,631 downwards.
TAGGGGCGGGACCAGAGTTCGAAGGGCGAGGTTGGCGTGAAGGGGGATCACCGGAGGAGTCCAGGTTTGCCAGCGCGGGGCGGCGCCCGCAGGCTGCCGGGGTTTTTCCGATGTCCGCTCCCCTCGTTGCCGTCGAGACCTTCCTCGCGCGTTATCCGGTCACCGGGGCGTTCAAGTACCTTCCGTCCCGGGGTGGGAGGGGGCCGACGCGCGACACCGTGGTGCTGCGGCTGACGGCGGAGGACGGCCTTTGCGGCTGGGGTCAGGCGGTGCCTTCGCCGACCTGGAGTTACGAGACCGTGGAGACCGTGCGCACCACGCTCGACCGGCATCTTGGCCCGGCGCTGGTCGGGTGGGATCCGGAGGATTTCGCGGGGATCGAGGCCCTGTTGCGGCGGGTGATCGCGCCCGGATTCTCGACCGGGCAACCGATCGCGAAGGCGGCGATCGACTTGGCGTTGCTGGACCTGGCGGGTCGCCGGGCGGGGCGCTCGGTGGCGGCGCCGGGGGGGGGGGGGGGGGGGGGCGCGGTGACCCTGAGTTGGACCGTGGATGCCGCGGGTCCGGCGGAGGCGGCGGCGGCGGTGGCGGCGGCGGGCGAACGGGGTTTCCGGCATTTCAACCTAAAGGTGGGCCGCGACCCGGCGGCGGATGTGGCGGTCGCGGCGGAGGTGCGCCGCGCGGCGCCGGGGGCGTTCGTGTGGGCGGACGCGAACGGGGGCTACGACGTGGACACGGCGCGGCGCGTCGCGGGGCGGCTGGCGGACCTGGGCGTGGCGGCGCTGGAGCAGCCGCTGCCGGCGAACGACCTGTCGGGTTACCAGCGGCTCCGGGAGCAGCGGGCGCTGCCGATCCTGATGGACGAGGCCATCGTCGCCTTGGCGGACCTGCGGGCGTTCCACGAGCTGGGCCTGCTGGACGGGGTGGCGATGAAGGTCTCGCGGTGCGGCGGCCTGACCGAGGCGCGGCGCATCCTCGAATATATGGAGCAGCACGGGCTGCTGTTCTTCGCGAGCGGCCTGACCGATCCGGACCTGGCCTTCGCGGCGTGCCTGCAGCTGTTCGGGGCGTATGGGCTGGAGCGGCCGGCGGCCCTGAATGCCCCGCAGTTCCTCGCGGGGAGTATTTTGGCGCGGCCGCTGGAGGTGCGCGGGGACCAGGCGCTGGTGCCGGCGGGGCCAGGGCTGGGCGTTGAGGTGGATCCCGCGAAACTCGCCGCGGCGGAATCCTCCTGACTCCGCAGCGGATTGGTCGGGGCGACAGGATTCGAACCTGCGACCTCCTGGTCCCAAACCAGGCGCTCTACCAGGCTAAGCTACACCCCGGATCCGGAGCGGAGGGTTGGGCTGGCGCGCCCCGAGTCAACCTCCGCGGGGCCCGCGTGACGATCCTTCGGACGGTCCGCCGCAAAACCCAGTTGCCATCCGCGGCCCGGGCCCCCGAGTCTTCTTCCATCCCCGTCCGCCGCCGTCCGCGGCGCGAGTTTCACCTTACCTGCCGATGCAACCCTCGCTCCGTCTCCTGCCCCTGGGCCTCGCCCTGGCCGCGCTGCCGGGCCCCGCCTTCGCCGGCGAGCCCGCCGCCCCCACGCCGGGCGACCTCGCCCGCTACGACCGCAACCGCGACGGCCGCCTCGATGCGACGGAACTGGCGGCCAAGTCCCGCGACGACGCCCTCGCTTCCGGCGCCGTCACCCTCACCCCCTTCGAGGTCTCGGCCGACGCCTTCGACACCTACGAGGCGACCAACACCAACTCTATCACCGGCACCAACACCCCCCTCGGCAAGACGCCCCTCGACGCCAAGGTATTTAACCGGCAGCTGATGGACGAGATGGGCGTGGTCGATATGACCGAGATGCTCTCGAAGCTCGGCGGCCTCGGCTCGGCCATCATCGGCGGCGGCAGCGAGGATGTGCGGGGCGACCTCGAGGGCGACCGGCAGGACCCCAAGAGCATGACGATGCGGGGCCTGCAGATCAACAACCCCCGCCGCGACGGCTTCCTGCGCTCCGACACCACCCTGCTCGATTCCTTCGACATCGAGCGCGTCGAGGCCATCGGCGGCTCCAATTCCCTACTCTTCGGTTCCGGTGACGCCGGCGGCGTGGTCACCAGCGCCTCCAAGCGTGCCTACGCCAACCGCGGCCCCCGCGTGACCTTCGCGGCGACCGGGGACTCCGAGGGCACGCGACGCTTCACGCTGGATGCCGGCGCCGGCTACCGGACCTGGGGTTACCGGATCAACGCCGTGCGCGGTGACACCCGCTACTTCCGGCCCGGGACGCGCCAGATCAACGAGGGCCTGCACCTCGCGCTCACCCTGCAGCCATGGCGGCGCCTGCAGATCCGCGGCGAGTGGCGCCACTTCACCCGCGACACGATCTTCGCCCAAGCGGTGACCGTGCGCGCGCCCCTCAACCTGCTGCTGCCCACGGGCGAGCGGGTGGACGGCCAGAGCTCCCGTTACCTCGTGGCGTTCCCGAATGTCCGCGAACTCACCGGCGGTACCTTTGACCTGACCAAGGTCGATTCCGCGATCGGTCCGTTCCACCGCGATGCCTACAAGAACGGGATCAAGTCGGTCGTCGCGGAGGCGACTTTGGCCGAGGGGCTGGCGCTGCAGGTGCGCTATGGTCACGACGCGCGCATCAACGACCCGCTGCGCGCCAACAGCACCACCGTCTACGCGCCCGGCGCCCCGGGCAACGCGTACGTGGACCCGTTGACGGGCCTGGTGGGGACGCAGTGGGCCTTCACCACCTCGATGAACGCGGCGCCTTTCCATACCGGCGCCCGCGGCTACCGGGCGGCGCTGGCTTATCAGAAGAACCTCGGCCGCTGGGGCCGCCACCAGGCCAGCGTTTTCTCCCAGGATATGCAGTCGTGGGTCAACCAGGAGCCCTGGCGCTTCTACGAGGCGGACGCCGCCGGCCGGGTGATCCAGAATCCCGCCCAGATCAACACCACCGAGTCCGGGCGCATCACCCTGCCCGCCGTCTGGATGCCGATCTTCCCCAAGGAAGTCATTGGCGGCCAGCAGTGGCCGTTCACCTCGCTCGTCCACCCCAACGGCAAGACCTACGTCTACCAGCCGCAGGTCTATGCCGGCGCCGTGCCCCCGACCCGCAACAACCCCCTCGGGCTCTCGGGTCCCATCAATGCCAACACCGGTCAGAGCACCATCACCGGGTACTACCACGACGACACCAACGAGCGCAGCTACGGCTTCAGCCTGTTCAGCGAGTGGTGGAAGGGGCGCATCGACACCATGGCGGGCTACCGGGCCGAAGAGGCGAGTGCGTTCCGCACCAACACCGGCCTGCGCCGCGGGCCGATCACCTACGACAGCCTCACCACCGGCGCCGTGATCGACACTCCGCTCAGGGGTGTCCGCGTGTCCCTCAACTACTCAACCAATGGGAAGATCAATTTCGACACCACCCGCGACATCTACAACCAGCCGCTGCCCGCGGGCAAGGGCGTGAGCCGCGACGTGGGCCTCAAATTCGGGCTCTGGGAGAACCGGATCTCCGGCAACCTGAACTACTACGTCTCGGAGGCGCAGAACTTCACCGCCGGCCTCGGCGGGGCGCAGAACGACGTCGACCCCAACGGCATCAACGGCCGCAACGGGGGCGGCGCCTACACCTACAGCCGCACCTCCGACGGCTACAACCTCACCCTCTCCTCGCGCCCGCTGCGCGGCTGGGAGGTGCGGGTCAACTTCGCCTCCGCCAACGGCAGCGAGCGCAGCGATGTGGTCCTGCCGCAATTCTATAACGACCAGTTTAACACCACCACCGTCGGCGGGCAGACGGTCGTCGGCGTCCGCGCCACCGCAGGCGGGGCGATCACGCCCCTTTTGGTGCCCTCGGATCCCCGCGATCCGGCCTCGACGCCGTTGCCCCTCTCGCTGGCGATGATGCGCGATCCCACCAGCGCCTACTTCGCGCAGCTCGACGTCGAGTCGGGCCAGATCCTCAACGCGCAGACGCTCGGCCTCTTCACGCCTGGGGTCGGCACCAACGCCACCGGTCTGCCGGTCTCGCAGCACCAGCTCGGGTTCGTCTCGCCCTCCGGCGGCACCCTCATCGTGCGCAAGGCGGGCGAGCGTACCATTGGCTACGCCGAGCGCAGCTACAGCCTGATCAACCGCTTCCAGTTCGACCGGGGCCCGCTGCGCGGCCTCGTAGTCGGCCTTAGCAGCAGCCTGCGCGAGAAGCACCGGGGTTATATGTACAATGACGCCGCCGACGGGAACCGGCGAAAGATGTACTACTTCCCCAATCGGATGCTTCACGACCTGTTCGCACTTTACCGGTTGAAGCCCTACGGAAAGGTCCGGACGACGCTCCAGATCAACGTTTCCAACCTGCTCGACGCGAACGAGGTGATGTACCTCATCCGCTCGACCAACGGCACGCTTCGCTACGCCCAGTGGCTCAACGCCCCACGAAAGCTGGGCGTGACCACGACGGTGAGCTTCTGACCGCGGCGGCTCCGGGCGGCGGCCCTCCCGGTCCCGCCGCCCCGCTTAGCGGCCGAGGTCGTTGTTCCGCACGGACCGCAAGGTAGCGGTCAACCGTTCCCGGTAGCCGGCCACGGTGGCGGCGTGTTCCGGCCGGCGCGCCAGGTTGGTGTACTGCCCGGGGTCGGCGGCCAGATCGTACAACTCGACCCCGGCCGCCGCGTCCTCCTGATACTGGATGAACGCGAAGCGGTCGTCGCGGAGCAGGAACCCCTTGGTCGAGGGTGCCACGCTGAACGCGGTGTCGCGCACGCGCGCGCCGGGATCCGCGAGCACTGGCGCGAGGTCGCGCCCCTGCAGCCGCGCGGGCACCGGCAGGCCGCAGATCGCGGCGGTGGTCGGGAACAGGTCCACGAGCTCCACGATGGCATCCCGTACGCCTGGTTGCCGACCCGGGACGCGCACCAGCAGCGGCACCTGCGCGGATTCCTCCAGCAGGCTGACCTTCGCCCAGAAATCGTGTTCGCCGAGGTGGAAACCGTGGTCGCTGGTGAAGATTACGATCGTGTCGTCCGCCAGTCCCGACGCCTCGAGCGCGGCCAGCACGCGGCCCACCTGCGCGTCCATAAAGGAGACGCTCGCGTAATAGCCCCCGACCGCCTTCTGCTGCCGGCGCTCGTCGAACTGCATATTCACGCTCGTCTTGTAGTTGATCCCCGGTTTCGGGAGATCGTCCCAGTCGCCCGGCACCTTCGGGGGCAGAGGGAGGTTCTCGTAGGGCAGGTAAGGCGCGAAGTACTTGCGGGGGGCGACAAAGGGCACGTGCGGGCGGACGAAACCGACGGCGAGGAAAAAAGGCTCCGGCCGGCCGCGGCGGGCGCGCAGGAACTCTTCCGCCCGAGCGGCCGCCTTCCCGTCGTGGTGCTCGTCATCATCCCCGTCCGCCTCGACCACGACAAAGGTGTTCCCGCCCATCACCGGCTTGGTGCCGTCGGGGTTGCGCTCAAGGGTCTCGCCGGTCCCGGACGCGCGCCACTCGGGCCCCGGCGTGTTCCAGCGCTCGGTCCACGAGGCCGGGTCGTCCGCGCCGTTGTAGTCGCGGCCGGGCCCGTGGTCCTCCACGCCGCCCGGCACGCCCATATGGTAGATCTTGCCGATCCGCGCGGTGTGGTAGCCGGCCTGCCGGAAGTGCTGGGGCCACGTCGCGCGTTCCCCGAGCGCCGCGCGCGGGCTGGTGTAGCCGAGGACGCCTGTCGCGTGTGGATAGTAGCCGGATAGGAACGACGCGCGCGAGGGGCCGCAGTAGGTGCCCTGGCAATAGGCCCGGGTGAAGCGGAGCCCCGACGCCGCGAGGCGGTCCAGGTTCGGCGTGCGGCAGATGCGGTTGCCGTAGGACCCGAGCGCGGTCCGAGTGAGGTCGTCCGCGACGATCAGGAGGACGTTCGGCCGCGCGGCCGCCGCCGCGGCGGGCGCGCAGGCGAGGGCGAGCAGCGCAAGGCAGGGCAAAAGGCGCGGGGAGGGCATCGGGGTGGGTCGCAGGCTGGGGGGAAGCGCGGAGAAAATCCAGCCGCGGCCTCGCCCAGCGAAGGGTCCGAACCTGTAGGTGGCATCCACCGCCCTATCGGGTCCGTAATACTACGGTATGACCCGTCAATGCCCCACTCGCCTTGTCATCATTTTCTCGCTGCTGGCTTTACCTGCGGCCGCAGACACCTGGTCTCAGTGGCGCGGCCCGGCCCGGGACGGCCGAGTGGAGGGGGCGCCGTGGCCGGCCAAGCTCGGCGACTCCGCCTTGGAACGGCTCTGGCGCGTGCCGCTCGGACCCGGATATTCCGGACCGCTGGTATCGCGGGATCTGGTCTTTGTGACCGAGACGCACGACAAGCGGGCCGAGGTCGTGCGCGCGCTTGACCGCCGCACCGGTGAGCAGCGCTGGGTGCACGAGTGGCCCGGCGCGATCTCGGTGCCTTTCTTCGCCAAGTCGCGCGGCGACTGGATCCGCGCCACGCCGGCGTTCGACGGCGAGTCCCTGTTTGTGGCCGGGATGCGGGATGTGCTCGTGGCGCTCGAAGCGTCCAGCGGGCGCGAGCGGTGGCGGATCGACTTTGCGGCGCGGTACGACACGGGTGCCCCGGACTTTGGTCTCGTCTGCTCCCCGCTGGTCGATGAGGGCGCGGTCTACCTGCAGGCGGCAAACTCGGTGGTGAAGGTTGCGGCGGCGGACGGGCAGGTGATTTGGCGCGCGCTCGAGGGCAAGTCCGGGATGATGTCAGCCGGGGCCTTCTCCTCGCCCGTGATCGCCCCCCTGCTCGGTACGCGCCAGCTGGTCGTTCAGACTCGCGAGAAGCTGGCCGGTCTCGAACTCTCCACGGGCAAAGTCTTGTGGGAGCACTCGGTGCCTTCCTACCGCGGGATGAACATCCTCACCCCGACCGTTGCGGGCGACGCCATCTTCACCAGCAGTTACCAGAACAAGAGCTGGCTCTACCGCCTCGAGGCGGGCGGGCCCGGGGTGACCGCGCGCGAGGCCTGGAGCAACAACGCCCAAGGCTATATGTCGTCCCCGGTCATCATCGCCGGCCACGCCTACCTCCACCTCGGCAACGGTCGCTTCACCTGTATCCGCCTCTCCGACGGCGAGCGCACCTGGACCTCCGACCCGTTTGGCAAGTACGCGAGCCTCGTGGCGCAGGGGAATCGAATTCTCGCCCTCGACGAGCGCGGGATACTGTTGCTGATTCAGGCAGATCCGGCGGCCTTCCAGCTCGTGGGGCAAGCCAAGGTGGCGGAGGAGGAGACTTGGGCCCACCTCGCGATCGTCGGCGACGAATTAGTGGTTCGTGATCTCAAGGCCATCTCCGCTTTCCGCTGGCGCGGGGAAGCTCGGTTTATGCCGGGTGAGTAGCTCCAGCGAATGGGAGCGCGTTGGTCAGCGCGATCCCTGCTCCTCGTATTGGGTCCAGAGCGTGACGGCCGGCCAGAGCGCGCACCAAGTTATGAGGATCGCCGGGCACTGGAAGGGGAAATCGAACCAAGAGTGGGCGGCGACCAAGAGGAGGCCCAGGACGGTGGTCGCGCTGAACGCATTTTCCCAAAAGTAGCTGCGGGCGAGGCGCAGGAGCCACCAGCCGAGCCCAAGGAGAATCGGGATCATCCCGATG
>VHCI01000007.1 GCA_016871775.1 Verrucomicrobiota bacterium | reverse complement strand
GAGCCCGAGCAGCCCGAAGGTCTCCTGGCAGAACTCCTTCACGCTGTGGGTCTCGTTGGTGGCCAAGACGTAGTCGTCCGGGTTGTCCTGCTGCAGCATCAGCCACATCATCTCAACGTACTCCTTGGCGTAGCCCCAGTCGCGCTGCGCGTCGAGGTTGCCGAGGTAAAGGGAGTCCTGGAGGCCCAGCTTGATGCGGGTGGCGGCGCGGGTGATTTTGCGGGTGACGAAGGTCTCGCCGCGGCGGGGGCTTTCGTGGTTGAAGAGGATGCCGTTGGAGGCGTGCAGGTCGTAGCTCTCCCGGTAGTTCACCGTGAGCCAGTAGGCGTAGACCTTGGCGCAGCCGTAGGGCGAGCGCGGCCAGAACGGGGTCGTCTCGGTCTGGGGCACCTGCTGCACCTTGCCGAACATCTCGGAGGAGGAGGCCTGGTAGAAACGGACCTTCTTCACCAGGCCCGCCTCGCGGATGGCCTCGAGGATGCGCTGCGCGCCGAGACCATCGACGTCGCCGGTGTATTCCGGGATGTCGAACGAGACACGCACGTGCGACTGCGCCCCCAAATTGTAGATCTCATCCGGCTGGAGCTGGTAGAGCAGCTTCACCATCTGCACCGAGTCCGCGAGGTCCCCGTAGTGCAGAAACAGCCTCACCCCATTGACATGCGGATCCCGGTAGAGGTGGTCGATCCGGCTGGTATTGAAGGTGGAGGAGCGGCGGATCACCCCGTGAACCTCGTAGCCTTTGGCAAGCAGGAGTTCAGCGAGGTAGGAACCGTCTTGGCCGGTAATGCCGGTGATCAGCGCTTTTTTCATCGAGGGGCGGGAGGCGTTTGTTGAAAGAAACCTGAGCTTGGGCCGCAGGCGCAAGCGCACAAACCACCCCTCACCCGTAAAAACCTGACCCGGGCCAGCGGGGGCTACCCTAAAAATTTAGGGTGGTCGGCGGGGCGAGAGCCTGCCTTTCTAACCCCTCCCCGTCCGTGAACTTACCCGCCCCCGCCCTCGCCGTGCTCGACGGCGCCCTCATTCCTCTCAGCCGCGACGGCCGCCGCGCCGCCGGCCAGGCTCCCTTGGCGACGGCGATCGTCGAGTTCCACCGGAGCGCCTTCCGCTGCTACGTGCGCGAGCACCCTTTCGGCCTCCTTCCCGGCATCCCCAACCTGTACTGCCTGCGCCCCAACTTGGGATTGTTGTGGCTTGCGGAGTGGCCAGATCCCGCGGATCCCTGCGCCCGGATAGTTAGAGAGGACGGCGAGACGCTCGTCGTACAAAGTGCAAGCGGGCAAACGCTTTACCTCGACGCCGCCACCGGTCGGTTCCTCCGAGCGGAAGCCCCGCTGGCCGCGACGGCCTGATCGCGACCCGCGCTCTGCGAGGTCAGGGTAAAAGATTGAACGGGGCGATTCGCGCCTCCACCTCGGTCGTACCTTCCAAGAAGGTAAGCGTGAGAGGGTCCGAACCCTCCAGCAGCCGTTCGAAGCGGGCCAAGTCCCAGCGCCCCACCGGCTCGCCGTTGATGCGGACCACGAGTTCCCCGAGAACGATGCCGGCCGCCGCCGCAGGCGAACCCGGGATGACTGCCGCCACCCGCCAATAGGCCGGAGAGCGGGTGAAACTGAGCCCGCTGCTGCGCACCTCCATCCGGGCCGGCGCCGCCTCCCCGGGGCGATGAAAGAAGACCCGGTCCCGCCCCGGATCAAAGGTCACCACGAACTGCCGCAGCAGCCCCCCGCCCAGCGCCGACAACTCGTCGGTGAGGTCCACCACCGGTTCCCGGATGACGTGCCCCCCCAGCCGGAGCGGCGACGCGAGCCGGGCGACGCGTTGCGCGCGTTCTCCCGCCAAGGTCCCGAGCAGGGCCCCCTCCCGCGGCGGGACCGCGTAGAGAGGGCTGATCCCGGCGGGGTTCAGGCTGAAGCCGGCCGCGCTGCCGGAATCGACGAGCACCAGCAGCGAACGCTCTCCCAACCCGACGCTGACCAGCGGCGTGCGCCGGGCAGCATCCGCCGGCACCGGCTGGCCGGGAATCAGGTCGGCGAGCGTCCGCGGGCGCAAGAGGAGCCGGCTGCCGGGATAATCGAGCGTAAGGAGGAGTTCCCGGAAGAGCGGGAAGCCGAGCACGCCGTCCACCGGCAGGCCGAGGTGGGCCGAGAGGGGGGCGCAGTCGTAGAGGAGCACCTCGACCTCCTCGAACGCGGCGCCGCCCAATTCTAGGCGCCGGAGTGAGGCCCGCGGGAGGTCGATCGCCCCACCCTCCGCGCCCCGCACCCGGAGGCGCGGGTTCGGCCCGGCGGGCGGGACCCGGCCGGGGAAACGTTTGGCGAGCGCGGGGGTCACCAAAGTCACCGAGGAGCCCGTATCGACCAGAAAACGGAATGGCCCGGCGCCCTCCCAGGAGGCCTCGACCCACAGCAGGTTGCCGACGAGGCGGGCGGGCACCACCACCTCGGTCCCTGCAAGAGTGACACGACCCGGCGGAGCGGGCTTACGCAGGAAAGGGGGGAGCGCGCAGCCCCCCAGCAGGAGCCCCAGCGCGAACGTTAGCCCGCGCGCAAGTCGACGGGGGCGGCGGCGGGTCATTGCACCGGCGCGGGGAGCCGGCGGCTGAGCACCAGCGCCAACCCTACGAGCAGCGCCCCGGCGACGTAAACCGACAACGCGCCGCTCACCCAGAAGGCCACGCCCGCCAAAAGGGGTGTGAAGGCCCGCGCCAGCGCGCCGAGGGAGCGGAAAATCCCCAGCACCCGCCCCTGGTCGCCAGCCCCCGCGTAGAGCGAAATCAGGCCGGTCGTCGCGGGGTTCACCAGGCTTGAACCGAAGACCAGCACACCCACGCCGGCGTAGAGGTGCCAAGGCTGGGCGGCCAGGCCGATACCAAACAACCCGATAGCCGCACTGCCCAGCCCCAGCCGCAAGACCCCCCGCTCATCGATCACCCGCAGCATCTTCCGCACGACATACCCCTGCGTGACGATCGCGCACAGACCGAGGAAGGCGAGCAGCCAGCCGTTGTCGCGGGCCGTGTAGCCGAAGCGCTGGGCGGCGAGGAAGGTCACCGTCGCCTCCATCGCGACGAACGCCACCGCGAAGACGAACGCGACCAGATTGGTCCGCCGCAGCGCCGGGTCTTCCAGCCCGAGAATCGCGGCCACCGGGTTGCGCAGGCGCGGTTCCGGGGCGGCCGCACCTCCACCAGCCGGCCGCGTCTCGCGGAAGCGCACCCCGATCCAGAAGAGGTTCACCAAGGAAAGTGCAAGGGCCAGCAGGGCAGGCGTCGAAAACGGGTTGAACCCCCACGCCGCCAGGCCCGGCAAGCGCTCGACCAGATCCAGCTGCACCGAGACCGCGCCCAGCATCGGTCCGGTCAGCAGCCCGAGCCCGAACGCCGCGCCCACCAGCCCCATCGCGCGGGAACGCTCCGCCCGCGAGGTGACGTCCGCGACCGCCGCGGTGGCGACCGACAGGTTGCCGCCGAAGGCGCCGGCCAGCGCGCGGGAAAGGAAGAAGAGCCAGAACGACCCGCTCACCGCCCAGAGCAGGTAACTGCAGGCCGTGCCCGCCACCGTGAAGAGCAAAATCGGCCGCCGGCCGCGCCGGTCGCTGAGGGCGCCCCAATAAGGGGCGAACACGAACTGCAGCAGGGAGAAGACCGAGGCCAGCAGGCCGCCGAAGAGCACCGGGGCGTAACTGGCGATGCCCAACGCGCGCGCCCAAGCGTCGCTCTGCCCCACCAGCCAGCCCAGCAGCCCCGCCTGCCCCTCGAGGGCCAGATAATGCGCCATCAAGTCCGGCCCGAGGGGGAAGCTGACCGAGAACCCGACCAGATCGATGTAGAGAGTCAGGAAGATGACGCCGAGGGAAAGCGGCCGGGCCGGCGCCGCGGCGGACTGGGGGGCGGGGGTCGACAAGGGGTCGCTGGCCGGGCCGGCGGTCCGTCAGACGTATGGCAGCGGATAGCGGCCCGTGAGCACGGCGACCCGCACGCGCACCTGCTCCAGCGCCGCGGCCTCGCCGGCGGTGCCAGTGGCCGCCAGCACCGTATCGATGCATCCAGCGATCTCCTCCATCTCGGCCTCGGTGAAACCGCGGCTGGTGACGGCCGGCGTGCCGAGGCGGATGCCCGAGGCTTGGAAGGGGCTGCGCGACTCGAACGGCACCGTGTTTTTGTTGCAAGTGACGTGGGCCAGGTCGAGTGACTCCTGCGCCTTCTTCGCCGTGAGCTCGGGGAATTTCGGGCGCAGATCGACCAGCATCAGGTGGTTATCCGTGCCACCCGACACGATCTTGTAGCCCCGGCGCAGCATCGCAGCGGCGAGGGCGCGAGAATTGCGGACCACCTGTTCGGCGTAGGCGCGGAACTCGGGCTTCAAGCACTCGCCGAAGCACACCGCCTTGGCCGCGATCACGTGCATCAGCGGTCCGCCCTGGCCGCCGGGGAACACGGCGGAGTCCACCACCTTGGCGTGCGCCGCGCGGCACAGGATCAGGCCGCCGCGGGGACCGCGGAGTGTTTTATGGGTGGTGGTGGTGACGAAGTCCGCGTGCGGCACCGGGGACGGGTGCACGCCGCCGGCAACGAGCCCGGCGATATGGGCGATATCCGCGAAGAGCATCGCCCCGACGCCACGGGCGATCTCGCCCATGCGGGCGAAATCGATGACCCGCGAATAGGCGCTTGCGCCCACCGTGATCATCTTCGGCCGCTCGCGCTCGGCGGTGCGGGCGAGTTCGTCGTAATCGATCAGGCCGTTGTCCTCGCGCACGCCGTACTGGCAGAAGTGGTAGAGCTTGCCCGAGAAGTTCGCCGGGTTGCCATGGGTGAGGTGCCCGCCGTGGCTCAGGTTCATCCCAAGCAGCTTGTCGCCAGGGGAGAGCACGGAGGTGTAGACCGCGAAGTTGGCCTGCGAGCCCGAGTGCGGCTGCACGTTGGCGTGCTCCGCCCCAAAGAGCTTTTTCGCCCGCTCGATCGCGAGGGTCTCGACCAAGTCGACGTGCTCGCACCCGCCATACCAGCGCCGGCCTGGGTAACCTTCGGCGTACTTGTTGGTCAGGACGCCGCCCTGGACCTCCATCACCGCCGGGAGGGTAAAGTTCTCCGAGGCGATGAGCTCGATGTGGCTTTCTTGGCGCGCCCGCTCGGCGCGGATCGCGGCGTGGACTTCAGGGTCAAGGAGGCGGAGCGGAGCGGCGGACAGCGGCATGGCGATGGATTCGAACCCAGATTGCGGGGCCCCCACGCGCGCGCCGCCAGCCAAAAATGCAAAGGAAAGGACAATCCGCCCGCGCTGATCAACCCGCGAGCTCCCGCAGCCGACGGACCAGCCCGGGGATCGCCTCGACCATCTCGTCGCGGACCGCCTCGTACAACGGCGCCGACCCGCCGAAGGGATCGCCGATTTCGCGCTTCGGGCTGGCCTCGATGAAATCCCGGAACAAATACAAGTGCCGCGGCACCGGATCGGCCCGCAGGCGGATCATCTCACGGTGCCCCTCGGTCATACAGAGCACCGCCAGCGCGCCGTCCATCATCGCCTGCGTCAGGGGCCGGCTGCGGTGCCCCGCAATGTCGAGCCCCACCTTGCGCAGGGCCGCGACGGAGTGCGGGGTCACGGGGTCCCCGGCGCGCGCAGCCACGCCGGAGGACACCACGCGGCAGCCCTGCAGGGGGCCCGGCTCGGCCGCGAGCGCGTGCTGCAACAACGCGGCCGCCATCGGGCTGCGGCAGACGTTGGCGGTGCAGACGACGATGATCTCACCGGGAGCGGGCACGCACCGAAGGGATCGTAAACGCCCTCCCGCGCCAAGCGCGGAATCCGCTCCCTGCCTCCGAACGCCTCACCCGCGCCGCAGGGCGCGATGCGCGCGGTGCAGGTGAACCGCCCGCTGCAGGGCCGCGTCGACGACCGGCTCCGCCGGCGTTGGGCCGGCGACGGGCGCGGGCGCGCGAGCGGTCTCGCCTCCGAGACGCAGGCCGAGTTCGTCCTGCCGCACCTTGCTGGGATGGTCCGCGAGCAGGCCCGCCAGCGCGGACCCGGCTTCGAGCGCGGCGTAGGCCTGGCGGTCCGCCTCCGGCGCAGCCGTCACCAGCAGATCCGGCGTGAAGCCGGGCCCGGGCACCCCGATCAGGACAACCGCGGGCGGTCGCGGACCGGCGAGGACGCGGCGGAGCTCCTCCCCGGTCTCGCGGTTCGCGACCAGCAGCAGGGGCACGCCCGGGCGCGCCTGGAAACCCAGCCACGCGCCGAAGGCCGCCGCCTGCTCCGCCGTGGCGGGCAAAAAGCGGAGATCCGCCACCAGCGGGCCAGTCCGCGGGGCGGACGGCAAATCGTTGGGCAGGACCTTCAGGCGCAAGTAGGACAGCCCCTCGCCTAAGTCCGCGGGCCCGGCCGCACGGGCCATCGCCAGCGCGAGCAAACCGGCCGCGAACACCCCCCAACGCCCGGTCCTCATCCGCGTTGCAATTGGCGGGACCCGATGTCCCGGCGGTAGTACTTGCTCGCGCACTCGATCCGCGCGCAGGTCGCGTAGGCGGCATCGGCGGCCGCTCGCAGGCCGGGCGCCACCGCCACCACGCCGAGCACCCGGCCGCCCGCCGTCACGAGCCGCCCCGCCGCGTCCCGCGCGGTCCCGGCGTGCAGGATTCCAACCCCGGGGGGCAGGGTTTCTGGCAGCGTGATCGGATCGCCCCGTGGAAAGGCCTCCGGATATCCCCGCGCCGCGACCACCACGCAGAGCGCGTGGACCGGCCGCTCCACGAGGCGGTGGCCCGCGAGGGAGCCGTGGCTGGCCGTCCACAGGAGGGCGAGCACGTCGTTGCCGACCCGCGGGATCACGACCTGCGTCTCGGGATCGCCGAAACGCGCGTTGTACTCGATTACCCGCGGGCCGTCCGCCGTGAGCATGATCCCGATGAACAGCGTGCCCCGGTAATCGATGCCCTCCGCGGCGATGGCCGCAACGGAAGGCCGCACGATCTCCGCGTCAATCCGCGCGAGCAAGGCCGGGGTAACCACCTCCGCGGGTGAATAGGTACCCATCCCGCCGGTGTTGGGCCCGGTGTCGCCGTCCCCTACTCGCTTGTGATCCTGCGACGTGGGCAAAATCAGATAATCCCGACCCGCCACAACCACCAGAATCGAGGTCTCCTCCCCCACGAGGCAGTCTTCGATCAAAATGCGCTGGCCAGCGGCGCCAAAGCGCCCGTCCGCGAGCATCCCCCGTACCGCCGCGACCGCTTCCTCCGCGGTGGTCGCGACGACCACGCCCTTCCCGGCGGCGAGGCCGTCCGCCTTGATCACGACCGGCAAGGGCCGGGCGCGGAGGTAAACCAAGGCCGGTTCCACGGCGTCAAAGAAAGCGGCCGCCGCTGTGGGGATGCGGTATCGGAGGAGAATCTCCTTGGTAAAGATCTTGGAGGCCTCGAGGCGGGCGCCGTCTGCGCCGGGCCCGTACACCGGGATCCCCGCCGCGCGCAGGGCATCCGCCAGCCCGAGCGCCAAGGGCACCTCGGGGCCGACCACGACGAACTCGAACCCCTCCCGGCGGACGAGGGCGACCAGGCCGGGGACATCGTCGACCGGCACCGGGAAACAGGGGACCTCGGCGGCGATCCCGGCGTTGCCCGGCGCCGCGGCCACCCGGGGGGCGGCGGGCGAGGCGAGCAGTGCCCGCACGAGCGCGTGCTCGCGCCCGCCGGCGCCGACGACGAGCACGGAACGGGGAGGCATGGGAGGAGCGGAAGCCACGCGGCGGACCTTGGGCGATGCGCCGGGGGGGCGGAAAGCAAAAATCCCCGCGCCGCGCGGGACTGAAGCGGGTTTTGACATCCCCCCGCCCCCGTCCTTTCCTGACTCTCCCGCGGCCGGTCCGCCTTTCCACCCGAAACCCCATGCAACAGCTGCACGCCTACTGGAGGATGGAATACATCTCGGCGCCGCGGTACCCGGGGCGGATGGAGCGCCCGTTCACCGAGCTACCCGCGCTGGGCGATGACCGGGTCGCGCTGATCGTCCACCGCACCCCCCTCAGTTACCTCATCCTGAACCGTTTCCCCTACAACCCTGGCCACCTCCTGGCCGTGCCCTTCCGCGAGGTCCGGGAAATCGGCGAACTTCGCGCGGACGAGCGGGCGGACCTCTTCGACGCCCTCCTCGCCGGGCAGCGGATCCTGACCGCCGCGCTGCGACCCGACGGGTTCAACCTCGGCTTCAACCTCGGCGCGGGCGTCGCCGGCGGCAGCATCGCGCACCTGCACGGCCACATCGTCCCCCGCTGGAACGGCGACCACAACTTTATGCCCGTGCTCGGCCAGACGCGCGTCCTGCCTGAGGCGCTCGAGACGACCTGGGAGAAACTCCGGGCCGCCGTCGCCACGCTCCCGCCGGTCGCCTGAATCGATGGCCTCCCGCACGCTGCACTACCCCAGCCCGCGCCACGCCGCCGCCCTCTACGCCGGCCGCGAGGAGAATCTCGTCCACGCTGAGCGGACCCTTGGCGTGCGCCTCACCAGCCGCGAGGACTGGCTCCGCCTCGAGGGCGACGGCGAGCCGCTCGCCCGCGCGGAGGCGCTGTTCACCTTCCTCGACCAGGCCCGCGGCCAGGGGATGACCATCCGCACGCCGGACTTCCACCGCCTGACCGACGCGTTCGCGCGCGGCGAGGGCCCGCAGCTCCAAGAGTTGCTGGCCACCCCGCTCGTCATCGCCACCAACCGGCGCACCATCGTCCCGAAGACGCTCGGCCAAAAGCTCTACCTGCAATCGATGCTGGCCCACCCGGTGGTCTTTGGCATCGGCCCGGCCGGCACCGGCAAGACTTACCTCGCGATGGCCGCGGCGGTGAACGCCCTTCTCCAGAACCAGGTCGAGCGCATTATCCTGACCCGGCCTGCGGTCGAGGCCGGGGAGGCCCTCGGGTTCCTTCCCGGCGACCTCCGCGAAAAGATCCTCCCCTACCTCCGGCCCCTGTACGACGCGTTGCACGACATGCTGGACGCCGAGGACGTGGCCCGCCTGAGCGAGAAGGGGGTGATCGAGGTCGCCCCGCTGGCCTACATGCGCGGCCGCACCCTCTCGCGCGCCTTCATCATCCTCGACGAGGCCCAGAACACCACGCCCGAGCAGATGATGATGTTCCTCACCCGCCTCGGAGAGGAGTCTCGGATGGTCGTCACGGGCGACGTCACCCAGATCGACCTGCCCAAGGCCAAGGCGAGCGGGCTGCTCGAGGTGCGCCACATCCTGGCGGACATCTCCGGGATCGACTTCCACACTTTCAGCGGGGCGGACGTCGTGCGCCACCCGCTGGTGCAGCGAATCATCGGCGCCTACGAGGCCTACCGAGCTCCCGGCCCCGGCGCCGGCCCCGCCTGACCGATGCCGACCCTTTCCCTGCGGCAGCGCCTGCTCGCCAGGCTCGGCGGCCCCGCTCCGGGCACCGAGGCGCGCGCTGGCTGGCCCGATTTCCTCGACCGCAGCCGGCTGGTCGCGGCCCTGATCTTCCTCCTCACCGTGGCCGCCATCGTCCTGGTGAGTTCCGCCGGACTCACGACGCTGGATGCCCCCCTGCGGCTGAACCAGCCCGCAACAGCCCGCGTGGTGGCGCAGGCCTCTTTCGGTTACGAAAGCGCCGAGAAGACTCGAGCCGCCCGCGAGCAGTTCCGGAACCGCGTGCCGCCCATCTACCGCCTCGATCCCGAGCCGCTGCGGCGCTTCGAGGCGGCGGCGATCTTGCTGCTCCCGCAGCTGGCGGAATTCGAGCGGACGCACCCCGGGGACGCGTCCGCGGCGCTACTGCGCTTCCAACCCGAGCTGGCGCGGATCACCGCCGCCTTCAACGCCCCCGGCCCCTACCACGCCGCGCCGGAGGACATCGCCGCGGTGCTCGGGGCCGGGGACGCCGCGACGCGGGCGGCCCTCTTCGACGAGGGCCTGAAGGCCCTGCGCGACATTTACGCTCAGGGGGTGGCTGACGCTTCCCTCGGGGGCACCGGTGCCGACGGCCTCGTGGCCTTCCAGGTCCGGCGGGCGGACGACACCGCCTCCTCGCAGCCGGTGCAGTCCCTTGAGGACGCGCTCGCCGTGCTCCGGGGCAGCCTCACGGGGGATCAGGTACCCCGGGCGGCGGCGCAGGCCGTGTTCCGCCTCTTCCGCTTCGGCGTCACCCCCAACCTCGTCTTCGACCGCCTCGCGACCGCGGCGCGCGAGGAGGCCGTCAGTCAGGCCCTCCGGCCCGTCACCGTCCGCATCGTGCAGGGCCAGACTTTAGTGGAGCCGGGGAACAAGGTGACGCCGGAGGTCTTCGAGCTGCTGAGCGCGCACCGCAGCTACCTGCGGGAGCACACGGACGCGGCGACCCAGGAGGGTCTGGCGCTGCTGGGGCGGGTGCTGCTGGTGGTGGCGATGGTGATTGCCTCGCTGATCTACCTCCGGATCGAGGATGCGGAGACCCTGCGGAGCAACGCCCGGATCGGGCTACTGGCGCTGGTGGTGATCGCGAATCTCACCCTGATCCGGGCTAATTACTCCCTTGGCGGCGCGGAGTTCTTCCTGCGTGATGAGGCTTGGGGATCCACCCTGCCCTACGTCGCGCCGACCGCCCTCGCGCCGCTGCTCGTGGCCATCCTGATCGGCGCGGGCTCGGGGATTTTCATGGCGCTGCTGGTCTCGATCTTCACTGGCGTCATCTACGGCAACCGCCTCGACCTGCTGGTGTTGACCTTCCTCGCCTCCCTCGTCGCGATCCACGCCGGCCGCGAGGCGCGCCGCCGGGGCGCGGTGGTGCAGGCAGGCGGGATGGGCGGCCTCACGATGGCGGCGGCCGCGGCGCTGATCGGGCTCGCCGACCAGACCCCGCTGGAGACGCTCGGCCGCCAGATGATCGCCGGGCTCAGCGCCGGCCTCCTCACCGGCGTAGCCGCGGTTGGGCTGCTGCCCGTGCTCGAGAGCCTCTTCAAGCGGACGACCGACATCACCCTGCTCGAGCTGACCGATTTCAACCATCCCCTGCTCCGGCGGATGCAGCTCGAGGCGCCCGGCACCTACCACCACTCGCTCGTGGTGGCGCAGCTGGCGGAAAACGCCGCGGGCGCAATCGGCGCAAACCCCTTGGTGGCGCGGGTGGCGGCCCTCTTCCACGACGTGGGTAAGACCGAGCGCCCCGCCTGCTTCAGCGAGAACCAGCGGGACCGCGCCAACGTCCACGTCGGACTGGCTCCCGCGGAGTCCGCCCGCCTCATCCGGAGCCACGTGCCCGACGGAATCGAGCTCGCCCGGAGCCACCAGCTGCCGCGCGCTGTGACGGAGGTCATCCGCCAGCACCACGGAACCACCTTGGTCCGCTACTTCCACCAGCGCGCCCTCGAAGCCACGCGCGCCCGCGGGGAGCCGCCGCCGGCGGAGGCCGACTTTCGCTACGAGGGGCCGCGCCCACAGACCCGCGAGGCGGCCATCATCATGCTCGCCGACGGCGTCGAGGCGGCCGCACGGTCGCTCCGCCAGCCCGAGCCCGACGACCTCCAGCAGGTCATCCAACGGGTCGTGGCGGAGCGCCTGGGCGACGGTCAGCTGGACGAGGCTCCGCTGACGTTCGAGGAGCTCGCGCGCGTCCGGGGCAGCTTCCAGTTCACGCTCCAGAATATGCTCCACGCGCGCGTCGCCTACCCGCCGGCCGCCGAGCCTGCCGGCCGCGGGACCCCGGCCGGATGACTCCCCGCTCCTGTGTCATCGCCAACCGGCACCCACGCCTACGAGTTGACCGGGCCTCCGTCCGGCGCGCCATCGCGGTCCTCGACGCGGCCCACGCCGGCTTCAACTCGGAACCGGGCACACCGCCCCCCGCGGGGGAACTCTCGGTGGCGTTCCTCACCGACGACGCTCTCGCCGCCCTGCACGGCAGATTCCTCGGCGACCCGACCACGACCGACGTCATCACCTTCGCCGCAGACCCGGCGCTGGGCACCGGCGGAGAGATCTGCGTCTCGGCCGACACCGCAGCCCGCTGCGCGCGGGAGCGGCAGGGCGACCCTGCGGCGGAGCTGGCCCTCTATCTCGTGCACGGCTGGCTGCACCTCGCCGGGCACGACGACCGGGAGCCGCGCCGCAAGCGTGCGATGCGCCGGGCGGAGGCGCGAGCGCTCCGGCTGCTGGCGGACGCGGCGGCGCTCCCGCGGTTTGGCTGGCGGCGCTAGCGGGGCACGCCTTTGCATTGCCTGCGCCAGAAGCCCCTGCGACACCTGCCCTGATGAACGTCGAACCGCCCCCTCCGCCCCGCTGGGTCATCTGCCGCAACGCCTTCCTTTCGGGCGTACTGATGCTGGCGCCCCTCGTAGTCACAGTCTGGGCCTTCCGCAAGGTGGTCGACCTCGTTGGCGGCAGTTTCCGGCCACTGTACGAGGACCTGATCCCGCGGGCGCTGGAGGGCGCGCCGCTGCTCTGGGATCTGCTCGCGACCGCCGTGGTGGTGGTGCTCGTGACCCTCTTTGGTTTCTTCTCCAATTACGTCCTCGGGAAGTTCTTCTGGTCCCTCGCCGAGCGAACCATCAAGCGGATCCCAGGCGTCGGCGCGGTGTACAACGCGGTGCGGCAGATCGTGGCCACCTTCGGGTCGCAGAACCGGAATATGTTCAGCCAGGTTGTGCTCGTGCAGTATCCGCGGCCCGGTTGCTGGACGATCGGCTTCCTCACCAACCGCGCGCAGGCCGAGCCCCAGCGGCGGGCGGGCGCCGGCGAGCTCTGGACCATCTTCGTGCCCACCACCCCGAATCCGACCAGCGGGTTCCTGTTGATGCTGCCGCGGGCCGAGGTCGTGGAACTCGACCTCAGCGTGGGCGACGGGATGAAGATGATCCTTTCGGGAGGCGCCGTCACGCCGCCCGGGCCCGCGCCCGCCGCGGCGCGCTGATCCGCCGGTGCCCGGGCCGAGCCTCCAGACCACGGCATTCGTGCTCACCCGCCGCCCGGCGAAGGACGGCTACCTCGCGCACGGGGCCTTCTCCGCAGAACACGGTGCCCTGCACCTGATGCAACGGGCCCCCCGCGCCGCCGCCTCGCTGCCCCCGCTCGACCTGTTCGACAAGGCCGCGCTGGAACTCGAGGGCGGCCGCGGTGGCCGGACCTGGTTCGTGCGCGGAGCCGTGATCGTCCGGCGCCACACCGGCATCGGCCGCGGTTACGAGACCCTGCGGCGCGCCTCCGCCCTGGCCACGCTCATCGACCGCCACCCCGTGGCGGAGGAGGACCGGCTGGCCGTGGGCGCCCTGCTCGCGACCGCCCTCGCCGCGTTCGACGCGGGGGCGCGGCCGGACATCGTGTACCTAAAGGCCCTGTACCGGTTCGCGCGGGAAGAGGGTCATCCCGTGCGGGAGCAGTGGTTCCCCACGCTGCCGGCCGCCGACCGCGCGACCGTCGCCCACCTGCTCAACCAGCCGCTGGACGCGCAAACCGCGGCTCCGGAGGAGGTCGAGCGCCTCCTCGGGCGGCTGGAGCACTACCTGCGCGGGCACACCGAGATCCTGCCGCACGCCGAGCCGTGAACTTCGATCTCGACCAGCGCACCGCCGCCCTCGGCGCGGGGGAGTTCTCGGGATTCACCGCCGGCCCGGCCGACGCCGGCGCTGAGGGCGGCGGCGGCCTCTGGCGGGCGCAGCTCGGCACGCGCTGGCACCAAGAGCTCCGCGCTCGGGCGGCCGCGGCGCACGGGGCCGCCGCCCGCTTCGAGGTCGGAATCAGCGGCACCCTCGTGCACCGCGGCTGGCGCCTCACCCTGACGGGCCGCGTGGACCAGCTGCTGCCCGGGCCCGCGGGCGCCACCTTGCGCGAGATCAAGTCGGTGCTCCGGGCCCTGCCGGCCAACCCGGCCGAGCTTCGCGCGGAGCACCCGGCGTACTTCATCCAGCTCGCGACTTACGCCACGCTGCTGCGGCTCGGTCTCGCCGCGCCCGCGCCGGAGGAGCCCCCGCTCCCGGCCGCGGCCGCCGCCGAACTGGTCTTGGTCGAGGCGGGCACCGGCCTGCTCCAGGTAGTGCCACTCGATCCGGCGGACGAGGCCGCCTTCCGCGCGCAGCTGGACCGCGTGGCCGCTTTCCTCGAGTTGCGACTGCGCGCCCGGACCCGCCTGCGCACGCTCCGCTTCCAGTCCGCCTTCGCCACTCCCCGGCCGGGCCAGGAACGCACCGTCGCCGAGCTCACCGCGCTCTTCGGCCGCCACCCCCTGGTGGGCCTCGAGGCCCCGACCGGCTTCGGCAAGACCGGGGTGCTGCTCGAGTTCGCGCTCGGCCAGCTCCGCACCGGCCTCTTCGACCGCCTCCTCTACCTCACCAGCAAGGCCACCGGGCAATTGCAGGTCATCCAAACCCTTGCGGCGATGCGACCGCCCGATACCGGAGAGGGGACGGGCCCGCCGGTCGCCGCTTGGCACGTCCGCAACAAGGCGGAGCACTGCATCAATCCCGTCTTCCACTGCGTCCGCGACGCCTGCCCTCACCTCACCGATACCGCGCTCCGCTGGGAGCGCGCCGGCCTCTCGCGCTTCCACCTCGACGAGGCCCACGCGCGCGACGTGGAGGCCCTGCGCGCGGCCGGCCGCGACGCCGGGGTCTGCCCATACGAGATTACCCGCACCGCCCTCGCCTTCCACGATGTGTGGATCGGCGATTACAACTACGTCTTCGCCCCGCGCAGCCGCGGCCTCTTTGGCGGCCAGCCCGGATACAACCCGGCCCGCACCCTGCTCGTAATCGACGAGGCACACAACCTCCCGGCCCGCACCGCTGACGCCCTCTCGCACGCCTGCGCGGCGGCGGACGCCTTCGCGGTGCGCGAGGAGCTCCACCGCCTCCGGCCCAGCGCCGCCCTGGTCCAGGCCTGGGACCACTGGTGCCACTTCCTGCATCGCCTGCCGAAGCGCGACGCGCTCCCGGCCCCCGACGAGGACGATGCCCGCCACCTGCTCGGGGAGATCGCCGCCGCGCTGCGCGGGACGGGGGTGGATTTCGCCGCGCTCGGCCCGACTGCAAGCGCGGCCCTCTGGGAGGCGCCCGCGCTGGTCGAGGCGCTCGGGGACCCCGCGGCGCCCCCCCGCCTCTGGTGGAGCCCGGAAAAGGGCCGCCTCGTCCTCACCTGCCTCGACGCCGCCCAGCCGATCGGCACCCTGCTCCGCGGCTTCGGCGGGGTGGTCTTCGCCAGCGCCACCCTCAGCCCACTCGAGGGCTTCGCCGCCGCCTGCGGGCTCGACTCGCCCCCCGCCCCTACGCCCGCGCCCAGCCCCGCCCCGGAACGCCTTGGGGAGCTGACGAGGCGCGACACCCGGCGACTGTTCCGGCAACTCACCAGCGCCGCCGCCCTGCTGCGCGAGGAGGAGCAGCGCGAAGCCGCCACCCCGCGGCTCCTCTCGGCCCACGCCCCTTGGCGGGACGGGGCCTACGACGTCGCCCGTGACCTCCGCGTGGACACGAGATACCAGCAACGCGGCCGCCACCACGGGACCACCGCCGCCACTGCCACCGCCCTGCACCAGAGCGCGGGCGGCCCGGTCGCGGCCTTCTTCCCCTCCTACCTGTACGCCGAGGCCGTGCGCGCCGCCGCTGAGGAACTGGGACTCGTTCTTCCCCTTTCTCTTCAGCCGAGAGGCCTCGACCTTGCGGCGCAGGCGAGCTGGATCAGCGCCGCCCTCGACCGCGGGGAGGTGCTCGGCCTGATCCTCGGCTCGAGCTTCGCCGAGGGCATCGACGCCTTGGGCGGCCGCGTCCGCCACGCGCTAGTCGCGGGCCCCGCCCTCCCCGAGGTTAACCCCGTGCAGAAGGCCCGGATGGACGAGGCCACGCGCGCCGGCCTCGATCGCGACGCTGCCTTCCGCCGGGTGTACCAGTTGCCGGGGATGACGAAGGTGAACCAGGCGCTCGGCCGCCTCGTCCGCGCCCCGGGGCAGCACGCCCGGATCCTCCTGCACTGCCGCCGCTTCGCGGAGCCGGCCTACGCGGAACTCCTGGCCCCGGCCTACCAAGGCGGGGCGACCCTCACCACGGACGCCGACTTCGCCGCCTGGCTGGCGCGCCCGCCCAAACCCGCGCCCGCAGGTTCTCCTCGCCCCGCGCCAGCCGCTCCGTAACCTGCTCCCCGCCCCTGCGTCCCTCCCCGACGTCGCCATGCTGACCCCTTCGCGTTTTCCTGATACCCATCGACCGCTTGCCGCGCTGATCGCCGCCGCGGCGCTCGGCCTGCCCCTCGCCGCCCAGATCCGGCCGACGCCCTTACCCGGCGGCGGCGGCGGCGGGATCGTCCTTCCCCCAGGCTTCGTGCTGCCCCCAGGCTTCGTGCTGCCCGGCGGCGGCGGGGCCGGCGGTGGTGGGATCGTCCTTCCCCCGGGCTTCGTGCCGCCCGGCGGCGGGGTCCAGAACTCCACCCTCTTCCCGACCATCAACGCGCCTTCCGGCATCCTCAGCGGCACTAACGCCTCCGCGACCATCCGTCTCGGCGGGAACAACGTCGATCCCGCCATCATCGCCAACGCTTCCTACCAGTGGAGCATCTCCGGCGGGCGCATCGTCGGCGATTCCCGCAGCGCCACCGTGAACTTCGTGGCCGACAACCCGGGCAGCGTCACCCTCGCCGCCACCATCGGCGCGGACGGCACCTCGTTCGCCCCCACCGCCAACGTCACGGTCGTCGCGGCCGACACGGCCGGCCGGGTGACCAGCCCGGCCACCATCGCCGCCAACGCCACCAGCGTCACCGCCTCAGTGCCCGCCGCCGAGGGCAACGACCGCACGTTCCGCTGGGCCGTCGCCGGCGGCGCCACGATCGTCACCGGGCAGGGCACCAACACGATCACCTTCCGCCCCACCTCTCCCGGGCTGAAGCGCCTCACCTGCACGGTCAATTTCCGCAACGTCGTCCAGGTTGACCTGAAGTCCTCGGTGCTCGCCCTCGGCACCGGAGCCCCCGTCGCGGTCACGGTCGACGGCGGCGATGGCGGCGGCACGTACCCGGCCGGCACCCCCGTTACTCTCGTCGCCCACCCGCCGGTCCCCGGGATGGTCTTCGACCGCTGGACGGGCGACACCGCCGCCCTCGGCGCCGGGCCGATCCTGCCGCAGCTGAGCGAGGTCAACCTGACCGTCCCGACCAATCCGGTGCGCTTGCAGGCCACCTACCGGGCCGCGCCGCCGTGGCAGCCGGTGATCGCCCGTAATTTCAACCCGCAAGCGCTGCCCGGCGCCACCGCCAACGCCCCCGCGGTCACCAGCACCCTTGCCTACCACCTGCCGGCCTTCCGCCCCCGCGGACTCGTGTTCCTCCTACACCAGTCGGGCGGCGATCTCAACGAGTGGTTCGACCGGGCCCACCCCTCGCTCCTCCTGCGCGAACTGGTAGCCGCCGGCTACGGCGTAGCCGCCCTCAATAGCGTGAACCGCGTCACCGGCGTTTGGTCCGGCACGGCCGCCCTCGGCGGCAATCCCGACGCGCTCAACCACGTGACGGCCCTCAATTATCTCGCTCGCCGGGAGGAGCTCGATCCCGCAACGCCCGTCTTCTTTGTCGGCCGGGCCGCCGGGGCCGTGGCCGGCGTGCGCTACGCTGACCTGCTTCTTGCCGCGGGACGGCTGGTCCGCGGCGCAGTACTGTACCTTTCCGGAGGCGACGAGACCCTCGCGGCACTGTCGCGGGTGCCGCAATACTTCGCGGTCTCCGCCAACGAGGAGGCTACTGGTCCGACCGACCTCATGGAGGCCCGCGCCCGCGCCCAAACGCTCGCCGGCCGCGGCGTGCCCGGCGGAGTGGTGATCAGCGACCTAACCCCGCTCTACCCCGCCCGCCTGCGGATGCTGGGCCTGCAGAACCCGGACCGGTTCACCGGCGAGGATGCCACCACCGTCGCCGCTGCCCTGCGTACCGCTGGGATCGTGGACGCGAACCTCTATCCCCGGACCCAGCCCTCCGTCACCGCCCTCTCCGCCTTGCTACCGGCGCCGTACCGGGCCCGCGCGGCCGACGTCGCCACTGAGCTGGCCATCGCCTCCGGGGAACGCGAGTTCTTCAGCGGCGCCAACCGGCGCGTGCTCGCCTTCCTTGAGGCCCGGATCGCCGGCAACCCTGCCCCTGAACCGGGCCGGATGATCAACCTCTCCACCCGCGGCGACATCGCCTTCCTCGGCGACACCCTCACCGCCGGCTTCACCCTCTCGGCCGGCGCCCAGGCCAACGTGCTTATCCGCGCCGTCGGCCCCGGCCTCGGCCGCTTCCGGGTGGACACACCGCTTGCCGCGGCCGGTCTCGAGGTCTTCCGCGCCGGTACCAGCCTCGGCCGCAACGTGGGCTGGGAAAACCAGCCCACGCCCGCCGCCCGCACCCAGCTCGTCGCCGCCACCAATGCCGTCGGCACCTTCGCCCTCGGCAACGGCAGCCTCGACTCCGCCCTTCTCCTCACCCTCGACCCCGGCTCCTACAGCGCCGTCGTGACCGGCGTCGGCGGGGCCACCGGCGAGGTGATGGCAGAAATCTACGACGTCAGCCGCAACGCCTCCCGCCTGACGAACCTCTCCTCCCTATCCCGGATCGGCGACGGCAACGAGGCCGTCATCCCCGGGGTGGTCGTGGCCGGCAATACCCCGCGCACGGTCGTGCTGCGCGCCATTGGCCCCGGCCTCGTGCCCTTCGGCCAGCCCGCAGCCACCGTGCTCTCCGATCCGCGCCTCGTCCTCTTCAGCGGCGTCCAGCCCCAGGCCAACAACAACAACTGGGGCCAGGCCAACGGGGCCACGCTCGCCGCGGTCTTCCCGGTCATCGGCGCCTTCCCGCTGAACAGTCCCAACGAGGCCGCCCTGCTCACGACCCTCACCCCCGGACCCTACACCCTCCAGGCGTCCCCGGCCCCCGGGAACGCCGGCAACGCCACCGGCCGCGTGCTGGTCGAGCTGTACGAGGTGCCCTGACTCGCGCCGCGGCGCGCCGGCCCGACGGAGCCCGCAAAGCCGTCCGGCGGCGCCCCGCGCGTTTCTCGCGCAGCTGGCAAGGGACTTGCTCACGGGAAGGGAAACCCTCCCCGGCTCAATGTCCCTGCTGCCCTCCGATTACGAACTCAGCGGCTTCTTCGACGAGATGTTCACCCGGCCAGAGGACGGCCGCGTGCGGCAGCACTACCAGCGCCTCGCCGAGGGCCTCGCCGCCCTCGCCCCCGCCGAGTTCGACCGCCGTCGGGCGGCCGTCGATGCCGCCTTCCTCCGCCGCGGCGTCACCTTCACGGTCTACAACGACGCCCAGGGCACCGAACGCATCTTCCCCTTCGATCTGATCCCCCGGATTATCCCCGCCGCCGAATGGCGCCGCATCGAGGCCGGCCTGATCCAGCGCGTCACCGCCCTCAACCTCTTCCTCGACGACCTTTACCACGACCAGAAGGTATTGAAGGACAAAATCGTGCCTCCCTCCCTGATTCTCGGCGCGAAGCACTTCCGGCGGGAGTTCATGCACTTCACGGTTCCCCGGGGAATCTACGTCCACATCTGCGGCACGGACCTCATCCGGGATGCCGCCGGCAACTACTTGGTGCTGGAGGACAACCTCCGCTGCCCCTCGGGCGCCAGTTATATGATCGAGAACCGCTCCGCGATGCGCCGGGCCTTGCCCCAGGTCTTCGCCCGCTACGGCGTGCGCCCGGTGGAGGGCTACACGGACGACCTCCTGAGGGCCCTGCTCCACCTCGCCCCAGAAGCCGCGGAGAAACCCACCGTCGTGTTGCTCACTCCGGGGGTCCACAACAGCGCCTACTTCGAGCACTGCTTCCTCGCCCGCCAAATGGGCATCCCGATCGTCGAGGGCCGCGACCTCGTTGTGCGCGACGCCCGGGTGTACATGCGCACGACCGCCGGCCTGATGCCGGTTGACGTAATCTATCGCCGGATCGACGACGATTTCTTGGATCCAACCGTCTTCCGGCCGGATTCGCTGCTGGGCGTGCCCGGGCTGATTCAGGCTTACCGGGCGGGCCGCGTGGCCCTCGCCAACTCGATCGGTACCGGGGTCGCCGACGACAAGGTCATCTACGCCTACGTCCCCCGCCTGATCCAATACTACCTCGGGCAGGACGCGATCTTGCCCAACGTGAACACCTACCTCGCGGCGGAGCCGGCGGACCGGAAGTTCATCCTCGAGAACATCGAACGGCTCGTGGTGAAGGCGGCCAACGAGGCCGGCGGCTACGGGATGCTCATCGGCCCTGCGTCCACCCGCGAGGAGTGCGCCCGCTTCCGCGCTCAGGTCGCCGCCCAGCCCCGCAATTACATCGCCCAGGATCCCATCCAGCTCTCCCGCTCCCCCACCTGGTGCGAAGGGCGCCTCGAGGGCCGCCACATCGACCTCCGTCCCTACATCATCTGCGGCGAAAAGACCACCGTCACCCCGGGCGGCCTCACCCGCGTGGCCCTCCGCCGCGGCTCCCTCGTCGTGAATTCCTCTCAGGGCGGGGGCTCCAAGGACACCTGGGTGCTGCAGGGCGAGAACTGAATCGCCGCGATGAACGCCAGCGAACCGCCCTTCCTTCGGCCGCAGGCGACGGTGATGCTCTCCCGCGTCGCCCACTCGCTCTACTGGATGAGCCGCTACATCGAGCGCGCGGAGAACATCGCCCGCCTGCTCGAAGTGAACCTCCAGTTCGTGTCCGACCTGCCCGACGCCCGCGCCTCGTCCCCGAACCTCTGGGAGGCCCTACTCCTGAGCACCGGCGGGCGCGAGCTATTCGGCCAGCTCCACGGCGAACCCGGCGGCCAGGCAGTCACCGAGTTTCTTGCCTTCGACCTGCGCAACGCCGACTCGATTTTGTCCTGCGTCTACGCCGCCCGCGAGAACGCGCGGATGATCCGAGACCAGCTCTCGCTCGAGATGTGGGAGACGATCAACGAGCTCCACCTCCTGCTCAAGGCGAGCAGCGCCTCGAGCGACTGGGCCGCAAACCCGGCGGAGTTCTTCGCCCGCATCACCCGAGCCTCCCACCTTTTCCAAGGCCTCACCGCCTGCACCTACTCCCGCAGCGAAGGCTGGGAGTTCATCCAGTTCGGCAAATACCTCGAGCGCGCGGACAAGACCACGCGCATCCTCGACATGAAGTACCACATCCTACTGCCGGTCGCGACGGATGTGGGCGGCGCGCTCGACACCGCGCAATGGCAGGCCGTGCTGCGGTCCGCCTCCGCCCTCGAGGCCTACCGGCGCTACCACGTGCGTGAGATCCTTCCGTGGAAGGCGGCGGAATTCCTCATCTTCTCCGACTCCTTCCCCCGCTCGCTCCACTTCTGCGCCGGGCAGGTCGACGAGTTCCTGCGCCGGATCCTCGGCGAAACCGCCGCCCGCCCCCGCAGCGGCGCAGCCCGCTCGTCTCGCCGCCTCTTGGGCGAGCTCCAGTCCCTCACCATCGCCGATGTCCTCCAGCGCGGAATGCACGAGTTCCTGGTCGAGGTGCGGACGGGGCTGGTGGCGATCAGCGACGAGGTGGTCGCGACCACGATGTTTTACCGGGCAGAATCCGCCCTCGACGAGCAGCAGCAACAGCAGCAGTAGGATCAGGCGCCGCCTTACCCGCCCGATGCTCCTCCGGGTCACCCACCACACCCTTTACCACTACGCCGGCCAGGCGCGCGAAAGCTTCAACGAGGCCCGGCTTCGCCCGCTGGACGACGCGGGCCAGCGCTGCGTCGACTTCAGCCTCCGACTCTCGCCCGCTACCGAGCCGCGCGCGTACGCGGACTTCTACGGCAACACAGTGCACTACTTCGAGGTCACCCCGCCCCACAAGGAGCTGCAGATCGCGGCCGAGTCGCTCGTCGAGACCGCCCCCGCCGCCGCGCGTCCCGCGGTGCCTGCCGTGCCGCTGGAGCAGCTCGAGGCCGCGCCCGAACGGGAGATGCTCGCAGAATTCTACCACGCGTCCCATTACGTCCCACTGGAGGTGGAGCTGTGGCGCGAGGCGTTGGACGTCCTCGCTGATGGCCGCGGTGACCTCTGGGGCGACGTCCGTCGCCTCGGCGCGCACCTGCACCGTACCTTCGCTTACCGGCCCAACACGACCGGCGTGAACACCCGCGCGACCGACGCCCTCCGCCAGCGCATGGGCGTCTGCCAAGACTTCGCGCACGTCCATCTCGGCCTCTGCCGCAGCCTCGGCATCCCCGCTCGCTACGTGAGCGGTTACTTCCTCAATAACACTCGCCGGACCGACGAGATCGAGGCCTCCCACGCGTGGATCGAAGCCTGGATCCCAGGTCACGGCTGGGCCGGCTTCGATCCCACCCACGACCGGCCGGCAGACGAGCGCTATGTGCGCGTCGCGGTGGGCCGCGACTACGCGGACATCCGCCCGCTCAGCGGCTCCTACCGCGGCGCGCCCACCCGCGAACTCATGGTGGACGTTCGCGTGCGCCCCGCGGACGGCTCCGCCGCGGCCTCGGCCGCCTGACGTAGCCCCCGGTTCGTGGCCGCCGATTCGGCCGGCCCGGACACCTCCACGATTTCCGGCTG
Source organism: Verrucomicrobiota bacterium (assembly GCA_016871775.1). Classification (GTDB taxonomy): domain Bacteria; phylum Verrucomicrobiota; class Verrucomicrobiia; order Opitutales; family Opitutaceae; genus ER46. The sequence goes on along the minus strand of VHCI01000007.1, from coordinate 31,863 downwards.
GAACCAGCCGGCGGGGCCCGCGATACCTCGGGGCCTGATGAGGACTTTCACCGTCGCCATTGGCTCCGACCACGCGGGCTTCGCCTACAAGGAAGCCATCAAGGCGATGCTCCTCGGCGAGGGCCACGTCGTCCGCGATTTCGGCACTCACTCGGACGCCGCCTGCGACTACCCGGACTGGATCCGACCCGTTGCTGAGGCGGTGGCGCGCGGCGAGTTCGAGCGCGGGATCGTACTCGGCGGCTCCGGCAACGGCGAGGCCATCGTCGCCAACCGCGTCCGCGGCGTCCGCTGCGGCCTCTGCTGGAACGAGCAGGTCGCCACCTGGAACCGCGCGCACAACGACGGCAATGTGCTCTCGCTCGGCCAGCGGACCGTCACCGAGGCCGAGGCCCTTGCCATCGTGAAGGTCTGGCTGGCGACCGAGTTTGAGGGCGGTCGCCACCTGCCCCGCATCCGCAAAATCGACGCCGCCTGACGTCCTGGACTGGCGTCCGCGCTGGAAGCGAGCAAGTTCCCAGATGCGTCTCACGTTCCTTGGCCACGCCTGCTTCCTCCTCGAGACGAGCCGCGCCCGCCTCCTGCTAGACCCGTTCCTGACCGGCAACCCGGCCGCCGCCGCCTGCGCCGAGGACATCGCCTGCGACTACCTGCTGCTCTCGCACGGGCACGAGGACCATACCGGGGACGCCCTCGCGCTCTCCCACCGCTTGGGGGCGCCGATTATCGCCAATTTTGAGCTGGCTGAGTACTTCGCCGCCCAGGGCGCGAAGGTCCACGGGATGAACCCCGGCGGCGGGTTCAATTTCCCGTTCGGGCGGGTGAAGCTCACGCTCGCCCACCACAGCTCCAGCGCCGAGGCGGGCCTGCGCCCCATTTACCTCGGCTCCCCCTGCGGCCTCCTGATCCAAGCGGACGGCAAGACCGTCTACCATGCGGGCGATACGGCGCTGTTCCTCGATCTGCAGCTCATCGGCAAGGCGGGCCTCGACGTTGCGCTGCTGCCGATCGGGGACAACTACACGATGGGCCCGGAGGACGCGGCGGCGGCGCTTGACCTGCTGCGCCCGCGGCTGGCGGTGCCGATGCATTACAACACGTGGCCCGTGATCGCGCAGGACCCGGCGCGCTTCGCGTCCCTCGCCGCCGCCGGCGGCCACGCCGTCCAGATCCTCGCGCCCGGCGGTGTGCTGGAGATTTGAGGGTCAGGAGAGAGTAGTGGGGAGCGAGGAGCCGGGGAAGACGCGCCGGTCTGGTGCCGCTGGGGCAAGCTGCCCACCTTCGCCGAGGCTACGGCGGGAAGGCCCCAGCTACACCGAGCCGCAGCCGCGCAACCTTGACTAACCGGTTGGACGCGGCTGACTCGTCGCCCCGCTCGCCCACCCCGCGTACCGCCGGGCGATCCCCACGCCTTACCCCGCCCCGATGTCCCCCCGACTCGCGCTCGGCCTCGCCGTCCTGCTCGTCCCGCTCCGCCCGGCCGCCGCGGCCGAAACCGGAGCCGGCACCGTCACCGGCCGCGTGAGCAACGCCGCCACCGGCGCCTACCTCCAGCGCGCCCGCGTCGCCGTCCGCGGCACCGAACTCCTCGCCTTCACCGACGACACCGGCGCCTACCGCCTCACCGGCCTGCCCGCCGGACCCGCGACGCTGGAGGTGTTCTTCACCGGCCTCGATCCGCAGATGGTCACGCTCACCCTGCCCGCCGGCGGCGCGGCCGAGCGGGATTTCGCGCTCACCAGCGCCACCCGCTACGGCGCGGGCGGCGGCACCGTGCGGCTGGATCCCTTCCGCGTCGCCACGGCCCGCGAGACCGATGTCGAGGCCATCGCCATCAACGAGCAGCGCTTCGCCCCCAACCTGAAGAGCGTCGTCTCCACCGAGACCCTCGGCGACCCGCTCGGCGGGAGCGTGGGCGACTTCCTCCGCTTCCTCCCCGGGGTCGCCGCCGCCTACGGCGCCCTCGAGACGGAGGGCGTGCTCATCCGCGGCTTCCCCAGCGGGATGACCATCGTCTCCTCCGATGGCCTGCAGCTGGCCGGGGCCAACGCCGCCGGCGAGCGCGATTTCTCCCCCTCCCGCGTCGGCGTGAACAGCATCTCCCGCGTCGAGGTCACCAAGGTCCCGCTCCCCTCCACCCCCGCCGACACGATGTCAGGCTCGATCAACCTGATCACCAAGAGCGCCTTCGAGCGCAGCCGCGCGGAGCTGCGCTGGCGCGCGGGCCTCTCCTCCAGCGAGCAGTCCTTCGCGCTCGGCCGGACCCCGTCCCCCGACAACCGCCGCACCCGCAAGCTGCTCCCGGACCTCAGCTTCGACTACACGCTCCCGCTCTCCCGCGACCTCGGCCTCGTCGTCACCGGCCTCCACTCGGTCACGTCCTTCGAGACCGACACCTGGTACACGGACTACCGGGCGAGCGCGACCGGGACCAGCGCGACGCCCGCCAACCCCTACCTCTGGCGCCACCGCAACGTCGAGGTCTCGCGGGACTACGAGCGCGAGTCCCTCTCCGTGAAGCTCGACTGGCGCCCACACCGCCACGCCGTGCTCTCAGTGGGCGCCGCGGTGACCTCCTACGACCACGACAACTACAATTCCCAGTTCAACCCGACTCTCGGCAACGTCGGCACGCCCTCCGTCGCGGGCGGGCGCGCGCTGTCGTTCACCGACACCGAGGTGCTGGGCGCGACCGGCCGCGGGTCGGTCGCCCAGGCCTTCAGCTTCTCCAAGAACACCGGGCTGAACCTCTCCGGCGACCTCCGCTACCGCTACGACGACGGCACCTGGCGGGTGCAGGCCTCCGCCAGCCGCTCGGACTCGAAGGCCGCACGCCGCGACACCGCGCGCGGCTTCTTCAACAGCGTGGCCGTCGGCCTCGCGACGCCCGTGCGGCTCAACTACCGCGGCATCCGCAACGGGAACCTCTCGGACTTCGAGGTATTCGACAACGCGGACCGCCCGGTCGACGCCTTCAACCTCCCGAACTACACCATAACCTCGGCTGCCGGCGTGCCCAACACCAACGTCCGCGCGACCATCACCGGCGGCGGCCTCGACGTGCGCCGGCAACTGCGCTTCCTGCCCTTCCCCGCGGCGCTGCAGGTCGGCGGCCTCCACCGGGTGCAGACCAACGACGACGTCCGCCTCAACGGCCGCACCTACACCTACAACGGGATCAACGGCGACCGCTCCGCCACCCCGTACCTCGCGGACGTTTACTTCGGCACCCGCAAGTTCTCCTCCTTCCCGCAGAAGCCCCACGTGCCCTGGGTCTCGCCGCACAAGCTCTGGGCCGCCTTCGTCGCCAACCCCGCCCTCTTTTCCCAGACGCTCGCGCAGGAGCGCACCACCCTTAGCAACAACATCCTCCAGTCGAAGTACCTCGAGGAGACCGTCTCCGCCGGCTACGTGCAGGCGGAGGCCCGCGGCTTTGGCAACCGCCTGAGCGTGGTCTCGGGCGTCCGCTTCGAGCGCACGACGGACCTTGGCTTTGGCCCGCTGCAGGACCCGGACGCGGTCTTCGTGCGCAACGCCAACGGCACCCTCGCCCGCACCCCCGCGGGCGCGCGCATCCGCAAGCCCGAGGCCGGCGCGGCCGGCTCCCTTGCCGAGGTCCCGCTGATCTTCCGCGCCCGCGCCGCCCGGGCCGAGCGCTCCTACCAAGGCTACTACCCGAGCCTCCACCTCAACTTCAACGCCACCGAGCGCCTGCTCCTGCGCGCCGCCTACGCTCGCACCTACGGGCGCCCCAACTTCAGCAACATCATCCCCAACACCACCGTGAACCAGGATGACGACCTCAACGCTGATCCCGACGAGACCCGCGGCCGCATCTCCCTCAGCAACCTCGGCCTGAAGCCGTGGACGGCCGACAACTACGATCTCTCGGCCGAGTACTACACCGATCAGGGCGGCGTGATCAGCGGCGGGGTCTTCCTGAAGGAGGTGCGGGACTTCTTCGGCAACTTCGTCAAAGACGCCACCGCCGCCGACCTCGCGGCCCTCGGGCTCGATGCCCGCTACCTCGGCTGGCGCGTGACCACCAAGTTCAATTCCGGCGCCGCCCGTGTGCGCGGGGCGGAGATCAACGTGCGCCACTCCCTTGCCCCCCTCGGGTCCTGGGGACGGCACGTCACAGTCTTCGTAAACGCGACCAAGCTGAAGCTGGAGGGCGATGGCCTCGCTGATTTCACCGGGTTCCTGCCGGAGTCGGTCAACTGGGGCGGCACCGTGGCGTGGCGGCGGGTGACGGTGATCGCCAAGTGGAATTACCGCGGGGAGCAGAAGGCGGTGTCGTACCCGGATATGGGTCCGGACGCGTTCCGCTACCCGCAGCCGCGGATGCAGCTGGACCTGAGTCTGGACGTGCGCTTGGCGCGGCGGGTGTCGATGTACGCGAACGTGCGCAACGTGACGGACGAGATCCAGAACGAGTTCGCATACGGCCCGCAGACGCCGCGGCACGCGCGCGAGTTCTACCACGGCCGCTTCGGCCGCCCGTTTACCGTCGGCCTCAAGGGCACCTTCTGAGGCGGGCCCACTCACCCACGATCCCGACGCCGGATTGGCTTTCGTCGGTACTGACCGGGGCGGGCAGGCCCCAGCTCCACCAAGCCGCAGCCGCGATCCCGCCCTCTCGCCGTCGGCTCCTGTCCAGCCCCCCACCACCGTCCTGCCCGTCGTCTTGCTCTCCGTAGCCTCGGCGAAGGTGGGAGCCTTGGCGAAGGCGGAGCCTGCCCGCCGTGGGCTTGGCGAAGGCGGGTAACTCCCGCCAAGCCCGGCCGAGCCCGAGCAGGCCGGCGTTGATCAGCCCGTGATGATCAACGTTGGCCGGGGCGAAGCCCTCGTAAAACCGGCTGTGGCCGACGATCCCCGCCGCCAGCACCAGTCCGGCCGCCAGCCCGGCGCCCCGGCTTAGCCACGCGGACCAGCCCACCAGCACTAGTGCGAGCAGCGGCAGGTTGAACCAACCCAGCGCCCGTTCCAGGGCCCGCTCCGCCGGCGCATCGTCCGCCGGCGTGAAGCGGAGCCGGACCACGCCCGTCTCCGGCTGCTCCAGCGCGTGCCGCACCCATATCTGCGCGTCGGCATACCGCGCCGGCACCACCTGCCGCAACGGCGTGTCGGCCCCCGGCCGGACGCCGAGTTCACCGAGCAGGCGGCGGTAATCCCCCTCCACCGCCGCGTGCAGGCCGGCCAGCGCGGCCGCGACCGCCCACCCCAGCGGCAGCAGCCACCGCGGGGGCCGCGGGGAGGGCGCGGCGGGGGAGCCCACTCAGAAGGTGTAGTCCGCCGCGACCGTAAGGCGCCAGCCCGACATACTGTTATCCTCCACGTAGGCCGGGAACGACTGGTAGGAGACCTGCGGCCGGGAGGTGAGGTTGATCACGTTGGCGTTGAGCCGCAGCTTGCGGCTGAACCGGTAGCTCGCCTCGACGTCGACCTGCTCCCGGGCGGCGAAAATGTCGTCCACGTACCGCGTGTCGCCCAGCCCGGTGTAATAGTCGGAGCGGTGGGAGTACCGCACGTTGGCCCGGAACGGGCCCGCGGCGTAGTCGACGAACGCGTTGAACATCCGCTTCGAGAACCCGAAGGTCGGTAGCTTCTCCCCCTTGCGGAGCTCGCCGTAGCGAGCGTCGCTGTCGCCCACCGTGGCGCTCACGTTGAAGGTGAGCCCCCGCAGCACCGCGGGGAGGAAGTGCAGCTTCTGCTGCAGGATGAGCTCGACGCCCCAGTTATCCGCGCCATCCGCGTTGCGCCACTGGCGCCAGCGCCGGGTGCCACCCGCCACCGCGATCGGCGCGCCGGTGATATCCACCTCGTTGAACCGGAGGTCCGAGTTGTAATAAAAGCCCTTCATCCTCTTGTAGAAGAGGGCGACGGAGTAGAGGCCGCCCCGGTCCGTGTACTTCTCGAGCTGCACGTCGAAGTTGTCGGAGGTGGTGGGCTGCAGGAGCGGGTTGCCCTCGGTGATGTTGCCATTGGCGTCCTCGGTCCGGCCAAGGGTGAGGCGGCTCAGGGTGGGCCGGCCGTAGCTCCGGTTGTAGCTCTCGCGCAGGATCAGGTTGGGCTGCAGCGCGTGGCGGAAGTGCAGGCCCGGCAGCCACATCGTGTAATCGTTGCGGTCCTGGACGTCCACGACGCGCAGCGTCCGGGCGTCGATCCGCTTGCGCTGGTTCTCCCAAGTGTTGCGCTCCATCCGCAGGCCGCCGATCACGGTGGTGCGCCCGAGCTGGAGCGTGGTCATCCCGTAGGCCGCGGTGGTCGTCTCGACCGCGCGGAAGTCCTCCTCGATCGAGCCCCGCAACGATTCGAAGGGCAGCAGGGTGAAGAGTTCCGGGTTGCTCTTCAAGAGGGCGCGGGTTTTCGCCGGGTCGACCTCCATCCACATCTCGCGCCCGTTGATCGACCGCGTGCTGGAACGCATGATCGAGGCATAGGGGAAGCCGAGGAAGGCCCGGTACTCCCATTGGTCCTGCTGGAAGCTGCCCCGGGTCTCAGAGTAACGGCTGCCGGCCTTGAAGGCGCCTGCGAACCGGTCGGTCGAGAACTTGCGTTCCCAATCCGCCTTCGCCCGGTACATCGCCTCGTGCCGGTCCTCCGGCGTCTCGATGCTCAGGTTGCCCTGGTAGGCGCCGCTGAGGTCGCGCGGGTCGAGGCCATTGACGACCCACACCTGCGGCTTCAGCGCGTTGCGCGTGTCGTACTGCCAAGTGTAATAGCCCCGCGCCGCCTGGTTGTTGCGAACGATCACGTCCGAATCGAGGTCGCGGAAGGTGTGGCGGTAGCTGTAGAAGAGATCGTAGTTGATCGTCGTGGCGCCGAGCTCGTGGCGCCCGCCGGCGGCCAGCGAGTAGAGATCCGCGGCCGTGCTCGACTCCTCCGCGCTGTAACGGATCTCGCCCCGGCTGCCATCGGCCCCGGCGCGGCCGCGGCCCTCGCCGAAGCGGAGCCACTCGAAGGACTTGCGCCCATTGATCGCGTCCTGGAACCGGGTGTCGACGTAAGGCCGGCTGAGGTACCGGGAGGCGACGATGTCCTGGTGGCTATGCAGGGGGCGGAGGAAGAAGGTGTGGTGCTTGTCGAGCCGGAAGTCGATCGAGCCGTTGACCGCGTACGAGGTGGTGTCGCGCAGGTTGTACTGCACGGTCAGGTTTGGGTTATAGTAGAAAGGAAACCCGGGCAGGTTGTAGGTCGGGTTGGTCGCGGGGTTGATCAGGTTCCAGTCGGTGTCGTTGTTCTCGTAGTAGCGGTTGGTGGTGTAGTGGGAGACGGTGAAGTTGACCCCGAGATTCTTCCGGCGGCCGAGGATCCCGAACGTGTCCCCGTAGGTCGCGCGGAGGTTGTGGCCCCATTTCCGGGCGAGGCCGAGGTAGTTGGCGCCGGCCACCAGGCGAAGCTCGCCGCCGTCGCGCTTGAACGCGGACCGCGAGACGAGGTTGATCGTGCCGCCGATCGCGTCGCCGTCCCGGTCCGGGGTGTTCGCCTTGATCACCTCGATGTTGGCGATGCCGTCGGCCACGAGGTCGCGGGTGTTGAAGCCCCGGCTCGACATCCGGTTGCCGTCAATCTGGAAGGCGTTGAACTCGCTGGAGAGGCCGCGGATGTTCACCCCCTCGGGCGTCCCGTCCTCGCCCTCGTTGACGGTCAGCCCGGGCAGCCGGGCGAGCGCATAGCCGATGTTACCCTCATTCATCGCGCCGAACACCTCCTCGGAGATGATGTTCACGATCCCGCGGGCGCTCTTCTGCTGGTTGACGGCGAGCGCCTGGCCACGGGCGGCCTCCGCCACCTCGAAGGCGGCCATCCGCAGGACCTCACTCTTCAGCTCCACGCTCACCTCCGCCACGCCGCCGGCGCGGACCAGCACGGTTTCGCGGGCGGAATCGAGGCCAAGATACTCGACCTCGAGGGTCAGCGCGCCCTCGCGGAGGCCCGCGAGGGAGAACCGGCCCTCGGCGTCCGTGAAAGCGGTGGCATTGGTGCCGGCGACGCGGACCAGCGCGCCTTGGAGCGAGCGGCCGGAAGACCCCTCCGACACGCGGCCGGAGACGACGCCGCCCGCGCCCGCGGCCTGGACGCGTTGGGGAACTTCCATCAACAGGCAGAGCAAAGCGCCCAGCAGGGCGCGCCATTCAGACCAGCGGAGTGCAAGCATACCAAAAGAGCTTGGCGGACAACGGACGATACAACCATCGCGAGGGATACGGGGAGGTCGAACGGAAACCGACCCGATCTTACCGCAGAACCTTGAGGGAACACGCCACCCGCCGGCCGACAAGGAAAATTCTCTCCTGGCGACCGGGCTTGGTGTGGCATCTGTGAGCGCCGCGGGAGCCCCGAGCGCGGGTGCGTTCCGACGCACACTCGAGCCCAATGGCCTCCGCCGGTGAGGCGTGATCCCTAGCCCGACGGAATCCACCCTCCAAAAGCTCGTGCGACAGCCGCCGCGGTGCGCCTCAAGGACGTCCCGCGGATTTGGCCTAGAACCTCCCGTTGAAGCCGACGGAGACTGTGGTGCCGTGCAGGCTGTGGAGCTAGATCTGGTCGGGGATGCCGCGGTAGAGCAACTGCGGGGCGTTGGTAAGGTTGTCGACGTCGAGCGTGACCCCAAAGGCGGACCGGAACTGGTAGGCGCAGCTCCAATTCCACAGGCGGCGTTCGCGACGGTACAGGTTCCGCCCCGCGGCACCGGACGAGTAACTACTGATGTAGTCACCGGTGTAGGTGAAAAGGACGCGGGTGCTAAAGCCGCCGCGTCGCCACGAAAAGCTCGCGTTACCCATTCGCGGGATTAAGCCGGCGACCTGGCGGGTGGACAGGCCGGCGCCGCCGCCGAAGTCACCCGCCGCCGAGCAGGAGGACGGGGACGAGGGAACGGGGCAGGGTCATACGCGGGGCGGGGATGGCGGCGCCGGGGACCGGACGCGCCCGGAGAAGCTGGCCGCCGCCGTCCGCGGGGGCAATGCCGGAACCGGCCGCATTGCGGCTTGCCTCCGGCCTGCACGCGGTTGCCGTGCGGGGATGCACCTGCCTCCCCTGCCCCGCGCGCTGCTCGCCCTCGCCGCGGCCGCCACCGCCCTGACCGCCGCCACCCTGACCGCCCGCCCGCCGAACGTGCTGGTGATCGTCACCGACGACCACGGCATCGGGGACGTCTCCGCCTACCGGCCCGGCGCGGACGTGCGCACGCCGCACCTCGACGCCCTCGCCGCCGGCGGGATGCGGTTCACCGCGATGCGTTCCAACTGCACCGTCTGCTCCCCCGCGCGGGCGGCGCTGCTCACCGGGCGGCACCCGGACCGCGTGGGCGTACCGGGCGTGATCCGGACGCAGGCGGCTAACTCCTTCGGCTTCCTCGCGCCGGGCCTCCCGACTCTCGCCGATGTCCTGCGCGCCGCGGGCTACCACACCGCCCACGTCGGCAAGTGGCACCTCGGCCTCGACCGGCCGAACCTGCCCACCGAGCGCGGCTTCGATTACTTCCACGGCTTCCTCGGGGATATGATGGACAGCTTCACCGGCCACCTCCGCCACGGGCAGAATTACCTGCGCCGCAACGCAGAGGTCATCACCGCCGAGGGCCACGCGACGGACGTCTTCACCACTTGGACCCAAGCGTACCTGCGGGAGCGGGCCCGGGCGGACCGGCCCTTCTTCCTCTACCTCGCCTACAATGCGCCCCACTTCCCCATCGAGCCCCCCGGGGCCTACCTCGAGCGGGTGCAGCGGCGCCTGCCGGGCCTCGACCCGAAGCGCGCGCTGAACGTGGCCTTCGTGGAACACCTCGACGAGGCCATCGGGAAGGTCCTGACGACCCTCGACGAAACCAGCCTGGCCGCGCGCACGCTGGTGGTCTTCACTTCGGACAACGGCGGCTCCCTGCCGCACGCGCAGAACAACGACCCGTGGCGGGACGGGAAACAGAGCCACTACGACGGCGGGCTGCGGGTGCCGTTCTTGGTGCGGTGGCCCGGGCAGGTGGCGGCGGGGACGACCTCAGGCTACGCGGGTCAAACCTTCGACCTATTCCCCACGGCCCTGGAGGCCGCCGGCGTGGCGCTCCCGGCGGATCTGGACGCGCGGAGCCTGCTCGGTCACCTGCGCGGCGGGCCGCCGCCCGCGGGCCCGCGCGACCTGTACTTTGTGCGACGCGAGGGCGGGCCGGCGTACGGCGGCCAGGATTACCACGCGCTCATCCGCGGAAACTGGAAGCTGCTGCGCAACTCCCCCTACGGCGCGCTCGAGCTCTATGACCTCGCGCAGGACCCCGGAGAACGCACCAACGTTGCCGCGAAGGAACCGCGCGTCGTTCGGGAGCTGCAGGCCGCCCTGAGCGCGCAGATTCAACGCGGTGGCGGCGTGCCGTGGCAGGCCCCCGGGGCCCGCTAAAACCGCCGGGCGGGCCGCGTTTTTCCTCCACTCCACCTTGTAAATCTCCCATCTTCACCGAATGTCGGTCAACTGGCTCATTTTCCTGCCCGCCGTGGTGCTGCTTTGGACGCCCATCGCGCTGCTGCAGGGAAGGAAAGCCCGCCACCGGGTGGTCGACATTGGCTGGCACGGCTACTGGCCGCGCACCCTTTTCTTCAGGCTCCATTGGCTCGACCTCGTGCGGGCCGGGGTTGGCTCCGGCCTGCTGGGTGCAGCTACCGCCGAGGATCTGATCTCCGCGGGCATCGATGCCTATCCCCCGCGGCTGCTTCGGGCCGGGGTTTTGCTGGTCGGCGCACTGCTACAATGTTGGAGCCGCGAGCCAAAAACAATTCACGCCCCGTTCGCTTACCTCGCCGGGCTGGCGCTCGGCGGCCTAGACCCCGCCGTCGCGGTGTTCTCGCTGGCGCTCACTCTCGTGCTGGCCATCGGTCCCGGCCTGCCCTCCGCTTTCTTTCCGCTTCTCCCGCTGATCGGCGCGGGCCTCGGTTTCCTGCTCAAGTCGAGGACAGGACTCTTTGACGCCGCGACCCTAGCACCGGCGACCGTCGCGCCATGGCTCCTGACCGTTCTGCTCGGTAAGCCCTTTTCTTCCACCTATCGCGCGCGCTCCCGCACCGAGATCACATCTCCGCTCAAGTGAGCCAGCGCGACCGGAGCGTCCTTCGCACTCGCGGATGACCCGCGCTCACTTGAGTTGCTCGATGAACGTGAGAAGGTCGGCCATCTCGTGGACCGAAAGCCCCGCCTCAAGGCCCTCGGGCATCAGGCTCTTGCCGGAGGAGGAACTGCCCCGGATGTTCGACCGCGCGAGCGTGACTTCCGCGCCGCCCATAATCCGCAGGGAGAGGCTCGAGGCCTCGTCGCGGGAGATCATCCCTAGAAAGGCGTTCCCATCCTTGGTGTTCACCTCGTAGGCGATGTACTGGGGCGCGACTTCCTGATGCGGGTTGATGATCGCGGCCAGCAGCGAATCGCGGCCGCGGGACTTCACCGTGAGCAGGTCCGGCCCAAGCTCCAGCCCCTCCCCTCCCGCGCGGTGGCAGACGCTGCAGCGGCCGGCGTAGATGCCGTGTCCCCGCGACGCATCTCCGGTCAGGGTGATGGCGGGCTGGAACTTCGCGGCCACCTCCTCGCGGGAGGGCGGGATGACGGTGGCCAGCACGGCGCGGGCGCGGGCGCGGGTGGGTTCGTGCTTGTGGCGGGCGAGCGCCTCGATCTGGGAGGCCGAGAAATCTGCCGCAGGCACTTTGCCAGCCGCGACCGCGTCAAGAAGCACCCTGGTGCGCTCCTCCCGGGCCAGCAGCGCGGCGAGAGCGGCGTCCTTCGCCTTGGGGGCGTACTGCCAATGATCGAGGAGGATCGTCGCCACCTCGGACCCGGTCTGCTGGGCGAGGGCGCGCACGGCGGCGGCCTGCACCACTTCAGGTTGGCCCGCGGCGCGCGCGGCCGCGAGGGCAGGCCGGGCCTGCGCGGCGCCGCCCACGGAGATCAGTTCGATCGCCTCGAGCCGTTCAGCGGCGGGGACGGAAACGTCGCGGGCGCGGGCGGCCGCCCGGGTGAAGACGGCGTCGAGCTTCCGCCCGCGGTCCGCCTGCGCGATACCGGAGCCGGCGCGGCGCAGGCCCTCACCCAGGGCACGGATCCACAGGGGGCTCGTGCCGGGCTGGGCGATGAAATCGATGAGCGGCGCGAGGTCGCCGGCGGCTGCGGTCGCGGCGCGGGTCTCGATCAGGCGGGCGACGAACGGGGCCGCCCGGCGCGCGAGCGCCGGATCCTGCGTCATTGCCGGCAGGAGCGTGGCCGCGATCACCGGGGGCGGACTGGTGAGGAGCGCGACGGAAATCCATTGGTCCGCGTGGTCCTGGGCGGCGATCCGGGCCAGCGCAGGAGCAAGGGCCGGGGAATAGGCGGCGCTGAACGCGAGCTGCATCCGCACCCGCGGGCTGGCGTCCCCGGCCCGGCGATCAAGGGCGGCGAGCAGGGCCGCGGGCGCCTGGCCCGATTCCAGCAGCGGCTCCGAGAGGGCGATGGCGCGCTCGCGCACGTGCGCGTCCCGGTCGTCGGCCGCCACCGCAAGTGTCTGGCCGTCGAGGGCACCGAGGCCCTGTAGCGCCCCGAGGGCGTGAAGGCGGGCGGTCGGGGGGGCTGCCTCCCGGACCAGGCGAACGAGGAGCGGCACGGCCGCTCGGTCCTGGCGCTCGTAGAGCAGGCGCGAGGCGGTGTCGCGGTGCCAGCCGTTGGGATGCGTAAGGGTCGCGACAAGGGTCGCGGTGTCGGCCGCGCCGAGGGCCGGATTCGCGCGGCGGCGCCACGCGGCGGCGGTGGGCACGAGCCGGTAGATGCGGCCGCGATCGTTGCCCGCGTTCAGGTCGAGGTGGCGCTTAATTTCGTCCGGGATGCTCCACGGGTGCTCGATCACCTCGCGGTACATATCGCAGAGGTGCAACGTGCCGTCGGGAGCGTTGGCGAAGTTGACCACCCGCACCCAGGAGTCGCGGCTCGCCGCGAATTCAAAGCCCTGCTCGTCGTCCGGCCGGCGGCCGACGAGACTCGCGCCGTCCTCGTGCAACCGCTTGCGGTGGACGAGCTGGCCGCCCGAATCGCCGCTGAAGGTGTTGTTGACGAAGTCCGGGCCGTAGGCATCGCCGCGGTAAACGTGCGTGCCGGAGGCCCCGGTGAAATAGCCGCTGACGCGGCCGCCGCCCTCAACCATGCCGCGGACCACGCCGCCGATGCGCCAGCGGGTGCGGATGATGCGCCAGGGCTCGTCGGGGCTGATGCGGTGGACCTCGGCGGCGCCGCCGTCGGCGGCGATGCTCTGGCGCGGGACGGGCGGGGTGAAGTGGGGGTTCCGCTCGGCGTAGCGGCCATCATAGACCCAGAATTGGAGGTGGTCCGAGTTGGAGCAGGCGAAGCGCCGGCCGAAATCGTCGAAGCTCATGCCGTACTGCGCGCCGCCGGGCATGAAGCCGAAGGCGTGGGTGCGGGGATCGAACCAGAAGTTGCGGCCGCCCAGTTCCTCCGCGGGAAGTTCGGGGCGCCGCAGTGAGCGGATCAGGCCGCGGTTGCCGGTGCCGCCTTGGACGTGGATGCGGTTGTCGGGCCCCCAGATAAAGCTGTTGAACATTGACTGGACGTTGAGGCGGGACAGACCCGTGCCGAACCCGGTGAAGACCTTCTCGCGCACCTCTGCACGGCCATCGCCGTCGCGGTCCTCGAAGCGCCAGATGTCCGGCGTGGCGCCCACGTAGAGGCCCCCGTGGGCCCAGATCAGACCGTTGGGCCACGGGAGGTTGTCGGCGAACACCCGGCTCGTCTCGTAGAACCCATCGCCGTCCCGGTCCTCGAGCACCGAGATGCGGCCGAGGTGCGGGTTGCGGTCCCGTTCCTCGGAATAGTCGATCATCTCGCAGACGAACATCCGGCCGTTCTCGTCGAACGCCACCGCGACCGGGTCGCGCACCTGCGGCTCGTTTGCGACCAGCTCGAGGCGGAAGCCCGGCTTTACCTGCCAGGTGGCAAGCGCGTCCGCCGGTGCGACCGCTGGGTAACGCGGGAGATCCTTCGCCGGATCGACTTCGGTGGCGCCCTTGGTGGCACCGTAGGCTTGGGCGTAGGTGTTGCGGTGGGCGAGGGAATCAACGGCCGGGGCGGCGGCAAAGGCCAGTGGCGCGAGGAGCAGGACCGGGAGGACGAGGCGGGCAGCAGACATACGATTAACACCTTCCGCCGCCACGCGGGCATCGTCAATCCACGAACGCCGTTTCGTTGGCCAACAGCAGGACCTGCGCGAGCTGCGCCAGCCTGCTCAGCGGGGGTTGCCCCGCCTGGCCTTCCGCCGCAATCGATAGCTCCGACGGCGCCGGGGCCTCCATAGCAAGGAACTGATCCGCCCACTCCCGCTCCGCGGGGTCCGGGGCGCGCTGGTGCACGAAGCGGAACAAGGCCTCGAAGCGCGCGGATCCCGGCACCGCGGCCGCCTCGACCCGGGCGGCCAAGGCGCGCGCCATCTCAAGCGCGAATGGGCTGTTGAGGAGGAACAGGGCCTGCTGCGGGACCGTGGTCGCGAAGCGCTGGGCCGCGGAGGCGTCGGGGTTGGGAAAATCGAAAGCGCGGAAGACGCCCGGGAGGTTCTGGCGGTCGATGAAGCCGTACACCGTCCGGCGGGTCGAGAACGGCTCACGCCACAGGTCCTCGGCTTGACCGCCCAACCGCGTCTCCAACCGTCCGGAGACCGCGAGGAAGGTGTCGCGCAGGCCCTCGAAATCGAGGCGGCGGCGGGGAAAGCGCGTCAGCCGCCGATTCTCGGGATCGGCCGCAAGGGTGGCCGCCGGCGCCTCCCCCGCGCGGCGGTAGGCCGCAGAGAGCAAAATCCGACGCTGGAGCCGCTTCACCGACCAGCCCCCAGCAATGAAGTCCGCCGCCAGCCAGTCGAGCAGGTCCCGCAACTCCGGCTCCACCGTGCGCACGCCGAAGTCGCTCGGGGTTCGCACCAGCCCCTCCCCGAAGTGCCAGGCCCAGACGCGGTTGACGAACACGCGGGCGGTCAGCGGATTGTCCGCCCGCGCCACCGCCCGCGCCAGTTCGAGGCGGCCACTGCCCGCCGCGACGGGGGCGGCATCCGCGCCGGCGATGAGGGTGAGCACGCCGCGCGGCACGACGGGGCCCCGGTTCGCGGGATTGCCTCGGAGGAGCACGGCGGAATCGCGCGGCTGCGCGCGGTCCGCCAGCGCCATCGCGCGCAGCGGGGCGCCGGGTTCGGTCCACTCGAGCGCCGCCAACTCGCGGCGGATCGCCGCCGTGCGGGTGTCAAGCTGGCGCCGGATCAGGGCAGCCGCCGCGGGGAACGGGAGCGTACCGGCAAAGGCGTCCGCTGCGGCCAGCGCCCGCGGACCGGAGGGCGGGGCGGAGTCCGCGGAGGCCGGGGCGGGGCCGGCGGCGGCGAACACGCGGTTGTAAACCGCTGCGACGTCGGCGGGGGAGCCCAGCGGTCGCGCCACGCCAGCGAGCGCGGCGACCACCGTCGGATCGAGGCCGGGTGGGCGAGTGTCGGACCAGCCGCAGACGAGATCGGCGGCCGCGGCGGCGAATCCTTCCGCCGGCAGCGCGACCAGTGCGAACCACGGGGCGAGGACCGGGTGCGCGGCCGCCTCCGGGGAGGCGAGGAACTCGCGCCAGCGCCGCAGGAACTCCGGGTTGAGCTTCCGTTCCCCCGCGAAGAGTTCCGGCTTCGCGTCGGGCGGGAGCCGGGCGGAATCGTGGACCCCGAGGAGGTAGTCCCCCGTCCGCGCGCGGATGCCCGCGAGGAACTTGTCCACCTCCTCGCGCTCGCGGGCCCGCACCCGCTCCTCGGTCGCGGCGCGCTTGGCGAGGTAGGCGCGGTGCTCCGGGGTGTCCGTCACCGGCGCGAGCAGGGGTTTCTCGGCCGGTTCCTCCGAGGAGGCGAAGATCCCGTGCAGCGCGTAGTAATCCCGCATCGTGACCGGCTCGGACTTGTGGTCGTGGCAGCGGGCGCAGGCGACGGTCAGCCCGAGGAGGCCGCGGGTGACGACGTCGATCCGGTCATCGATGATGTCGTTCTGATTGTTGAGGAACCGCCGGCCGAGGGTGAGGAAGCCGAGGGCGGCGAGCGGGCTCCGGTCCTCGCCGGACGCGAGCAGGTCGCCCGCGAGCTGCTCGGTGAGGAAGCGGTCGTAGGGCAGGTCGGCGTTGAACGCCCGGATCACGTAGTCGCGGTAGGTGTGGGAGAAGGCGAAGCGGCGCTCGGCCTCGCCCACGAGGTAGCCCTGGGTGTCGGCGTAGCGGGCCACGTCGAGCCAGTGGCGACCCCAGCGTTCGCCGTAGGCCGGGGAGGCGAGGAACCGTTCCACCGCGCGCACGTAGGCGCCGGGGTCGGCGGCGTGCTCGAGGACGAACGTGTCGGTTTCCTCCGGGGTCGGGGGCAGGCCGGTGAGCGCGTAGCTCACGCGCCGCAGGAGCGTCCGGGCGTCGGCTTCAGGCGCGGCCGCGGCGGCGGGGGCGCCCGGGGTGGCCCGGAGGAAGGCCTCGATCGGATCGGCGGCGGCGCCGGGGACCGGGGGCAACGCGGGGGCGCGTGGCGGTTGGAACGCCCAGTGCGTGCGCGCGAGCTCGGCGGCGGTCGGCGCGGCGGCGCCCTCCCGGGGGTCGGGCGCCCCGCGGCGGATCCACGCCTCAAGGTCGGCGACCTGCGCCGGGGTCAGCGGCGGTCCCGCGTCGGCTGGGGGCATCTGCAGGTCGGGATTACCCGGGCGGACGACGGCGAGCAGCAGGCCCTTTTCGGCATCGCCCGGCACGAGCGCGGGCCCGGAATCCCCGCCTCGCCGCAGGGCCTCCCGGGTGTCCAGCTGGAGACCACCCTTGGCTTTGCCCTCCCGGGCGCTGTGGCAGCGGTAACAGTGCTCGGCCAGCACCGGCCGGATGCGGGACTCGAAGAAGGCCTCCTCCTCGGGGCTCAGGCCGGCAGCGGCCGCGGCCGGGGCCAAGACGAACCCCAGCAGGGAGAGGCCACGCAAGGTCACGCGATCAGCTCCCGCACCACCTGGCCGTGGACATCGGTCAGGCGGTAATCGCGGCCGGCATGGCGGTAGGTGAGCCGCTCGTGGTCGAAGCCCAGCAGCGCGAGGAGGGTGGCATGGAGGTCGTGCACGTGCACCGGCTTCTCGACCGCGCGGAAGCCGAACTCGTCGGTCGCGCCGTGGACCATCCCCCCACGGACGCCGCCGCCGGCGAGCCACATCGTGAAGCCGTGGTGGTTGTGGTCGCGGCCGTTGACCTTGCCCGCGTTGGCGCCGGCCGTGGGCAGTTCCACCACCGGGGTGCGGCCGAACTCGCCGCCCCAGACCACCAGCGTCTCGTCCAGCATCCCGCGCTCGCGCAGGTCGCGCAGGAGGGCGCCTATCGCCTGGTCGCTCTGGCGGGCCAAGCGGCGGTGGTTCACCTCGAGGTCATCGTGGTTGTCCCACGGCTGGCCCTGTCCGTGCCAAGCCTGGACGAAACGCACGCCGCGCTCGAGCAAACGGCGGGCGATGAGGAGCTGCCGGCCGTGGGTGGTGTCGCCATAGCGCTCCCGCATCGCGGCGGGTTCCCGGGCGAGGTCGAAGGCGTCGGTGGCCTCGAGCTGCATCCGCGAGGCCAGCTCGAAGGACTGGATGCGGGCCTCGAGCCGCGGATCAGCGGCGCGCGCGGCCGCGTGGCGGGCGTTGAGGCGGGCGAGGAGGTCGAGCTGGGCACGCTGGTCGGCGGGGCCGGTGAGCGGGCTGCGGATGTGCTCGATCAACCGCTCCACCTCCCGATGGCGCGTGTCGACGTGTGTGCCTTGGAAGATGCCCGGCAGAAAGGCGCTCTGCCAATTCTGGGACTCCTGGATCGGGTACCCGCCGGGACACAGCGCGACGAAGCCGGGCAGATTCTGGTTCTCGGAGCCGAGGCCATAGGTGACCCAGGAGCCGAGGCTGGGCCGCGGCAGGCGCGCGTCGCCGCAGTTCATCAGCATCAGCGAGGGCTCGTGGTTGGGCACGTCGGCCCGCATCGAGCGGATCACGGCGAGCTCGTCCGCGCAGGAGGCGACGTGGGGGAAGAGCTCGCTGACCTCGAGGCCGCTGCGGCCGTGGCGGGCGAAACGGAAAGGCGAGGCGAACGCGGCGCCGGTACGGCGCTCGGTCTTGAGCTCGAGCGGGAGCGGCTTCCCGTGCCAGAGCGCGAGGGCGGGCTTGGGGTCGAACGTGTCGACCTGCGACGGGCCGCCGTTGGCGAAGATGTGGATCACCCGGCGGGCGCGGGCCGGGAAGTGCGGTGGGCGCGGCGCGAGGGGCCGCAGCGGATCGAAAGCGGTAGCCGCCGCGGCCGGGGTCCCCGCCAGCGCCGCGAGGCCGAGCGCGCCGAAGCCCAGTCCGCAGCGGGCGAGGAAGTCGCGGCGCGTCAGGGGCGGGGCGGTGGGGGTCGGGGCCAAGCGCATCGCGGTGCGCCGAGCTAAGCGCGGGCACGGGCGGCGGGGAAGCCTCATTTTCTGGCGTGCATGCCGGGACCCGCGCGGCCATCACGCCCAGATGCCCCCGACCCTCCCCGCCCGGCTCCGCCGCGCTCTCCTCATTCTGCTCCTGCCCGCGCTGGCCCGCGCCGCCGCCCCGGCGCCGGACGCCGACGGCTTCACGCCGCTCTTCAACGGCCGCGACCTCAGCGGCTGGGTGAATGGCAACTGCGCCCCGGAGACCTGGAGCGTGCGCGACGGCGTGATCCACTGCACCGGGCTACCGATCGGCGGCCTGCGCACGGAGCGCCAGTATGAGAACTTCATCCTCGAGCTTGAGTGGCGCCACCTGCGCCGCAGCGGCAACTCCGGGGTCTTCGTGTGGGGCTCACCCATCAACGCGCCCGGCGTCCCCTTCCTGCGCGGGATCGAGGTCCAGGCGCTCGACCACGGCTACGCCGAGGACTTCCAGCGGAAGAACGGCAAGGCGTCGGACTGGTTCACCGTCCACGGCGATGTGTTCGCCATTCACGGGGCCACGATGCGCTACATCGGCCGCACCAACGGCAAGCGCAGCTTCCCGATCGAGGACCGGAGCCGCCCGTCGCCGGAGTGGAACCATTACCGCGTCGAGGCCCGGAACGGCTCGCTCCGCCTGCACGTGAACGGCCGCGAGGTCAGCGGCGGCGATGACGCAAACTACCGCAAGGGCTACCTCGCGCTTGAGTCAGAGGGCTCGCCGGTCGAGTTCCGCAACCTGCGGATCAAGGAACTTCCCTCCTCGGGCGCGGGTCCCGAGGTGACGGCGCCGGAGGATCCGGGCTGGCGGGCCCTTTTCAACGCGCTCGACCTTCGCGGCTGGCGCACCAGCGCGGCGACGGAGGCGGCTTGGACCGTCGGAAACGGCCGGCTCACGGCGCGCACCGGAGCGGGCCTGGAGGCGGCCCTCGTGACCAGCCCGGAACTGGGCGCGGCGGAGTTCATTGTCGATTACCAGCCGCCCGCGGCGGGCCCCGCGGAGGCCGTGGTGCTGTTGCGGGGGCATCCCGTACGCCTGACGGGCGCGGAACCGGGGAAGTTCAGCCGCTTCACCGTGACCGTCGAGGCCGGCAAGGTCCGCATCGCGCGCGAGGGCGGCGGCGCCACCGAGGCGGCGCTGCCCGCCGGGTTGCCGGCCAAAGGTCCGTTCGCCCTCGTACCGGCGACAGCGGGCGGGGTCTTCACCAACCTGCACGCCCGCGATCTCTGAGGCGGGGCGCGGATCCGGCGGATGGGCGCGGGGCGGCGGCCGCGCTCAACCGCCGAGCTTGAAGCTGGAGCTGACTTGGAAGACCGCGCTCACGATGGCGAAGGCGATAAAGCCGACAAAGATGAACACCGCCATCAGCACGCCACTGGCGATCACCTTAGTGAAGACGTTGAGCTGCGAGGAAATGCGCTTCTGGTAGGCCGCGGCGATCTGCTTGAGGCTGGGCACCACGTTGCCCGTGTTCTCGCCGACCGCCAGGCGGTCGAGCACCAGCGCCGGGAAGCAGCCGGTGCGGCCGAGCGCGGCGGACAGCGCCTCGCCCTCGAGCACGCGTGCGATCGCCGCTTGGAAGGCGGACCGGTGCACGGTGTTGCCGATCTGCTTCTCCGTCATCCGCAGCGCCTCCGCCGCGGTGATGCCGTTCTCAAGCAGCACCGAGAGCGTCTGGGCGAAGGCAAGCACCGTCTGCGCGACCACGAACGGCCCCGTCAGCGGCAGGCGCACCAGCCAGGCGTCCGTCGCCGCCCGGCCGGCCGCGGTGCGCCGCCAGCCGAGGAACGAGCTAAAGCCCACTACCGCCGCCACGGCGAGGCCAATGCCCCACGGGCTGAGCAGGAATTCGGAGAGCCCGATCAGGAGCGAGGTCGAAGCGGGCATCTTGCCGCCGAGCGAGGTGAGGAGCGTCTTTAGCCGCGGCAGCAGGAAGACGAGAAAGAACACGATCACCCCACCCGCCACCACCACCATGAACGCCGGGTAGGCCAGCGCGGCGAGCAGCTGCCGCCGCAGTTCGCGCTGTTCTGTCAGGTGCGAGATCAGCCGCGCGAGGGTGTCATTCAGCGAGCCCGTCGCCTCCCCCGCCTGAATGAGGTTGGTGACCGACGGTTCGAAGACCGCGGTGCTCGCGGCCATCGCCCGCGACAGGGGTGCGCCCTCGCTGATGCGTTCCCAAAGCTGGCCGGAAAGCCGGCGGAGCCGCGGCTCCTGGACGCGAACCGAAAGCAGCCGCACGGCCTCGCCAGCGGACAGACCGCTGTGGACAAGATCGTACAACGCCTCGAGGAAGGGCAGGCACTCGCGCCGGGTGAGCATCCGCGCGGTCCGGAGCTCGGCCGGGCGGCGGGCGACCGTCTTGCCGGCAGCCAGCTCCTCCACCGTCCGGGCCTGTACGCCCCGGGCGGCGAGCACCCGCAGGGCGTCTCGGCGCGAGGGGCACTCGAGCTCCGCCGTGACCGGGTGCCCCGCGCGATCGCGTCCGCTGTAGGCGAAACGGGGCATCACTTGTCCACCACGGTGATGACCCGAAGCACCTCGTCGAACGTGGTGTGGCCGCGGCGCACCTTCTCCCAGCCGCTCTGCCCGAGCGTGCGCATCCCGTGACGGCGGGCGCACTCGGCAAGGGTGCGCGTGCTCTCGCGCTTGAGCACCAGCTGGTGCATTTCCTCGTTGAGGCGGAAGATTTCGAAGATGCCGATGCGCCCGCGGTAACCCGTGCCCCGGCAGCGGTCGCAGCCCACCGGCGCCGCCAGCTCGGTCACTCCCACCCCCTCCTTCGGATCGCAGCCGAGGATCGCGAGAGTTTCGACCAGCTTCACCCGCGAGATGGGCGCCGGGCGGGAGCACTCGGGGCAGAGCCGCCGCACCAGCCGCTGCGCGATTACCAGCTCGATCGCCGACGCCACGAGGAAGGGCTCGATGCCCATGTCCACGAGGCGGGTGATCGCGCCGGGGGCGTCATTGGTATGCAGAGTTGAGAATACCAAGTGGCCCGTCAGCGAGGCGCGGATCGCGATCTCGGCCGTGTCCCTGTCCCGGATCTCACCCACCATGATCACGTCCGGATCCTGCCGCAGCACGTGGCGCAGGGCTTCGGCGAAGGTCAGGCCGATCTCGGGCCGCACCTGCATCTGGTTCACTCCGGGCACCTCGTACTCAATCGGGTCCTCGATGGTGATGATGCGGAGGTCGGTGGAGTTGATCTTCCGCAGGAAGGCGTTGAGCGAGGTGCTCTTGCCGGAACCGGTCGGGCCGGTGACGAGGATGATGCCGTGGGGAGTGTCGAGGACCTCGCCAATTGCCGCCTGCTCCTCCAAGCTCATCCCGAGGCGGTCCATCGAAAACGCCTCCTTCTTCTGGTTGAGGAGGCGCAGGGAGATCGATTCCGCGTAGATCGTCGGGACGGTCGAAACGCGGATGTCGAGCGTCACGCCGCCGGCGCGAAAGTTGATGCGGCCGTCCTGCGGCAGGCGCTTCTCGGAGATGTTCATCCGCGCCATAATCTTGAGGCGGGAGATGATCGCGTCCTGGAAACGTAGCAGGTTCTCCGGGACCGGGACCGGCACCAGCAGGCCGTCGACCCGGTAGCGGATGCGCAGCTGCGCCTCCTGGGGTTCAAAGTGAATGTCCGTGGCCTGGTCCGCCACCGCCTGGGAGATGACATCGGTAACGAAGCGGACCACCGCCGCCTCCTCGTCGACCACCTCCTCCGCAGCGGCCTGAGCCGCGGGCGCGATGTAATCCTCCTCCCCGTCCTCAAGGGAGCCGGCGCCAACGCCGAAGTTCTCGATGATCAGCTGGTGCACGCGTTCGGGAACCGCGAGGTGCCACCTCAGCGGCCGGGCGGTGAAGGTGCGGATCCACGCGGCCATGTCCGC
The DNA here is from genome assembly GCA_016871775.1 of Verrucomicrobiota bacterium. Lineage (GTDB taxonomy): Bacteria > Verrucomicrobiota > Verrucomicrobiia > Opitutales > Opitutaceae > ER46. Next base: position 9,533 of record VHCI01000007.1, on the reverse strand, counting down.
GTCCGGCAGCCATGCCGCGGCGAGGTGGAGCGGGCGCTCGAGATCCGGCACCGGCAGAGAAGGAGTGGTGCTGGCGCGCGCCAACTGCAGGGGGATAATCTGGTACTCGTGGACAAGGCGGGCCGGGAGCAACCCGCGGGCCTCGGCATCGGCCTCGAGGTTGCTCGCGACCTCAAGGCCGGCGGCGGCGGCGAGAGCGGGCAACACCTCGATCTCGGGCCGCGCGAGCGCGGCGGCCAGCATCGCAAGCCGTTGCCCGCGGGGGGCCTCGGCAAGCGCCTGGCACTGCTCGTCCGTGAGTTTCTCGGCAAGCGCGGCGGGCAGGAGCCCCGCGGCAGGGGCCTGAAGGTCCGCGACGGCGCTCATTTTCCGAGGAGACGGTCGATCGTCGAGCGGGGCGGGGCCACGTAGGAGGGATCCAACTCCTTCTTGACCTCGTCGCGGGAGGGCCAGCTGTCAATCCGCCGGTAGGCGTCAGCGTTGTCGATCGCGGGCGTATTGGTGAGAACCACCGGGCGGACGAAAAACACGAGGTCGGACACCGTCTGGCCGCGGGAGCGCGCGCCAAGCAGGTCGCCGATGATCGGGATGGGGCCGAAGCGGCTGGAGCTACGGAGGGAGGAGTTCTTGCGGAAGCCGCTGATGACGATGATATCACCCGACTTGGCGGAGACGTAGTTGGTCGATTCGCGCCGGCCGATCACGTACTGCTTGTTCTGGTCGACCAGCACCTCGCCGATCACGTCCTCAACGGTCTGGACCAAGTCCAGCTGCACCGCCCCGTCGATGCCGATAAAGGGCGTGACCGTGAGCGTGGTGCCGATCTGCTGCTGGGTGACGGTAGAGCTGGAAGCGAGGCCGGTGCTGACGCCGGCAGCGGACTGAATCGTGCCGGTGACGACGGGGCGGGTCTCGCCGTTGAAGAACTTGGCCTGCTTGCCGTGGCTGGTGACGACGACGGGCTGGGTGGTAATGGCGTTGTTGCGCGAGCGCGGCGCGGTGTTGAACGCGATCTCGGCGGCAAGGTCGCGGGCGCCAGAAACCGCGGCGCTGCGCGAGATGGCGCCGCCGGAGATGGCCAGCCCGGCCGTACTGCCGGTGAAACCGACCAGCTTATCGCCCTCAATCTTGAGCCCGAGCGCGCCGATCCCGCTGGTGTGCTGGTTGTCAAGGGTGACCTCGGCGATGACCACCTCGATGCGCACCTGGGGTAGCACAATGTCGAGCTTGTCGATCAGGGCGCGGACGAGGCGGATGTCGTCCGAGGTGCCGAAAACGACCACGGCGTTGCTGCGGTCGTCGTTCACCACGGTCATGAGCGAGCTGAACTCGTTATTGCCGTCGCTCTGGGCATTGGAGGCGGAGACGATCGTAGGGGCGGGCACCGCGCCCGGGGCGGGCTGGCTAGGATTCGCGGCGGGCGCGGCCGGGCGCGGGCCGGCGGCCCCCTGCCGCTGGAGCGCGGTGTTGGTCCCCGAGATGATGCGGCTCAGCACGTTAACCACGTCCGTGGCCTTGGCGTGCTTGAGGTAAATAACCTCGTTGCGGGTGTTCGGGTCGGCCCGACGATCAAGGCTTTCGATCAGGTCGTCGAAGAAAGCGTGCTGGCGCGGGTCGGTGACGAGGATGACTTGATTGGTGCGGTCGTCGGCGCTGTAGGAGGTGGCAGTGCCGATCTGCTGCTGGAGCGTGCCGGTGAGGATGCCACGAAGCTTGTTCACCAGGTCGCTGGCCTTGGCGTCCTTCAACTGGTAAAACTTGGGTTTCATCCCCGCAGTGTTCGGCCGGTCGATGTGCTGGAGCACAGTCTCGACCCGCTGCAGGTTGCTGACGCTGTCGGTAACGAGCAGGGCGTTCGCGGAGGCGAGGATGACCGGGCCGCCAAAAAGCGCATTCAGGAGGCCGGTGATCATCGGGGCCACCTCCTGGGCACGGGCGAACTCCAAGGTGAACATCTTGGAGGCGGCCTTGCCCGTAGCCGGCCGGTCGAAGGCGGAGCCGGTGATTAGCTCCGGAGCCTCCTGACGCACGGCCTGGATGTTCACCACTTTAAGAAACTTGTCGCCCAGAGGGGAAAGGCCGATACCGTTCACCGCAAGCGCCGTTTCGACCGCGATGATCGCCTCCGCCTTGGTGACCGCCTGCTTGATTCGGAGATTATAGGTCGCCGCGGTCAGCTGCTGGGGGCGGATCACCATCCGGCCAGTGAGCTGCTCGTAGACATTGAGTACCGTGTCCAAGTCCGCGTCCGGCAGCATGATTTGGTTGACGGTATCCTCCTCCGTCCGAGCGGGGGCGGGGGTTCCCGCAGGGGCTTGGGCGTGGAGGCTCCCCGCGGCGAGGCCGACAAGGGCGAGGCAGGAGGCTCGAAGAAGACGAAGGCGCATGCGGAAGGAGGCGGAGGCCACGAGAAGCGACCACGGTGAGAAGGTGCAGCAAAGCAAGGCGGATGTAAACGGTGATGTCAGCAGTGAACGACGCCAGCCGCCGGGCACTACCCCTGATTTTCACGCAACCCCGCCGTGGACATCGCCCCTTCCGGTTGTTTCAACCTCTCCGATGCGCCCCGGATTCCTCGCTTTCTGCCTCCTCGTGGTCGTAACCTCCTTGCGAGGCCAAGCCCCCCTACCCCCCGTAATTTCTGCCCAACCCGAAGGCACCAGCGTCTATCCGGACGACATCGTCATCCTGAGGGTCACGGCCGAAGGGGCGAACCTCTCCTTCCAGTGGCGCCGGGAGGGCGCCGGCCTGCCCGGCGAGAACGCCCCGGTCCTGATGTTTGCGGCCTCGCTCGCGATCCCGCGCGCCCGGTATGACGTCGTCGTAACCAATCCAAGTGGGAGCGCCACCAGCCTGCCGGCTTGGGTCTTCGTGTCCCCGCGCCCGCAGGCCATCAGCCTCGACCTGCCCGCGTTGGTGGTCGCAGCCGGCAGCGGTGTGCGCTTGACCGCCACCGCCTCGTCGGGACTACCGGTGAAGGTGACGCTGGTTTCCGGGGCGGCGTCGCTCGCGGGCAACCTGCTCACCAGTGAGGGGGGAGACGTGGTCGTGCGGGCGACGCAGGCGGGCAACGCCACCTACGCCGCTGCGGTCCCCGTGGAGCGCACCATCCGGTTTCTGGTCGGCAGCCTCGCCCCCTACCTCACCGTACGCTTGACCGACCAGTCGCCGCTGGCGGGCACCGCTCTCACTCTGCGCGCTTCCGCCGTGGGCACGCCCCTTCCCGCCTTCCAATGGAGTCGCGACGGCGTCGCGATCCCTGGCGCCACGCGCACCGAACTCGCCTTGGCCGCGCTCACCCTTGCCGACACCGGCCGCTACGCGGTGACGGTGACCAACCTCGCGGGCAGCGACTCCAGCGCGGCACAGGTAAGGGTCCAGTCAGCCCCTGTGTTCACTCGCCAGCCTGCGGCGCTGACCGTGACGGCCGGCGACGGAGCCACCCTCTCCGTTGAAGTGGCTGGTTTTCCCGCCCCGGCGCTACAATGGCGGCGTAACGGCACTCCGCTTCCCGGGCAGACCGGAACCATCCTTCGCCTGACGCCTGCGACCGTGGCTGCGGCCGGCGCCTACGACGTTCTCGCCGCCAACGCCCTCGGCACCGCCACCAGCGCGGCTGCCGCCCTGACCGTGACGGTACGTGACTTCACGGGCACCTATGCCGGCCGGCTTTCCGGAGGCAGCGAGGGCTTCCTGCTCGTGCGCGCCGACGGCACCGCTGCGCTGCTCGCGCCTGTCCCCTCAAGCGGCACCGCCATCGTCCTGCTCGACGCCACCGTGGACCTCCGGGGCGACGTGCGCGGCACCGGCTCCACCAGCGAGGCGACCCCGCGCGCCTTTGTCGCCACCGGGACGCTCGACGAGCTCACGGGCTCGGCCCAGCTGACCCTCGCTGCCCTCAATGAGACCTTTACTGGGACGAGGATCCGCGCCGAAGCCCCCTTCGCCGCGGCGGGACTGTACCGTTTGGCCCTCGTTGGGAGCGGCGGCGGCCGGGGACACGCGCTCGTCGCCCCCGATGGTCAGGTCCTCGTGGTCACGTCCGGCGGCGCCGCCGCGGACAACGCGGCGGGACGTTTGGATGCGACCGGCCGCCTGCGAGTGACCTCCAACGGCGGAGCCACTCTGGATCTGGGATTCGCGGCAGGCGCGGTCCGCGGCTCGGTCCGCACCGCCGCGGGCACCACGGGCACCCTCGCCGGGGCGATCGAGGCGCTCCTCGGCCAAGAGCAGTTGGTGAACCTTTCCGTCCGCGGGGTCAGTCTGCCGGGCGCGCCGCTCATCCTCGGGTTTGCGACGGGCGGGGCGGCGGCGAAGTCTGTGCTCCTACGCGCGGTCGGGCCGGGCATTGGCCGGCCGCCATTCAACGTCGCGGGGGCGCTGCCGGACCCAAACCTGCAGCTGTTCCGCGTGACCACTGCCCTCGCGCAGAACAACGACTGGGGCCAGCCGCCCGCCGGGGCCGCCGCCCTCGCCGCGGCCGCGACGGCCACCGGCGCCTTCGCCCTAGCGCCGGGCAGCGCCGACGCGGCCCTCCTCGCCCCCCTCCCGGCAGGCGTCTACACCGCGCAGGTGGGCGGCGGGCAGGGCATCGTCCTAGCCGAGCTTTACGGCGTGCCCGCGGCCGGCGAGGCCCCGGGGAGCCGCCGGTTCACCAACGCCTCCACGCGCACCATCGTCGCCCCCGAGGCCGCGCTCATCGCGGGCTTCGTCATCAGCGGCACCGCCCCGCAGCGCGTGCTCATCCGCGCGGTCGGCCCGACCATGGGCAACGCCCCTTTCAACGTCCCCGGGGTCCTCGCTAACCCCCAGCTCAACCTCTTCCGCGGCTCCGCGCTGGTACGGACCAACGACGACTGGTTCCGCGACCCGGAGGCCAACCTGATCCGCGAGGCATCTGCCGCCGTGCGCGCCTTTGCGCTCGGCGCGCAGAGCCTCGACGCCGCCCTGCTGGTTTATCTCGAGCCCGGCGCCTACACGGCAGTGGTCAGCGGCCCGCCCAACGCGGGGCCGAACGCCCAGACCGGCAACGCGCTGGTCGAAATCTACGAGGTCGCGCCCTGACGCCGCTACGAGGGCGCCGGTGGCACACGTTCCGCCCCCGGTCGCCTGCTCCAGGCAGCCATGAATCAGGGGGGCCGGGATGCCCCCGCGAAAGCGTGCGGCCAGTTTGGCAACCCGCGCGCAGCCGTGGGCGCGGCGCGCGGGCATAAAGAGCGGCCGGCACCCGCCTGCGCTTCGAGCGCCCGCGACTGAAGACCGACGCGGAATCTGTCGAGACCAACATCAGCGCGGATCCCGCGTTCGCCGCGATCCTCGAGGACGTCGAGGGCGAGCACCGCAAGACCTGGGACGAGTTCGGCGGCGCGGTGAAGGTGCGCTACACCGCCGGCCAGCCTCGATCCGCAGCGCCAAGGCGGACTGGAGCCGCGGCGAGGGCAAACACGAGGAGCAGCGCCTGTTCCCCCGTAACGGGCAGCTGAAGATCGACCGCGAGACGGAGCACACGCGCTCCAGCCAGCGCTGCGCCTTCACCTCGACTTGGTTCCCCCGCTCCGGCGTCAGACTTGCGATCCAAGGCAACTCCAAGGCCAACGTGAACGACTACGACGTCCGGCGCGACAACCCCGTCTCGCCCTTGGACCGCTGCCGAGCGTTCAACACAGGCCAGGACCTCGACACCTGCGACCTCAATGGGCAGCCCGCCGAGTGCCCGCGGCCAGGCCTCCACCTCGTGACCCAGTACGACCACCAGCAATCGCGGACCCGCTCACAGAACGCCGGCCTCGAACCGGCCAACAGCGCCCGCCGTCGCGTGTACGTGCTCTCCCAAGGCGCGCCCCGGAGCCCCGTCGGCCACCGCTTCGTGACGGGGGACCCGGACCTCAATGACGACGCCCTGCGCACCCCGACACTCCCGTTCGCCCAGTGGTAGGGAAACAGCGACGTAAACGGCCCCCTTGCCTGCGGTTACGCGGCCGGCAAGGGGCATGACCTGTACCTCGGAGGCTCGTGATTCCGGGCAGACAACTTCATCGACAGCTCGGCGGCGCTGATTCCGTTCGGGGAGGGCCCGCGGGCAAAACAGGCCTCCCGCACCGGGATCCGGACGCAGACCGCGCGTCTGGTCTACACCTTCAGGTACAGGCACGCGGGCAACCGGTACGAGACCGGGGTGCGGCTAAACGACTTCGACGCCCACGTCCTCTACGCGCACGTGCAGTATCGCTTCTGAATTTCTGGGTCACCCCGAAGCCGGCCGGGGCGGAGGCGGGTGCATCGCGGCCGGAACCTTTTTCGCGGACCTCCCGGCCCGCCCCTTGACTCCCCTTCCGCGCACCCCAGCCTCCGCCCGATGACCGCCGCCTTGACCGCCATCCAGCGCCGGCGCCTAGTCGTCGCCGCCCGCCGGGCGGCCGCCGCCGCGTACACCCCGTACTCGCGTTTTCCCGTAGGGGCTGCCGTGCTGATGGCGGACGGTCGCGTGTTCACCGGCTGCAACGTGGAGAACGCCTCGTTCGGCCTCACCAATTGCGCGGAACGCACGGCGGTCTTCAGCGCAGTGGCCGCCGGCAGCCGCCGATTGCGGGCGGTTGCGGTCTTTACTCCGACCCCGACTCCTACTCTGCCCTGCGGCGCCTGCCGTCAGGTGCTACACGAGTTCGGCCCAGATGCGACGGTGCTCAGCGTTTGCGCCGGTGAGGGCTGCGTCGAGACCGCACTCGCCGCCCTGCTGCCGCACGCCTTCGGTCCGGCGGACCTTTAACCGTTGCCGGCCAGAAAGTCGCGCACGTGCGCCACCACGGCGTCACGCGGGACCTCCACCTCACTGCGCTGGCCGAGGTTGCGGACCTTGACCACCCCGCGCGCCAGCTCGTCGCCCCCGAGGATCAACGCGAGCCGGGCACCAGACTCCGCGGCGGCCTTGAACTGCTTGCCGAACGCGAGGTCGCGCAACGGGTATTCGACCCGGACCCCTGCCGCCCGGAGCGCGTGGATTTCCCGAAACGCCATCAGGCGTTCCGCGGCCCCGCCAATCACGCAGTACACGTCCGGGGCGCTCACCAAGGGCGGAAGCAGGCCTCGTTGCTCGAGGAGCAATGAGAAGGTCATATCGCCGATCGCAAACCCGACCGCCGGCAGGTCCGGCCCGCCGAGTTTCTTCACCAGATTGTCGTAGCGGCCCCCGCCCGCCAACGCGCGCAGGTCGCCGCGGCGGTCAAAGGCCTCGAACACGAATCCCGTGTAATAAGCCAGGCCCCGCACCACGCCAAGGTCGACCGTGACGAAGCTCCCCCAACCCATCGCGTCGAGCGCCGTCAGCACTTGCCGCCATTCGGCTAGGCGGGCGGCCAGCTTCTCAGCCCCGAGCGGCGCGAGCATCGCCTCCAGCGCGGGCAGGGACTTCACCCCTAGGAAAGCGAGGATGCGGGCCTTGAGGTCTTCCGGCAGCGGACCAAACGCGTCGGTGTAAGCCGTGAAGGCGGCGTCACCGTTCTTCTCATACCGGTCGACCACCGTCAGGACCGTCCGCGCGCGGGGCTCGTCCAGGCCTAGGGCCTCGAGGTAGTAAAACCAGAGGTTACGATCGCTCAGCCGGATGTAGAAATCGTCGGCCGTGAGCCCAAAGGCCGCAAAGCACTGCACCAGCAGCGCGATTAGCTCGATTTCAGCCTCCGGTCCAGCCTCGCCGAAAATGTCCGCATTAAACTGGTGGAAACAGCGTCCCCGCCCCTTCTGCATCCGTTCGTAGCGGAAGAATTCGCCGATGCTGAACCACTTGATGGGCCTTCGCAGGGTGTTTGCCCGCGCTCCCACCAACCGGCATACCGTCGGGGTCATCTCCGGCCGCAGCGCAACCTCGCGACCACCCTTGTCGGTGAAACTGAAGAGTTGCGCCTCGATCTCGGACCCCGACTTGGCGCGGTAGAGGTCGAGTGGCTCGAGCACCGGCGCATCGTACTCCGCAAACCCGAAGACCCCGGCCGCCTGCCGCCAACGGCGAAAAAGGTGACTGCGGAGGGCAAGGTCCTCCGGATAGCATTCCCGGAAGCCGGGAAGAGTCTGAAACGAGGCCATAAGACCCCACTTCAAGCCGCGCGCCGCAGCAGGGCGAACGAAAAGACCGCGCAGAAAGCCACCCGGATCAAATCTCTTCCTTCCCGTCGGACGGGCTGAGGGGCTGGATCTTCGCGAGATCGATCTTCTTGAGCTGCTGCTTAAGCACCTTGCCCGACTTGAATTTCACCACCGCCCGCTGCGGGATGATGACCTCCGCCTCGGGCTTGTTCGGGTTGCGGCCGACGCGCTGCTTGCGCACCTGCACCTCCAGAACCCCGAAGTTGCGCAATTCCACATTCCGCCCGTCCGCCAGCGCAGCTTGGATGATGTCCAGCGTCTGCTGCACCGTGTCTACGATCTGCTTCTGCGGAAAGCCCGTCTGTTTGTAGATTTCCAGCACGATCTCACGTTTGGTCAGGTTTGCCATGGGTGGGTCCTCTTGTTGTTCGAAACGTTTCGCCTCATAAGGTATTTGCCGGTCTGGAATTACGTCAACCCTTATGACCGACTTGCCTTCCGCGCGGTTTTCGACGCCTGTCGCGCCATGTCTTCGCCGGACCCTCAGGCCGTGCAATCGATGTTCGGGCGCATCGCCCGCGGCTACGACGTGGCCAACATCATCCTGTCCGGCGGGCTCGACCGTTGGTGGCGCCGCCGGCTCGTCGCCGCCGTCCGCCGTCAGGCCCCCGCTTCTGTGCTAGACGTTGCCACGGGCAGCGGAGACATCGCCTTCGCGCTGGCGCGCGCCCTCGGACCCTCCGTCCCGGTGCTCGGGCTCGACTTTTGCCCCCCGATGCTAGCGCAGGCCGAGGCGAGACAACGAGCCGCGCCGCCCGGCCGTTATGATCGTGTCCGATTCGCTCCCGGCGACGGCCTTAATCTGCCGCTAGCCAGCGCCACCCAGGAAGCGGCCACCATCTCCTTCGGGCTCCGCAACCTGGCGGACCGGGCCCGCGGCCTAATTGAACTGCGGCGAGTCCTCCGCCCGGGCGGCCGGTTGTACATCCTCGAGTTTTCCCAGCCCTACGATTGGTTCCGGCCCATCTACTATTTCTACCTGAAGTACTTGCTGCCGCGCGTGGCAGGTTGGGTGACCGGGGACCGCGCCGCTTACGACTACCTGAACGCGTCGATTGGCGCCTTCCCCGACCACGAGGCGCTCGGCCGGGAGATCCGCGCCGCCGGCTTCCAGTCCATCTCCGCCCGACGCCTGACGCTGGGCATCGTGGCCCTGCACGAAGCCCGGACCTGAGCGCCCCGCCGGCATGAGATACGTGCCCGCACGACCGCCGCTGACCGGGGAAACGCTCGATTCACTCTCCGCCCGGTTGCGCGAGCGCGGCGAACCTGGGTTCCGGGCCCGACAGATCCTCGATTGGCTCTATAAAAATCGCGTCCGCTCTTGGGAGGAGATGACCAACCTGCCCAAGCCGCTCCGCTTCTGGTTGGCGGAAACCTTCGAGCTCCTGCCG
>VHCI01000006.1 GCA_016871775.1 Verrucomicrobiota bacterium | reverse complement strand
CGAGGCCCGCCCGGCCGGCGAGCGGATGGCTGCCGATGGCCCGCGCCCCGTGCGCCGCGGCGGTGGCTCTGGTGGCGGCCGGGAGTCCCTCGGCCTCGATACACTTTTTAATGCAGGGGAGGGGCGCGGCGGGATCGGCGGCGGCGGAGATTTCGGCGGCGCCGTCACCCGCGGCCCGCTCACCGGCGAGGAATTTAACAGCTGGAGCGAGCGCCTCCGCGACGTCGAGGACCTAGTCGAGTCTTCGGAGTTGCGCAACGCCCTCGCCTCCGCCCGCGAGCGCGCGCGCGCGGTGCGCCGCGATTTCCGGCAGGACCGCCGCAAGCCCGACTGGGCCTCCGTGCAACTCCAGATTCTGCGCCCGCTGCTTGAGGTGCGCAGCCGTGTGGCGGAGGACCTCGCGCGGCGGGAATCGAGGGATCCGCTTGTGCCGCTCGACCGTGATCCCGTGCCCGCCCGCTTCGCCGAGGCGGTGCGACGCTACTACGAGGAACTGGGGAAGGACCGCTGACCGATGGGGTCCACGCTCACCTTTTCCGCCGGACCCTGGCTCTGGCCCGCGCTCGCCGCCGGAGCCGGCGCGCTTGCCGCACTGGCGTGGGGTTACTACCGGGCCGCCGGTCACCCTTGGCGCTGGGGCCTCGCGGCGCTCAAGGCCCTCGGCTGCGCCGCGCTCGCGCTTTGCCTCCTGGAACCCACGTGGGTCCGCCAGCGCGCGCGGCCTGGCGCCAACCTCTTCGCGGTCATTGCCGACAACAGCCAGAGCCTGCAGGTCCGTGACCCGGGGGCTACGCGCGCCCGCGGCGAGGAACTCCGGGACCTGCTTGACCCCACCCGCGCAGCGTGGCCCGGGGCGCTCGCGGCCACCTTCGACGTCCGCCGCTACGTCCTCGACGCCCGCCTGCAGGCCTCGCCCGACTTCCGCGACCTCACCTTCAAGGGCCGCGCCTCCGCCCTCGGTCACGGGCTGCGCGCGGTCAGCGAGCGCCTCTCGGGACGCCCCCTCGCCGGAATCCTGCTCTTCACTGACGGCAACGCCACGGACCTCCGCGGCGGCCTGCCCGCCGATCTCGCCCGCCTGCCCCCCGTTTATCCGGTCGTGATCGGCCGCCCCGGCGCGGTACGGGACCTTTCGCTCGCCCAGGTCGGCTTCACCCAGTCCGCTTTCGAGGACGCTCCCGTGGACGTGCAGGCCGAGGTGGTCGCGGGAGGGTTCGCCGGCCGTCCGGTGACCGCGCGCCTACTGGATCGAAGCGGCAAGGTCCTGCAGGAACAGACACGCGAGGTCCGCCGCGACGGCGAGACCCTCGCCTTCCGTTTTCGCTTCAAGCCCGCGGAGCCCGGCCTCTCCTTCCACGAGTTGCGCGTCTCCCCGCCTCCGGGCGAAGAGGCCTCCGAGGCCACGCGGGTGAACAACCAGCGCGTGATCACCGTCGACCGTGGGCGAGGACCCCTTCGGGTCCTCTACGTCTCCGGCCGTCCGAATTGGGAGTACAAGTTCCTCAACCGGGCCATCGAGGGCGACGAGCAGCTGCAGTTGGTGGGTTTGATCCGGGTGGCGAAGCGGGAGCCTAAGTTCGATTTCCGGGGCCGCGCCGGCGAGACCAGCAACCCCCTCTTCCGGGGCTTCGGCAACCAGGCCCCGGAGGACGTCCAGCGCTACGACCAGCCGGTCCTCGTGCGCCTCAACACCCGCGACGAACTGGAGCTGCGGGCCGGCTTTCCGCGCACGCCAGAGGAGCTCTTCGGCTACCACGCGGTGATCGTCGACGACCTCGAGGCCGAGTTCTTCTCCGCGGACCAGGCGGCCCTCCTGCAGCGCTTCGTGTCCGAGCGCGGCGGCGGTTTCCTGATGCTCGGGGGAATAGAATCCTTCCAAGAAGGGCGCTACCACCGCACACCCGTGGGCGAGATGCTCCCTGTCTACCTCGATCGCTCTGCCGGGGAGTCCGCTGGGCCGGCCAAGGTGCAGTTCCAGCTCTCGCGCGAGGGCTGGCTCCAGCCGTGGGCCCGCCTGCGCGAGACCGAGGGCGAGGAACGCGCGCGGCTGGAGACGATGCCGCCCTTTGAGGTGCTGAACCGCGTGCGCGCCCTCAAGCCCGGTGCCAGCGCCATCGCTAGCGTGCGCGACGAGAAGGGCACGGAACTCCCCGCCCTCGCCGTGCAGCGCTTCGGCCGCGGGCGCACCGCCGCCCTGATGGTCGGTGACCTCTGGCGCTGGGGGATGCGCGACGCGGCCGCCCAGGAGGATATGGCCCGCTCCTGGCGCCAGTTGGTGCGCTGGCTCGTGGCCGACGTCCCGGGCCGGATCCAGGTCAGCGCGGAACCCGTCGCGGGAGACCCCAATGGGGCACAGCGCCTGCAGGTCCGCGTGCGCGACGAGAAATTCCAGCCGGTCGACGACGCAGTGGTTAGCCTTGAGGTGGAACCTGTCCTCCTCGCCGGCGCCTCCTCCCCGCCGGGGCCGCCGCTCCGGCTCGCCGCCGAGCCCGCCGCCGCCGAGCCCGGCCTGCACGAGGCCTCCTACGTGCCCCGCCAGACCGGCGGCTTCCGCGCGGTCGCCACCGTCCGCGGCGCCGACGGGAGCGACCTCGGCCGGGCCGAGACCGGCTGGAGCAGCGACCTCGCCGCCGAGGAGTTCCGCTTACTCCAGCCCAACGTAGCGCTCCTCGAGGAACTCGCCCGCCGCACCGGCGGCCGCGCCGTCCTCGCGGACGAGCTCGACGACTTCGTCCGCCGGCTGCCCGAACTCCGCGCCCCCGTGATGGAAACCTGGACTCAGCCCGCGTGGCACTCGCCCTTCTTCTTCGCCTTTGCCCTCGCGTGCCTGCTCGCCGAGTGGGGCCTCCGGCGCTGGAAAGGCCTCCCGTGATTCCCCGCCTGCTGCTCGCCCTCGCCCTCACCGTGGTGGCCCTGCGCGCCGTCGGCCTGCCCACCGTGATTCTGGCGTGCGGCCCCGCCGGTGACGCGGAGTTCGCGCCCGACTTCACCGCGCAGGTCAAGGCGTGGACCGACGCCTGCGCCCGCGCTGGCGCCAAGCTCCGGCTCATCGGCGAGGGCGCGGCCCCAGCGGAAGGCGCCGCGCCCGACCGGGAACAGCTCCGGCGCTTGCTCGCGGAGGAGGCCGCCGCCGGCGACGCCGAGCTGTGGCTCGTGCTGGTCGGCCACGGCACGTTCGACGGCCGCGAGTCCCGTTTCAACCTCCGCGGGCCAGACTTCACCGCGGCAGAACTCGCCGAATGGCTCAAGGCCGTCCGCCGCCCGCTCGCGTTCGTCCACACCGGTTCCGCCAGCGCCCCATTTTTGCCTCGTCTGGCCGGCCCGGGACGCATCGTGGTCACCGCCACCCGCAGCGGCAACGAGCAGAACTACACGCGCTTCGGCCGCCACTTCGCGGAGGCCGTCGCCGAGCCGGCCAGCGACTTGGACCGCGATGGCCAGGTCTCCTTGCTTGAGGCCTACCTCGCTGCCGCCCACCGCACCCGCGAGTTCTACAAGGCCGCCGGCCGCCTCGCTACCGAGCACCCGCTCCTCGATGATAACGGCGACGGCCTCGGCACGCCGCCCGACTGGTTCCGCGGCGTCCTCGCGACGCGCCGAGCCCGCGACGGGGCCGCTCTCGACGGGCTGCGCGCCCACCAGTTCCATCTGGTCCCCAGCGCTGAGGAGCGCCGGCTCTCCCCCGAGGCCCGCGCCCGCCGCGACAGTCTTGAGGGCCGGCTCGCTGAAGTCCGCTCCCGCAAGGCCCAGCTCGCGGAGGACGTCTACCTGCGCGAGCTCGAGGGCGTGCTGCGGGAGCTGGCTGAGGTCTACGCCGCCCCCTGACTAGCACCCGTGCGGATCGTCGACGCCCACGTCCATCTCTATCCACCGGAGATCAACCGCGACCCGGCGGGCTGGGCCGGCGCGCACGGCGAACCGCATTGGGCCCTGCTCTGCACTCGCCGGCGACGCGACGGTCGGATGGTTCAGGGTTTTCCGGGCGCGGACGAACTGCTGCGGGAACTCGACGCCGCCGGGATCGAGCGCGCGGTGCTGCTTGGCTGGTACTGGGAGCAGGCCGCCTCCTGCGCCACGCAGAACCGTTTCTTCGCCGCCTGCCTCCGCGCCCACGCGGATCGCCTTTCGGCCTTCGCCACGGTGCAGCCCGCCGCCGGGCCCACGCTCTGCCTCGCCGAATTGGAACGCGCCCGCGACGAGGGGCTCCGCGGGGTGGGGGAGTTGTCTCCGCACGCCCAGCACCATGACCTCACCGCACCCGGTCTGGAGTCCGTTCTGGGCTGGGCGGGCGCGGCGGGCTGGCCGGTGAACCTGCACGTCACCGACCCAGAGGCCCGGCCGTACCCGGGTCGCATTGCGACGCCGCTGGCGGACTTCCGAGTGCTTGCGCTTCGCTTCCCCGGCACCCGCTTCATCCTCGCGCATTGGGGCGGGCTGCTGCCTCTATCTGGCGACGGCCCGGCGCCCGCGAACGTCTGGTACGACACCGCTGCCTCGCCGCTGATGCACGGGCCCGCGATCTGGGAACGGTTCCTCCGCGCGGTGGGGCCGGAGCGCGTGCTCTTCGGTTCCGACCTCCCGCTCCACCTCTACCCGCGGGAACCTGGCTCCGGGCTCGCCCGCCTGGTTGCGGAGGCCCGCGCGGGCGGCGCCGACACTGCGGTCTTTGGTGAAAATCTCCTCAAACTGCTCGGTCCGGCTGGAAGGTCCGCAGCGCCCAGCGCAGCGCCGGGCCCCGGGGGTCCGGGAAGATCACCTGCAGCCCCGTCGTGAGCCCGCCGGGCAGGGCGACGGGCAACGACAGCACGGGCTGGCCGCCGAGGCTGGCGGGCGCGGTGAGTTGAATGATTCGGTTGCGCAGCTCGGGGGTGCACTCCGCCTTGGTCGGGGCCGCTGTGGGCGTCGCGGGCAGCACGAGGAAATCGTGGCCGCGGAAATACTCCCGCCAGACCGCCCGCACGCCCTCTGCCGCGGCCCGCGCCGCCGTCATTTGCTCCGGGGTAACGCGCGCCGCGTTCTCCAGGCGCTGGCGCACGTTGGGGTCGTACTCCGCCGCGCGGCGGGGAAACCAGCCGCGGTGCCATGCCCAGGCTTCCGCCGCGATGATCGTGTGGTACGCCGCCAGTGCGGGCGCGAACCCCGCCGCCAGCCCCTCCGCGAGCGAGGCCTCTGCCGGCTCCGCAAGTTGCCCGGCCGCCCGCGCGAAGGCCGCCGCCACCTCCGGATTGAGCTTGGGCGGTGCCCAGCTTCGGCCGCGCAGGGGGCGCTCCGCCGGCCGCTCCAGAGGCAACAACGCGTCGATGACGGCGGCGAGATCCTCTGCTCCAGCGGTAAACCAGCCCGCGGTGTCGCAGGTCGGCGCCAGCGGCACCGCATCCGCGATCCAGGGTTCGCCGGGGGTCAGCCGCAGGCCGAAAAGTCCGCAGAAGGCCGCGGGCACCCGCACGGAGCCTCCCGTGTCCGTCGCGAGCGCCAGCGGGACGATCCCCGCCGCGACCGCTGCCGCGGAACCGCTGCTGGAACCGCCCGTGGTCCGGCCAGGAAAGCCGGGCCGATGGCAGTCCCCGTGGTGCGGGTTTTCGCCGGTGATGCCGTAGGCGAATTCGTGCAGGTGGGTCTTGCCCGCGAGCACGGCCCCGGCTCGGGCGCACGCCGCCGCGAGGGCTCCGTCCCGCGCGCCCGCCGTGCGTTCCTGCGGCAGGAACGTCGAGCCCGCGGCCGTCGGCGCGCCCACCGAGTCGAAGAGGTCCTTTGCGAAATAGGGTACGCGACCCAGCGGTCGGCCCGGATCCGCCGCCGCGAGCGCCGCCGCCAGCTCCGCCTCGGGCCGGAGCCACGCGAGCACGGCGCGCTGCTGCGCGGGTTCCAGCCGCGTCCGCACCCGGCGGTGCACTTCCGCCGCCGCCGCCGCCGGTTCCATCCCGCGCCACTCCGCGAAGGTCATCTTGGGAGGCTCGGCGCGCGCCCCGCCTGTGGCAATCCGCGCGTTTCGGGCTGGCCGGGCGCCGCTGCGCGGCGGTTGGATGGGGAATGCGCCCCCGCCCGCTGCGCTGCTGCGTCCTCGCCCTCGCCCTTTTGGCGCTGGGCGCCTGCGCGCGCGGGCCGGAACAGCCGCCGCCCGCCGCGGCACCCTCGGCGCCCCGCACGCGGGTGGTGCTCCAGACCGACTGGTTCCCGCAGGGGGAACACGGTGGCTTTTACCAGGCGCTCGCCGCCGGCCACTACGCGGCGGCGGGGCTCGACGCCGAACTCTGGCCCGGCGGTCCGGGCTCGGGGATTCGGCTCAAGGTTGCCCGCGGCGACGCGGATTTCGGGATGCTCCGCGCGGACGATGTCCTCCTCGCGGCCAGCCGCGGGCTCCCACTGGTGATGGTGATGGCGACCCTCCAGCACGAGCCGCTCGCGCTGATGGTGCACGCGGACAGTCCGGTCCGCGCGTTCCCGGACCTCGCCGGCTGCACCGTCATCGGCAACGTCGGTATGGCTTGGCTTCCGTACATCGAGCGCCGCTTCGGGATCACGTTCGAAAAGCGCCAGAACACCTACGGCCTTGGTGAATTCCTGGGTCGCTCGGAACTAATCCAGCAGGTGATGATCACGAACGAGCCCTACTTCGCCCGCGCCCAGGGCCGGGAGGTGCGCTGGCTCGGCCTCGCGGAATCGGGTTACGACCCCTACCACGTCGTCGTCGCGCGCCGCTCCCTAGTGCGGGACCGTCCCGACCTCGTCCGGGCCTTCGTCCAGGCCTCGATCCGCGGCTGGCGCGAGTATCTGACGGGTGATCCCGCCGCGGCTGATGCGCTGATCCTCCAGCGCAACCCGCAGATGTCGCCTGGCCTGCTCGCGCACTCGCGGCGTGAACTGATCGCGGGGCGTTTCGTGACCGGCGACCCGGCCCGCGGCGAGCGCATCGGCCAACTGGACCCCGCGCGGCTCGCGGCGCTGGCCGGGCAGTTGCGGGAACTCGGGATCCTTGAGGCGCCCCTCGACCTCGCCGGCGTCGCCCTGCCGCCGGCGCCCTGAACGGGGCAGGAAGGGATTGCCTCGGCGCTGCCACCGCGGTGGAGTGGGGGCGATGTCCCCCGAAACCCGTCTCGCCGCCCTCGGCCTTACGCTCCCCGATCCGCCGATCGCTGCCGGCAGCTACGTTCCAGTGGTGCGGACGGGCGACCTGCTGTACTGCGCTGGCACCATCGCGGTGCGTAACGGCATCCAGACTCACGTGGGCCAGGTGGGCCGGGAGCAGACCGTCGAGAGCGCCCGCGAGGCCGCTGCAGTCTGCGTGCTCAACACGCTCGCGAACCTGCGGGCCGCCGTCGGTTCCCTCGACCGGGTCTCTCGGATCGTGTTCGTGAGCGGCTACGTCAACGCGGTGGACGGTTTCGCCGAGAGCCCCGCGGTGCTCAATGGCGCGAGCGACCTGCTTGTGTCCATCTTTGGCGAAGCCGGCCGGCACGCCCGGGCCGCGGTCGCGGTGAACGGTCTGCCCCGCGGCAGTACGGTCGAGGTTCAAGTGGTCGCCGAGGCCGTCGCCGGCTAAACCGGAATCCCCCGCGCGGCCGGCCGCTTGCGGCGGTCGCCGCTCAGAGGGGCTTGCGCAGCACCTTGGCTTTGCGCCCGCTCTCCTCGTAGGCGCGCAACCGCGCCTCGGGGAGGGCCTCCTTGAAGGCCTCCTCGAAGCCGCAGACGTTGGTGAAGAACCCGAAGTTCTGCGTCGACAGCGCCAGCAGGGTGTCGACGCCCCGCTCCTTCGCGACCATCCCCGCGTATTCCACCATCTTTCGTCCGATCCCGCGGTTGTGGTAAAAGGGCATCACGTAAAGCGAGCCCACCTCCGCCACGCGCGGCGAATCCGGATAGAAATACAGGGTCACACAGGCGATGATGTTCTCGTCGACCTCGAAGACGTAGAACTGTTCGATGTTCTTCTCGATCGCCTGCTGGGTCCGGTAAATCAGCTCCTCGCGGCGGACCGCGTTACGCGTCAGGTTGTAGATCAGGCGCACATCACCCTTCCGCGCCCGTCGAATCTGCTGGTAATCGTTCCCGTAGACCAACGAGCCGACCCCGTCGTTGGAGAAGATCTCGTTGAGCAGCCCGTCGAAGATCCGCCCGTCGAGGATGTGCACGCGCGGCGTCCCCGTCTCGATCGCCTTAATCGCGTGCAGCGCCTTGCTCAGGGCCGCCGGATCGATGCGCGCAGGCGCCTCGCGGGCGATCTGCTGGAGCGCCTCCAGCGAGATCTCCCGGCGGAACTCGCCGTCGATGCCCAGCCCCGCGATTGGCCCGAGGAAGAGGATCTTCGTCGCCTGCAGCGCCTCCGCGACCTCCGCCGCCAGCAGGTCCGAGTTCAGCCGCAGCGACCTCCCGTCCGGCCCGAAGCCGATCGGCGGGAGCACCGGGATGATCTGCCGGTCGATCAGCTCCCCGAGGAAATCCTTGTCGATCCGGTCCACTTTCCCGGTGAGCTGCTGGTCCACGCCCCGGATGATCCCTACCGGCAGGGCCCGCACGGCGTTCGTGATCGCGCACTTGAGCAGGTTCTGGGTCAGCCCCTCGATGAAAGCGTGGGACGCCCGCGCCGCTGCCCGCACCGCCAAGTCTAGCGTCGCTGAATCGGTTGCGCCCGAGCCATCCGCGTTGGAGATCGGGATGCCCCGCAGCTCCGACAATTCGCGGAGCTGGTGGCTGATGCCGTGAACCAGCACCACCTTAATGCCGAGGGACCGCAGGACCGCGATGTCCACCAGCAGGTTGCTGAAATTGTCGTCCGCGATGATCGAGCCATCGACCGCGATGACGAAGATCTGTCCTTGGAAGCGCGGCACGTACTTCAGGATGCCGCGCAGGTCCGTCGGCTTGATCGTAGTGCTGATCGCCGAGGCGGGGGCGGGCGTGCCGGAACTGGAGCTCATCGATGGGGGACGAGTTGTCGGAGATGCGGACGGGCAGGTCAATAGCCGCCACGGCTCACTTGATCTCGAGCCGCCACGCGCGCGAGCCGCGCCCGCCGGGCAGCAGCACCTCGTACGCGCCGGGCGCCAGCGTCCCGCCGGGCAGCGTCAGCAGCGCGATGGTCTGCCGCGTGCGGGTCTGTAGCTCACCGCCCACCCGCTCGAAACGCGGCGCGAGCACCAGCTGGTTCCCGCGCACATAAAGGTCTGCCCCGGCCAGTTGTTCCTGGTCAGAGGCGAGCCGGCACGTCAGCTCGATCGAGTAGGGCATCATCCGCGCGAGCGCCGGGGCCGCGCGCACGGTAAGAATCTCCTCCGCCAACGGCAGCGGCTCCACGAGCGTCTCCACGAGATCCGCGGGCAGCCCGCCGGCAACGCTCCGCGTCTCCGCCCCGCCCGGCACCGCGGGCCGGTCCGTCGGAAGCTGCGCGGTCAGGGGAATGCGCTGGTAGCCCGCCGCCAGCAGCCGCTTCACGTTCGCCTGCCGGCGCAGATCCTCGTACGGTTGGAAGGTCGGGCCCGGCTTCCGGAAGTGCAGTGTCAGCCAAGTGTACGGCACCACCACCGCAAGGATCGCGACGGCGATCCATTTCAGCGGCCAAGGACGGCGGACGCTCGAGGGCTCAGGCATCGCGGCGGAGGAAACCGGCGCGGCTCACCGGTGCAAGCGCGCGGAAAACCCCAGGTCCCCGTCTCGGGACCGCCGGCGACCGTCCGCCCACGGGACCACGGTTCAGCGCTTCCGCGAACGGGACTTCGGTTTCTCCTCTTCGTCGCCGGAGTCCCCGCCGTCCTCATCCTCGTCCTCCTCGTCCTCCTCGCCTTGCTTCTTCTTCCCCTCCTCGTCTTCCTCTCCGTCCCCGTCCTCATCCCACTTCAGAGAGTCATCGTTCTTGAGCTTCTCCTCCTCCTCAGGATCCGGTTCGGGCAGGTCCTCGTCGTTCGCCTCGTGGTCCTCGCTCTTCGCCGGGCCTTCCTCGTCCGGATCGTGCCCCGCCGGCATGAAGTCCAAAATACCTCCGATTTCCTCAAAGACGTGCACCGCCTTGCCTTGGATGAAGCTGCTGTTCTGGTCCTCGCGGATCTCATCCTCGACCTCGTCGACCGACAGTTTGGCCTCGAACTTGAACAGGTCGTTGAGCATCTTTACGCGGCAACGGGTAAGGTGATCCAGCAGGTCCGCATAGGGTCCGTTCTCCTCGTCGAGGATGTCCGGCAGCGCGAACAGCTTATCCTCGGACTCAAACAGCGATTCCTTCATTCGCTTCAGGCGCACCTTCCCGCTGCCCAGATCCCTGTCGATGCGGAACGGGATGAACGCCGCCTCGAAAATGTCCTGATCGAAGCCGTAGTCGCGCAGCGGCTCCACCAACTCGATGAGGTGTTGGACCTGGCGCGGGTCGACGATGCTCAGGCCGTCGACGTCCCAGCGCACGGGGTCGCTGGTCTCGGCGACCCACCAGTTGTGATCCTCGCCGAGGCGGACGACACACCACTCAAGCACTTTGATTGCTCTGGCCATGGAAAAAATAGCGGATGAAATTTTCGCGCAGCGTGCTTCCGCAGATTCAAAAAACAAGCAAAATTGAGTGCTGTTTTTTGCGGTCGCTCGGATGCTGGTCCGGCTGCGGAACCGCCTCCAAAAAAAAGAGTTCCGCCACTCGGCGCCTTGCCAAATCCGCCGCTTTGGGCCCTGTTTGATGCAATGGGTAGGCTCTATGAAAAGCTGGTGCGGCCAGCGCTCTTCCGCCGCGATTCGGAGCACGCGCACGAGCTCGGCGTTAACGCAATGGCCATGCTTGGTCGCCTCACCCCTCTCTGCCGCCTCCTCACTGCCCGACACCAACGGCTCGCCCGCGTCCGGCGCCCGGTCCACGCCTTCGGCCTCTCCTTCCCCAACGCCGTCGGCCTCGCCGCCGGCTTCGACAAGGACGCCCGGGCCTGGCCCGCCGCCGCCGCGCTCGGCTTTGGCCATGTCGAGATCGGCACGGTTACCGCCCACGCCCAGCCGGGCAACCCGCGTCCCCGGATGTTCCGCTACCCCGCTGAGGACGCCGTGATCAACCGGATGGGCTTCAACAACGGCGGCGCCACCGCGATGGCCGCCCGCCTCGCCCGCCAACCCGGTCCCGGCCGCCGCGCCATCCCCCTCGGCATCAACCTCGGCAAGTCCAAGGTCACCCCTCTAGAGGAGGCCACCGCGGACTACCTCTCCAGCTTCCGCCTGCTCGCCGACTGGGCCGACTACGTCGTGCTCAACGTCTCCAGCCCTAACACGCCCAACCTGCGCCAGCTGCAGGACGAGAGCCGGCTCCGCGAATTGCTGCAGACGATCACCGCCGCGAACCGCGAGCGCCCCGCCGCGGGCCGGCGCCCGGTCCCGGTGCTGCTCAAGATCTCACCCGACCTCTCCTGGCCGCAGATCGACACCGTCCTGGCGGTGGTCGCCGAATTCCGCCTCGATGGCCTCATCGCTACCAACACGACGATCGCCCGGCCCGGGGCTTTCGCCGCCGCTGGCGAGGTGGGTGGGCTCAGCGGCGCCCCGCTCCGCCGGCGCTCCACCGAGATCATCGGCTACGCCGCCCGCGCCACGGAGGGCCGGCTGCCCATCATCGGGGTCGGCGGGATCACCGATGTCGCCGGCGCCGCCGAGAAGCTCGATGCAGGTGCGGCGCTGGTCCAAGTCTACACTGGGATGATCTACCGCGGCCCCTTCTTCGCAGCCGCGCTCGCACGGGGACTCGCCGCCCGCCAGAGGTTCTAAGGCCCGCGGCGGCGATCCGGCGGCCTTCGGCCGTCCGCGGACATTTCGGTGCTGGACAAGGCTATTTCGATCCACCTTAGTCCTCGTCCCTTCGACTTTCTGCTCAGGTGGTGGAATTGGTAGACACACACGTTTGAGGGGCGTGTGCCGTAAGGCGTAAGGGTTCGAGTCCCTTCCTGAGCACCAAGTCGCGTCCGGCCCACCCCGCCCCTTTACCGCCGATCCGCCGTGACCCCCTCGAGTTCCAGCAGCCAGCGCTTTTTCTCGAGGCCGAACGCGTAGCCTTGCAGGCCGCCGTCCGCCGCGATCACTCGGTGGCAAGGCAGGAGCAGGCACACTGCGTTCCGGGCGTTCGCCGCTCCCACCGCCCGCGCCGCCCCCGGCCGACCCAACCTCGCCGCCAAGTCTCCGTAACTAATCGTCTCCCCCCGCGGAATGCCCCGCAAGGCCGCCCAGACACGCTTCTGGAACGGAGTGCCTCGCGCCTCCACCTGCACGGTAAAATCCCGCCTTTCCCCCGCCAAATAGGCCTGCACCTCCAAGCGCGCCGCCGCACACCGTCCCGGGTCAGGGCGCAGCCGCTCGCCCGGCAACCGCGCCCGCAACGCACCAGCATCCCCGAAAACCGCCCCGACAACCACCCCCCGCGCGTCGACTGCCAGGGAAAACGGCCCGGCGGCCGTCGCAAAGGTGTCGCGGAGGCAACTCATCCTTGCGCTCAGGCCGTGGCGTGCCGCTGCAGCAGTTCCCGCGGGATCAGGTCTAGGGTGCGCTCGTGGGTTGCCCCGGGCACGATCGGCGCTGGCACGCCCGCCTCGATCAATTCCAGCCAGCGCGTCGCGCACACGCACCAGCGGTCGCCGGGCACCAGCCCCGGGAAATCGTACTCGGGTCGCGGCGTCGACAGATCGTTGCCCCGCTCCCCGCTGGCCGCCAGGAACTCTGCGCTCACCTCCACGCACACGGTATGGCACCCGGTATCCTCCGCGCAGGTGTCGCAACGCCCGTTGCGGAAATAACCGGTCATCGGCCGCGTGGAACACGGCCGCAGGAGCCCGCCAAGGATGTTGCGGGAGGGCAGGGGAGTCATCCGGTTAGCAAATCACGATTGCCCCACGGAGCGCACGCCTGGAATGTGCGGTATGCCCTCTCCCGCTTACGAGACCCTCCGGGCCGACATTATCGTCGCGATGAAGGCCCGCGACTCCGCCAGCATCACCGCGCTCCGCACCGCCGACGCCACCATCAAGCGCGCCGCGATGGACGCCAACGTCGAGATTGATGACGCCCTTGTGCTCACCACCCTGCGCAAGGCGGTCAAGAACCTTACCGACGCCAAGTCCGAGTTCGCTGTCGGCGGCCGGGCCGATTTGGTCGCCGCCAACGAGGCCGAGATTCGCATCCTCGAACGCTACCTCCCCCGCGCCCTCCCCCCTGAACAGGTCGAGGCCCTCCTCACCGAGGCCATCCGCGCCTCCGGCGCTACCAGCCGCAAGGAACTCGGCAAGGTCATCGCCGCGCTCAAGCAACGCCCCGAGGCCGCCCAGCTCGATTTCGGCGCCATCAGCCGCCAGCTTCAGTCCCGGCTCACCTGAGGCCCGCGCTTGCCCCGCAAGCTGGACAAAGCTTTTCCGTGGCCCCTACGCTCGCTCCGATGAAGATTTATCTGGATGGCAAGTTCGTCGACGCCAACGACGCCAAGGTCTCCGTCTTCGATCATGGGCTTCTTTATGGCGACGGGGTCTTCGAGGGCATCCGGATCTACGGGGGCAACATCTTCCGCCTCGAGGAGCATCTCGAACGCCTCGAATACTCCGCCAAGGCCATTCTGCTCCAGCTGCCAATGCCCCGGGCGGAGCTCAGCGCTGCGACCTGCGAGTGCTGCCGCCAGAATAATCTGACCGACGGCTACATCCGGCTCGTGGTCACCCGCGGCGTCGGCGACCTCGGGCTTTCCCCTTGGCTGTGCGCCAAGCCCACGGTCTTCATCATCGCGGGTAAGATCTCGCTCTACCCGGCCGAGCATTACGAGCACGGGCTGTCGATCGTCACGGTGCCCACCCGGCGCATCAATCCCGCCGCACTGCCCCCGACAATCAAGTCGCTCAATTACCTGAACAACATCCTTGGCAAGATTGAGGCGCGTCAGGCCGGGGCCCTCGAGGCAATTATGCTCAACGACCAGGGCTACGTTTCCGAATGCACCGCGGATAACATCTTCTTGGTGCACAAGGGCGAGATCCTAACGCCCGCCTCCTCTCAAGGCGCTCTGAAGGGGGTCACCCGCTCCGCGATCCTCGATATTTCTCAGGAACTCGGCCTCCCCCTGCGCGAGGTGAACCTCACCCGCTACGATGTCTGGATCGCCGACGAGTGCTTCCTGACCGGCACCGGCGCCGAGGTCATCCCCGCGGTGAAGCTCGACGGCCGGGAGATCGGCACTGGCAAGCCCGGCCCCGTCACCCGCCGGGTGCTCGAGGCCTTCCGGCGCCGCGTCCTCGTCGAGGGCACCCGGATCTGAGCCGGGCCACCGCCTACCGGGGCCCACAAACGAGCCCTGCATCGCATCGCCGCACTTGCCAGTCCCGGCGCCTGTTGCATCATTTAGAGCGCGTCAAAAATTGTTCCCATGGCCAATCCGCTCAAGTGCGACCTTTGCTCCAAGCCTGCCACCGTGCACCTCACGCAGATCGTGAACAACAAGGTGCACAAGGTCGACTTGTGCGAGGCTTGCGCTGAGGCCAAGGGGGTCACGGACCCGGGCGGTTTCTCGCTCGCTGACCTGCTGCTGAAGGCCTCCCTCACGCCCGATGCCGCCCCACCCGCCCCGGGCACCCGCTGCTCCCGCTGCGGCCACACGCCCCTCGAGTTTAAAAAGCACGGCCGCCTCGGCTGTCCTGCCTGCTACGAGGCCTTCGCCACGCTGGTCGAGCCGATGCTCGCCAATATGCACAGTGGGGTCACCCACAGCGGCAAAGTGCCCGCCCGCTCGCTGGAGCGGAAATCCCTCTACGACCGCCTCACCAAGCTCGAACTCGACCTCACCGAGGCTATCAAGTCCGAGCGCTACGAGGACGCCGCCCGCACCCGCGACGAGATCAACCAGGTGAAGCAGTCCTTCCATCTAGATGCCCCGTGAGGATTCCACATCCCTAGCCGCGCTGCTGAGCGCCCCGTCGGAACTCACCGATCCGGGCAGCACCAAGACCGCCATCGTGCTGATGACGCGAATCCGCCTCGCGCGCAACGTGGTTGGGCACTCCTTCCCCGGCTGGGCGAAACCCGCCCAGCGCGAGCGAATCCTGTCTACCTGCCGCGACGCGGTCGCCCGCCTGCCGCAGATGAAGCGCTGCTTCAACTTCGCCGTCTCCGACCTCGGCGAACTCGAGCGCCAGATCCTCGTCGAACGCCATCTGATTAGCCGGGAGCTCAGCGGCTCGAAGGGCGGCGCGGGCGTCCTGATTAGCCGCGACCAAGCCTTCTCGCTGATGGTCAACGAGGAAGATCACCTCCGCGTCCAGGTCCTCCGCGCCGGCCTCAATCTGAAGCGCGCCTGGACCGCGATTAACGACCTCGACTCTGCCCTCGAGGAGCACCTCGACTTCGCCTTCTCCCCGACGCTCGGCTTTCTCACCGCCTGCCCCACCAATCTGGGCACCGCGATGCGCGCCTCCGCGATGATGCACCTTCCGGCGCTCGTCATCTCCAACCAGATGGAGAAGGTCGTCCGCGCGGTTAACCAGCTCGGAATGGTCGTCCGCGGCCTCTTCGGCGAGGGCTCTGACGCTAGCGGCAGCATCTTCCAGATCTCCAACCAGACGACTCTCGGCGAGGCCGAGGAGGTTATCCTCAAGCGCCTCGGCAGCGTGTTGCAGTCTATCGTCGAGCATGAGCAAAACGCCCGGGCCAAGCTCCTCGAGGCCGATGCGGGCAAGCTTTACGACAAGATCGGCCGCGCCTACGGAATCCTGAAAAATTCGCACCTGCTCACCTCCGGTGAGGCGATGAACCTGCTGTCGCTGCTCCGCCTCGGCATCGATCTGGGCCTGTTCCCGGACGACCAGCGCTCGCTCATTGATCGCCTCTTGATCGAGGCGCAACCGGGCCACCTCCAGCACGCCCACCGCGGTGAGTGCGATCCCGCCCTGCGCGATGCCCTCCGTGCCACCCGGCTCCGCGCCGAGTTTGCCTCCTTCCCGCGCCCCGAAGTCCGCCCCGCGAACCCCGGCGCCGCCACCTAAACTCGCCGAACCCTCCTCTCCCATGTCCCAAGAACCAATGAACAATTTCACTCCCCGGGCGCAGCAGGTCCTCGCGCTGGCCCGCAAGGAGGCTGACCGGTTCCATCATAACTACGTCGGCACCGAGCACCTCCTGCTCGGGCTGATCAAGCTGGGCCAGGGCGTCGCCGTCAGCGTGCTCCAGAAAATGGGCCTCGACCTTGAGACCGTCCGCGCCGCCGTGGAGAAGCAGGTCGGCACCGGCCAGGAGACCAAGACGCAGGCCAGCATCCCCTACACCCCACGGGTCAAGAAGGTGCTCGCGCTCGCCGGCAAGGAGGCCAAGGCCCTCAGCCATTCTTACGTGGGCACGGAGCACATTCTCCTCGGCCTCCTGCGGGAAGGCGAGGGCGTCGCCGCCCGGGTGCTCAAGTCCCTCGAGATCGACATCGAGCGCACCCGCAACGAGATCCTTCGGGAGCTCGACCCCCAGTTCTCCGGAGGCCAGTCCGGGGAGGGCGGTGAGCCTGGCGAGGAGACCGCTGCCGGCAGCTCGCAGCGTCCAGGTGCCCAGGCGGAGGAAAAGAAGGAGGTCAAGACCCCCGCCCTTAAGGCCTTCGGCCGCGACCTCACCGAGCTCGCCCGCAAGGGCGAGATGGATCCCGTGGTCGGCCGCCGCAACGAGATCCGCCGCGTTATTCAGATCCTCTGTCGCCGCACCAAGAATAACCCGGTCCTTATCGGCGAGGCCGGCGTTGGCAAGACCGCCATCGTCGAGGGCTTGGCCCAGGAGATCGCCTCCGGCAACGTTCCCGAGATCCTAGCCGAGAAGAAGGTCATCACCCTCGACCTCGCCCTGATGGTCGCCGGCACCAAGTACCGCGGCCAGTTCGAGGAGCGCATCAAGGCCGTGATGGACGAGATCCGCCGGGCGAAGAACATCATCCTCTTCATCGACGAGCTCCATACGATCGTCGGGGCTGGCGCTGCCGAGGGCGCGATGGACGCCTCCAACATCTTCAAACCCGCCCTCTCCCGCGGCGAGCTCCAGTGCGTGGGCGCCACCACCCTC
Source organism: Verrucomicrobiota bacterium (assembly GCA_016871775.1). Taxonomy (GTDB): domain Bacteria; phylum Verrucomicrobiota; class Verrucomicrobiia; order Opitutales; family Opitutaceae; genus ER46. Next base: position 37,895 of record VHCI01000006.1, on the reverse strand, counting down.
AACGAGTACCGCAAGCACATCGAGAAAGACTCCGCCCTCGATCGCCGCTTCCAGTCCGTCAAGGTCGAGGCCCCCTCGGTCGCGGACACCGTGCTCATCCTTAAAGGCATTCGCGGCAAGTACGAGGACCACCACAAGGCCACCTTCACCGACGCCTCCCTCGAGTCCGCCGCCAAACTTTCCGACCGCTACATCACTGGGCGCTTCCTGCCGGACAAGGCGATCGACGTTATGGACGAGGCCGGTTCCCGCGCCCGCATCGCCGCCCTCAGCCGGCCTGCGGACATTGAGGACCTCACCCCGCAGATCGAGGCCATCTGCGCCCAGAAGGAGAAGGCGATCAGCGATCAGCACTTTGAGGAGGCGGCCAAGTTCCGCGACCAGGAAAAGCAGCTTCGGGCCCGCCAGGAGGAGATCACTGCCGGCTGGAAGAAGCGCCGGGACGAGAAGCGCGTCGCCATTGACGAGGACCTGATGATGCAGGTGGTCGCCGACTGGACCGGCATTCCGCTCTCGCGGATGGAGAAGAAGGACAACGAAAAGCTGCTCCAGATAGAGACCGAGCTGCAGAAGGCCGTCATCGGCCAGGACGTTGCCGCCGTCTCGATCTCCCGCGCCCTGCGCCGCTCCCGCGCCGACCTGAAGGACCCGCGCCGGCCCATTGGCTCTTTCCTCTTCGTTGGTCCCACGGGCGTCGGTAAGACGATGCTCGCGAAGCAGCTCGCGGCCCAGATGTTCGGCAACCAGGAGGCGCTCATCCAGATCGATATGAGCGAGTATATGGAGAAGTTCGCCGTCTCCCGCCTCGTCGGCTCGCCCCCGGGCTACGTGGGCTACGAGGAGGGGGGCCAGCTCACTGAGGCCGTGCGCCGCCGGCCCTACTCGGTCATCCTGTTCGACGAGGTCGAAAAGGCCCACCCGGACGCCCTGCAGCTGCTGCTGCAGATCATGGAGGACGGCCGCCTAACGGATTCCCTCGGCCGCACCGTGGATTTCCGGAACACGATCATCATCATGACCTCGAACGTCGGCGCGCAGCTCCTGCAGCGCCAGACCTCGATGGGCTTCGCCGCCGCCGCCGCCAGCTTCAACGACTCGGAGCGGATGCGGGAGAAGGTGCTTGAGGAGTCCAAGCGGGTGTTCAAGCCCGAGTTCCTGAACCGCATCTCTGACATCATCTTCTTCCGGCCCTTGGACAAGAACGACCTGGTTAAAATCGTGGATCTTGAGACGGCGAAGTTTGCTCGCCGGCTGGACGAGCGGAAGATCACGCTCGAGTTCTCCCCGGAGGCCAAGCAGCTGTTGATCGACAAGGGTTACGACGAGAAGTATGGGGCGCGTCCGCTCCGGCGCGCCGTCGAGCACTACCTCGAGGACCCGCTGGCGGAGGCGATCCTGCGTGGGGAGGTCAAGGATGGCGAGCCCTGCCTGGTCGTGCGGGACGGTGACAAGTTGATCTTCAAGCAGAAGACTCCCCCGGCCGCCGCCAGCGGCGTGGCGTCCTAAGGCGGAACGATGCCATTGGAGGCGGAAGAGCGGGGCGAGTTGGGGAGCGCATTTCCGCGGCGAGAGATCGAGTAGTACCCGGAGTTTGAACGCGACGGGAAAGGGCCTCAGAAAGGTGCCGGCAGATCACCGCGATGTGACCCGATCGACCGCATCGTTCCGGCTGAGTTCTGGCTCCTCAGCTCGAGCCGTCACACCACGGCTAGAGGTTTTTCTAGTGAGTTTAGGTGCCCGGACCGGCCGTCGCCGTTGCGTCTGGCGTCGAAGGCCTCCGCCTCCCGGTTGCCGATTTGCTTTTGGTAGATGACCGCGACGCGCGCCAGACCCGCGGGTGGCTCGGCGCCCGTGGGTTCAGGGCATCCGTCCCCGGTCCGTGAGTACTTTTGCCCCAACGGGCGTGGGCAATCCCCTGCCGGCCGGTCCGCGGCAGAAAGTTGCGCGCACCTTTCGCCCGCGGCGCCTCAGGGTGAGCCAGGTCGTTTGATCGGCACCTGGCCCGTCACCTCCGTCTTCACCCGGCCCAAGGCGTCCGGCGGGCGGGAAACGGCGGTCCCGGTGCGCTGACCCTGAGAGTCGCGGAACACGGTGGTGGTGCGGCCGAGGGCGTCGGGCCGGGCCGGGGTGACGCCGGTGCCGGTGGTGCGCCCGGTCGCGTCGCGGAAGGTGGTCTTTACCCGCCCGAGCGCGTCATGGGTGGCGGTCGTCTCGGCGGTGCCAATCCGCTTCCCGGAGGCATCCACGATCACGCTTTTCACCCGGCCGAGGGCGTCCGGCTGCGCGCGGGTCTCGACGGTGCCCACCTTGCGACCCTGCGGGTCCCGCACCTCGCTGCGCACGCGCCCGAGGGCATCCGGCCGCGCGAGAGTGGTGACCGTTAGGTTGCCCGCGTCCACGGCCGCTAGGGTCAAGGGGACCAGGAGGGGGAGGAGGAGTCTCATCCGGGTAGGGTGGGGCGAGGATCGCGAATCAAGCAGCGTGCGAACGACCCTTCCTGAGCGCAAGCGCGTCACGGCCCGGCTCGCCGCGACCGACTGGCCCCTTCGCGCGATCCGGGCGCCGCTTTTCACTCGTTCCCGGCGGAGGGGTGGACTACGGCTGACCGTATGGATGATTTCCCCTTGCTGTTGTGTTTCGCGGGCGGGGGCGTGCTGGGCGCGGCCGGCGCGACCGTTTTCTGCCTGCTCAAGGCTCGCGCCACGGCGCAGGCCCTCGCGGTGGCTCAGGTTGCCCAGCAGGAACTCCAGTCGCTCCGTACCGAGGCGGCCACGCTCCGCGCAGACCTGCGCACCGCCGAGCAGGGCGCGGTCGCCGCGCAGAAGGAACGCGACGCCGCCCGGGAACAGGTCTGCCTTCTGGGCAATGAAGTCGACGCCGAGCGGGCCCGAGGCGAGCAGACCGGCCGCGAGCTCGCCGCGGCGCAACAGCAGCTGGGGCAGGCGACGACCCAAATGGCCGAGCGGGAGGCCGCGAGGGAAAAGGTGCTCGCCGAGCGGGAGAAGTCCATCGCCGACCTGAAGGCCACCATCGAGCAGTCCAAGGCCGCGCTCACCGACACATTCAAGGCCACCGGCGGGGACCTCCTCCGGCAAAGCGCGCAGGCGCTTTTCCAACAGGCCAAGGAGCACTTCGCGAGCCAGCATTCCCTCTCCCAGCAGGAGCTGGAGTCGCGGCGAAAGCAGATCGAGGCGACGCTCACTCCGCTCAAGGAACAATTGGAGAAAAACGAACGGCTGGTCCGGGAACTCGGCGAACGGCGAGAGGGCGACGCCAAGACCTTGGGCGAGCAGCTCAAGCAGATCTCCGACCTGCAGCAACGGGCGTCCACCGCCGCCCAGACGCTCTCCAGCGCGCTGCGGGACAACCGGCAGCGTGGCCGCTGGGGCGAGGTCTCGCTCCGCAACATTGCCGAGATGGCCGGGCTGGTCGACAACGTCGATTTCAGCGAGCAGGCCAGCGTGCAGGGGGACGAGGGGGATCGGCTGCGGCCGGATATGACCGTGCGGCTGCCCGGCGGGCGCTTTGTCCCGATCGACGCCAAGGTCCCGCTTAGCGCCTACCTCGATTCCCTCGACCTCGCGCTGTCCGACGCCGAGCGCGCCGCCCGGCGCACCGCGCACGCTCAGGCGCTGCGCACTCACGTGCGCGGCCTCGCCTCCCGCGAGTACGCCAAAGCCCTTGGCGGCGGGGTGGAGATCACCGTGCTCTTCGTCCCGCTGGAGAGCGGTCTCATCGCCGCCTTAGAGGAGGATGCCACGGTTTACGAGGAGGCCCTCGACCAGAGGGTGATCATCACCACCGCCTCCACGCTGCTCGCGCTACTGCGCACCTGCGCGCTGCAGTGGCAGCAGGCCAAGCTCAACGAGAACGCCCGCCGGATCGGCGACAGCGCCCGAGAACTGCTCGGGCGCATCAGCGTTTTCGCCGAGCACTTGGAGAAGGTCGGCAAGGGACTCGAGACGGCCAGCAAGGCCTACAACAGCGCGGTGGGATCGTTCAATGGGCGCCTGCTGCCCGGGGCGCGCGAAACCGCTGAGCTGGCCGGCGACCGCGAACGCCTCCCGGCCGAGCTTGAGCCCGCGGCCATGGTGCTGCGCGAGGCCAACGTCCGGTCGCTGCCTGGCGGCGGTTGAGCGGCGACCACCGAATCGGAATCATCGCCTGGCCTCCGGGGAGCGTCCCGCCCGGCGCAGCCGCGGGCTGGCTGCTCAGGGATGCCCCACCGCTACCAGTTTCTCCCGGGTGCGGAAGTAGAGGGTGCCGCCGGCGAGTGCCGGGGTGGACAGGCAGGTCTCCCCCAGCGCGTTGGTCGCCGCGATCGAAAAGGAGGTGGTCGCCGGGATCACATGCACGTTGCCCAGCTCGCTCGTCACGTACAGGTGCCGGCCGTCGGACACGGGCGAAGCCGTATAACCCTCGCTCCGCGGGTTCACCCGCTCACTGTAGCGGATCTCCCCGGTGCGCGCGTCGAAGCAGGTGAGCAGGCCGATGTCCGCGCACCCGAAGAGCAGATCGCCCACGACGATCGGCGTCTGCATATAGTTCCCTTTCTTGTCGTGGTTCCAGACGATCGCGGCGCTGGCCGGGTTCGGGGTCCCCGTGTCGTTCGGCGTCAGATCGCCAAGGGCGCCAGCCCGGATCGCGCGCATCGGCCGCAGGCGTCCGTGCGCGCTGGTGAGGTAGATCAGCCCGTGAGCGGCGACCGGCGTGGGCACGGGGATGTCGCCGCCTCCGTCCAACCGCCACAACTCGCGGCCGGTGGCGAAGTCGTACCCGCCGGTGTGGCGCCAGCCGTTCACCGCGATCTGCACCCGGCCGGCGGAGCGGACGACGGTGGGCGTGCTCCAGGTCGGGACGTCCTTGCGGGCCACCCGCCAGAGCTCGCGGCCATCGGTGACATCGAACACGGCGAGAAAGGAGTCTTGCTGCACATCGCATTGCACAATGACCTTGCCGTCTTGGATGACCGGCGAGCTGGCGAAGCCCCATTGGGCGGTCGGCACCTGGAAGTAGCCGGAGTCCATCGGGCCTAGGTCCTTGCGCCACAGCAGCCGACCCGTGAGGTCGAAGCAGAACAGGCCCTCGGAGCCGAGGATGGCGACGAGGTACCGGCCATCCGTCGCCGGGGTGGAGTTGCAGTGCGTGCCCTTCGGGTGACGGCTGACCCGCGGGACCGCCTCGTGCGCGGTCACGTCCCAGACAACCTTTCCGGTGCGGCGGTCGAGGGCCAGCAGGCGCCATTGCACCGGGTCCTTCTCGGGCACGGACTCGATGCTGCCGTAGAGGCCGACCTTGAGGGAGGCATTCTTCTGGACCGCGGTGGAGACGTAGAGGCGGTCCTCCCAGGCGATCGGCGAGGAGTGAGCGAGGCCGGGGACGCTGCTCTGCCAGCGGACGTTCTCGCCGGTCGAGACGTTCCAGCTCACGGGGAGGGGGGCGGAGGCATCGACGCCGCTGGCGGCTGGTCCGCGGTACTGCGGCCAGTTTCCGGCGGCGACGGCGAAAATCGGCAGCAGCAGCCCGAGGACGACGGCGGTTTTCATCGCCCGCAGGGCAACCGCGGGGAGCCCGGGTGGCAAGCGCAGGAGCGAGGAACGGGAATCGCGGAGGTGCGCTGTGGGGAGGTCTCTCTTTGGTGGCAGGAGCCGGCGTCGGGAGGGGGCGTCGGGGGAGGGGGCCGGGGTCCTCCAGCGGCGAGGCGCTTGGGGATGGCACCGAGGGGCCTGGTCGAGCTACAGGTGGGCGAAGAAGGCGTCTCGGCCTGCGCGGGCGAGCGGGCCGAAGGGTTCGAGTCTTTCTTCGCGACCATCCGTCGCCGACCTCACAGGACCCAACCAGATGGAGCCAACCAAACGCCAATCAAGGTCGAACCTTGGTGTATGGGTTTTTGACCGCCCGGAGCGGCCGAACGCGCCCTACTGCGTGCAGCGAAATGTTGAGGGGAAGGGGCGTAGGCGCTTTCGCCGACATTTCGAGACGACGGTACGGTTATGGCCTAATGGGTAGCAAGGATCAGGATGAAACCTGCAACCGGCCGTGCGTCTGGCCTGGCGGTCAGATCGTCAATCGGGCTCGGCGTTGCAGGTTTCGTCCTGACCCCTTCTGCCTGTCACTTTTTCGAGGCAAGCCCATGAGCATCTTGTTGCCTGGGAAGGACGCGCTGTGATGGGGGCCAAAGAACACGCGGAAACCGGCGCAGAAGGTGAAGACGTCCCGGTCGTTCATCTTGGCGTATTCCACGCTCGCCATCAGTTTCAAGCGGTGGCCGGCGACGAACCTGTTGAGCCCGAGGGTGACGGCTCGGTAGGCGTCGCCGTCCAGCATGCCCGCCGGGGCCTCGTAGCGACGTTGGGCTCGCAGTCCGTTGGCTTCACTAGCGGAAGCCGCTTGGAAGCGCGCGACCACCTCGAGGGTGTCGGTCAGGAAGTAGCTCGGCTGGATGTTGAGGCCGACCGCGTCGCCGCGCTGACCTCCGAATCCGGCGGTGAGCTCCGTGACTAGGGCGGCGGCCCCCTCGGTCAGGATGAGCGCTCCGGAGACCGCGCTGTCAAAGCGCGTCAGGTTGGTTGCGCCGCTTCCCAGTTTGGTGTGGAGGTAGCTGCCGTAAAAATGCGCCGAGTCGGCGCCGAGGAACGCGCCGAGGTCGTAGGTGCCGGCCGCGAGGAACGACGAGCCGGAGTGCAGCTCGGTGAACGCCGAGCCCATGTCCCTTCCCGTGGCGTTGGAGAAGACTCCTGCGTAGTAGTCGAGCTTCTCGATACGGCCCGAGAGGGTGACGGCCGGGGTGTAGTCCAGCCCTATCAGGTTGGTGAACATCAAGCGCTCCATGAAGCTCATGTAGCGGCTGGAGACGTTGCGGTCGTGGGTGAAGCGGTGCTTCTGCTGGCCGACGGTGAGGTTCACGGCGTCAGTAAAAAGCCAGCGTGCCCAGAGCTCGGTGAAGCCGTTGTAGCTAGGTTCGAAGTCGCTGCCGCTGATCGCCTGCGCGTTTAGGTAGAGGTTCCTCAGCATCGTGGCTTGAAAGCCGAGGCGAACGCGTCGGCTCTCGTACCCCGCGTCGTCGCCATGGTCGCCCTCAGCGGCGTGGTGATGCCCGTGATAGCGCCCCAGCACCCAGAATTCCTGCAGCCAAGGATGGTTCGCGTCCTTGTGCAGCAAGCCGAGGTTCTCGTAGCGGTCCTTGAGGCTCCGCTCCTTCACGGCCTCGGCCCGGAGCGTCTTCGCGTCCGGCGCAGCGCAGAGCGGCGACATGAGGCCGGCGAACAGCAGCGTGAGCGCCGAGAGGCTGCGTGAAGGTGTGACCGGCCTCACCTTTTCGAACCAACAAGAAAGTTAGTCGTGGGGCCTGTCATGGGTTGGTCTGGTCGGTCGGGTTTGGATTGTCCCGGCGGAGGGAGGCCGGAGGCCGACCGGAGTCGGGACAGGAGGCAGCTGGGCGGCGTTGTACGCAAGTCTGCGGTATCCACGTTGTCTGTGAGGCCTCCGCGTATTGTAGTCGATGCGGAAGTCCTCGATCACCACCGTCGCCTCGGTGAGCGTCCAGAGCTGCTCGCAGTTGAGGCACTCATCGCGGAAGCGGCCGTGGAAGCACTCCACGAAGCCGTTCTGCCAAGGACTGGCTGGCTCGATGTAGATCGTCTTGATCTGCTCAGCGGCCAGCCAGGCTTGGCGTTCGTGGGCGATAAACTCCGAGCCGTTGTGAGAGAGGATGAACTCGGGTGCCCTATGCTGCGCATGGCCTGTTTGACCAGAGCTTTGACGTCCGTCGACTTCAACGGGCGTCAACCGCGAAGGTGCCAAACAAAGTGCCAATCTGGACCGGTCCCCCGTCCCACTTGGACCCGGTCCTGACCGACTCCTCCGACGGCCGAATTCCCTCCCGAAACCGAAAATGGGGCGGCCAACGGGATTTGAACCCGCGACCCCAAGATCCACAATCTTGTGCTCTAACCAACTGAGCTATGGCCGCCGTAAGGGGTTGGAAAAAGTCGGGGCCGGCGCCGGGACTGTCAACCCATTCCTCGGGCGGTTTCAGCGGCGGGCGTGCAGCACCTGGAAGCGCTGGCCCATCTGCCCCGGGTGCAGCAGTTGCAGCAGCGCCTGCTTGCGGGGGCTGAATCGCGCCGCCTCCGTCGCGCTTACCGCGGCGATCGCCGGTCCCGCGTGCCGCACGAAAAAGGTCTCCTGGAATTCGAGGCCCGCCGCGCCAAAACCCGCCCCGACCAAATCAGCCGCGAGCCAGTCCCAGCACACGTGACAGGTCAGGTCCTGCTCCCCGGGCCGTGCGAGGAGGTCCGGCTCCTGCCGGTGTCGGTGGTAGGCACGCGCCGTGCCGGCGGGGCACTCGGTGCGCAGCTGAAGCTCGGTCTTGCCGTAGTCAAACGCGAGGAATAGCCCTCGCCAAGGCTGACTGGCGATCTCCCCAGCGAGCCGCGCCGCCGCGAGGGGCCGGTCAAACGCGTAGCCCTCCGGGGCCGGCTGGCGGTCGTCGGGATACGGCACCTCCCCCTCCGCGAGCGCGCCGTCCGCAGTGAGTTCGACCGTTCGCTCGCGCCACTCGCCGTCCCGGTACACGGTCCGCACGCAGGGCTGGGCGTCGAACAACTCGTTGGAGAACACGACGCAGTCCCCGCTCAGCGCGAGGAGATCGCTGAGCCGCAGGGTTCGCACCGAGGCGAAGGGGTGAGCGACGCCCGCAAGCAAGCTCCTTCCCGGCTCGGCGCCGAGCTCGACGAACGTGTGGCGGGCCGCAGCGTCTGGTCCGAGCAGGTGGGTGGTGGCGGCAACGACCAGTTCCCCGAAGAGTGGTCCGACGGTGGCGGACGTGATGAAGTCGGTACCCGGCGCGCGGCCCACCCGTGGGCGGTCCGCCCGGTAGTAGCCAACTTCCGGATGGTAGAGCGCGAGTTCCATAAAGCGCGCGAAGCTCAAGCGGCCGGCAGCCCCCGCAGACGCGCGGAAGGCGGCGAGGAAGGCTGGCGAGGCGGGGGCGCGAGCGGGGGCGGATGATCCCATTTACAACGCGAGGGCGATGCCCATCGTGCGCGGGATGGGCAACCGCTTTCTCACCCTCGCCCCCGGCGTGCTGCTGGGCGTTGCCGCCTCCCTTGCAGCGGTGAAGGTGGCGGCGGCTTGGCGCTGGTGGCCCGACCGGGACCTCGCCCGCGCCTCCGCCTACGTCCGGGAGGTGATGGAACTGGTCAACGCGCAGTACGTTGACGCCACCGCCGTATCCTACGCTGGCCTCGCGCGCGGCGCCCTGCGCGGGATGCTTGAGGCGCTCGACCCGCACTCCGAGTTCCTCGAAAAGGCCTCCCACGACCAAGTCGAGGAGGACCTAAGCGGCGAGTTCGGCGGGATCGGTGTCCAGGTCGAGACGCGCCAGAACCGGGTGGTCGTGATCGCCCCGATGGCCGGCACACCTGGCGAACGTGCGGGCATCCGCCGCGGGGACGAGATCGTGGCGATCGACGGCCAGCCGGTCGCGACCGGGGGCGTCGACGCGGTGGTCAGCCGGCTCCGCGGCCGGCCGCGCACCACCGTGATCGTCGGGATCCAGCGCCCCGGCGTGCGGGAGTCGCTCACGCTCACCCTCACGCGCGAGCTGATCCGTATCGAGAGCGTCCGCGGGACGCGGGTGCTGGCGGACGGGGTGGGGTACGTGCAGTTGACGGAATTCTCGGAACACACCGGGCGTCAGTTGCGCCTCGCGCTCGCGCGGCTCGCCGAACAGGGCATCCGCGCACTCGTGCTCGACCTGCGCAACAACCCGGGCGGGCTCCTCGAGGCGGCGGTGGAGGTGGCGCAGGTCTTCTTCCGGGAGGGGGAGCTGATCGTCGAGACCCGCGGCCGCCGCCCGCAGGACAACGAGCGCTTCCGGGCGGCTGGCGGCGGCGCCCCGTGGTCCCTGCCCATCGCGGTGCTGGTCAACGCCGGCAGCGCCAGCGCGGCCGAGATCGTGGCGGGAGCGCTCAAGGACGCCGGCCGTGCCGTCGTCGTGGGCGAGCGGACCTTCGGCAAGGGCTCCGTGCAGTCGATCTTTAAGCTGCGGGACGGCGAGGGCCTCCGTCTGACCACCGCGCGGTATTTCACGCCGGCGGGGACCTCGATCCACGAGCAGGGGGTGCGGCCCCACGTCGAGGTGGTGATGACGCCGGAGGAGGATTCTCGGCTGGCGCAGCAGCGCTCGCGGCCGGATCTGGGGACCGCGGAATTCGAGGCCCGGTTCGGCTTTGCGCCGGTGGCGGACCGGCAGCTGGAGACGGCGCTGGCGATGCTGCGCGGCCTGCGCCTGCTTGACGGGAACGGGGGAACTCGCGGATGAACGGCCTGATCCTCGCGCTGGAGAGCTCGTGCGACGAGTCGGCGGTGGCGCTGCTGGACCCGGCGACGGGGCTCCGCGGCGAATGGGTGCAAAGCCAGATCGCCCTGCACGAGCGTTACGGGGGCGTGGTGCCGGATTTGGCCACCCGCGAGCACCTCCGGAATCTCCCGGCGTTGCTGGCGCGCGCGCGGGACGAGGTGGGCTTCGGCGGCGTGGGCGCGGTGGCGGTGACGCATGGCCCGGGTCTGGCCGCGTGCCTTGCCCTCGGGGTGGCGGCGGCCAAGGCGCTCGCGCTGGCGCTGCGCGTGCCGCTGCTGGGCGTTAACCACCTGCGCGGGCACGCTTGGTCTCCGTTCATTCCGGTGCACGCCGCAGCTCCGGCGGAGTTTCCCGCGCGCCTCGCTGCGCTGCTGCCGCACCTCGGCCTGATTGTGTCCGGAGGTAACACACTGCTCTTCGTCGTGGACGAGGGGCGGCGACTCACCGTCCTCGCGCGCACGCTGGACGACGCGGCGGGGGAGGCGTTGGACAAAGGGGCCAAGCTCCTCGGACTCGGTTATCCCGGCGGCCCCGAGGTCGAGCGGCGGGCGCGGGAGGGCAGGGCGGACGCCTTCGCGTTCCCGCGCGGCGGCGGGCGCGGCGACGAACTGGACTTCAGTTTCTCGGGCCTGAAGACGAGCCTCCGCTACCAGTTGGAGCGGATGACCGTGCCCGAGATTGAGGCGCGGCGGGCGGACCTTTGCGCGAGCTACCAGGCGGCAGTGATCGACGCCCTGACGGCACGGGTGCGGCGGGTGCTGGCCCGAGAGGGCGGCGGGCTGCGTAGCGTGGGTCTCTCGGGCGGCGTGGCGAACAACCGGCTGCTGCGGCTGGCGCTGGAGGCGGAGGCGCGGCGCGGGGGCATCCCGTTTTTTGCTGCGGAACCGCGCCACACCGGCGACAACGCGGGGATGATCGCCTTTGCGGCCGCGGTCGATCCGGCTGGCGCGGTGACGGGCGATCCCTGCCGGCTCGTCATCGAGCCCGACGCGCCGCTCGCGTCCTAAGCTGGAAAGATGCAGTTGATCGGGCCGCATCGAGGTGACCTACCGGCACTTGGCAGCGGCTCTCTCCCGTCGTCATGATCTCCGCGTGTTCTCCGGTTTCTCGCCGCTGAGATCCGCTCGCCATCTCACCCCCGTTGCTCCGCCTCCACTTACATCGTTTCGGTTCAGCGCGCGGGGCAATCAGGCTGTGGGCTGGCCGTAGCCCGGGCTGCTGGGCGGACGACCTGCCTCCCGTGAGGCATCGGCCTCGCCTCCGCGCCCCGCGGCTCCCCGGCCTCAACCCGGTCGTATGCTCGCACGCCTAGTTCGGGCCTTCCTTCGACCGCTTCAAGGAATTCCTGCGCGCGCCGCCGCCAGGCGGGGCCGGAGGCGAGACGGGTGCCGCGTGGGTCAGGTGGCGCGCGAGGCAAACTCCGCGCGGGCAGCGGCGAGGCCGCGTTCGTAGGCGGCGATGAGGCGGTCCCACTTCGCGTCCACCTCGGCGTCGATTCCTTGGCGGGCCGGGTCCGCATCGAACCAGCGGAGCGTGCGCGCGATACCCTCGCGGAACGGGACGCGCGGCGCGTACCCGGGCACGAGCCGCCGGAGCTTGGTCAGGTCAAAAAGGGCGGGGTTGGCCTTGTCGCCGAGGAGGGTGCCGGTGTACTCGGGCAGGCACTCGGTGATGAACTCTGAGGGGATGTGCACGAGGCGCGGTTGGGCGACGCCGGCCGTGGCGGCGGTGAGGGTGTAGAGCTCGTTCCAGGTTGGCGCCTCCTCGGAAGTGATGTGGAACGCCTCACCGAGGGCGCCGGGGTGGCCGAGCAGGCCCAGCAGGCCCTGCGCGAAGTCTGAGTTATGTGTGATCGTCCAAGGCGTGAGGCCGTCGCCTGGGACGATCAGCCCCTTGCCCGCGCGGAGCCGCGCGATGTTGGTGAAGCTCTTGGTCCAGCAGTTGAGGGCGAGTGGGAAGACGGTGTCGCCGTAGGTGAGCGAGGGCCGGATGATGGTGTAGGGGAACCCCTCCTCTTGGCCCGCGCGGGTTAGGCGCGCCTCGGCAGCGATCTTGAGCCGGGAGTATTGCCAGTAGCAGTTCTCGCGCGGCGTGTCCTCGGTGATCACCGCGCGGGCGGGCGGCTTGCGGTAGGCGCTGGCGGTGCTGATGAATACATACTGCGCGGTATTCCCGCGGAAGAGGGCAAGGCGCGCCTCGATCGCGGCGGCGTCGTAGGCGAGGAAGTCGACCACGGCGTCCCAACGACTGCCCGCGAGGGCCGCCGCGGCCGCGCGTGGGTCGGCAATGTCCGCCGTGAGCGCGTGGGCGCCGGGGGGCAGGCCGCGGCCAGAGCGCGTCAGGAGGGTCACCTCGTGTCCGCGCTCGAGGGCAAGGCGGGTGCAGGCGGTGCTGATGACGCCGGTGCCGCCGAGGAGGAGCAGTTTCATGGCCCAAGGAGGGGTTCCAAGAGGAACCAGACCGTCGCGGCCATCACGGCGTGGCCGGCGGCGTTGGGGTGGATGCGGTCGCCAAGGTTGAGCGCGGGGTTGCCGCCGACGCCGGCGAGAAGGAACGGCACGAGCGCGGATCCGGTGGCGGCCGCGACGTCCGGGAACACGCGGGCGAAGGCGGCCGTGTGCGCTGCGCCGAGTTCCGGCGGAAGCTGCATTCCGGCGAGCAGGATCCGGACCGCGGGGTGGCGCGCGCGGGCGCGCTCGATAATGCCGCGGAGGTTGGCGGCCGTGACGGCGGGATCAACGCCGCGGAGGCCGTCGTTCGCTCCGAGCGCCACGACGAGCACATCCACCGGCGCGCGGAGCGTCCAGTCGATGCGGCGCAGGCCGCCGGCGGTCGTGTCCCCGCTGATCCCGGCGTTGACGACCTTCCAGGGCGTCCGAGCCGCGCGGAGGCGCTCGGCGATGAGCGCGGGGTAGGCCTCGCTCGCAGGATCCGCGAGGCCGTAGCCGGCGGTCAGGCTGTCGCCGAGGAACACGACTGTGCGTGGCGCGGCGGCGGGGGTGGCCGCGGGCAGCAGGGGCGAGAGGAGGGCGAGGGCGAGCAGGAGGCTGCCGCGGAGGCGGCGGCGGGCGCGGGCGGTCGGGTTCATCTTTGGCATCGGCTGGCGTTCGGTCGACGCGTGTGTTTTGTGGCCGCGAATGAACGGTGAAACGATGCTGAAAGTCGAGCGGTTGACCCGATCCTACGACGTTGCCGGCGGGCGCCGGCTGACGGTCCTGCAGGAGGTTAGCTTCTCCCTGGCGGCGGGGGCGAGCCTCGCGATCGTGGGGCCAAGCGGCAGCGGCAAGACGACCCTGCTCGGCCTCTGCGCGGGGCTTGACCGGCCCTCCTCCGGGGAAGTGGAATTGGCTGGAACGGCGATTGGAGAGCTGGGGGAGGATGCGCGGGCGCGAGTGCGCAACGCCCACGTCGGCTTCGTGTTCCAGAATTTCCAGCTGGTACCAACCCTGACTGCGCTCGAGAACGTGCTCGTCCCCGTGGAACTCCGCGGCGAGGGCGGGGCGAAAGCCGAGGCGGAGGCCCGCGCGCTGCTCGCCCGCGTGGGGCTGGAGGAGCGGCACGAGCACTACCCGGTGCAGCTGTCCGGTGGTGAGCAGCAGCGCGTGGCCCTCGCCCGGGCCTTCATCAACCGGCCGCGCATCCTTTTCTGCGACGAGCCAACGGGGAACCTCGACGGCGCCACCGCCCACGCGATGACGCAGCTCATCTTTGGGCTCAACCACGAGCGGGGCACGACGCTGGTGCTTGTGACTCACGACCTCGAGCTCGCTCGGCGCTGCGGCCGGATCCTTCGCCTGCGCGGCGGCGCGGTGGTGGCGGATGGGCTTGCCTGACGCGGATGCGGACGCTCCCCTTCATCCTGCGGCTGTCCTGGCGCGACTCCCGCGCCTCGCGGCGCCGACTCCTGCTGTTCTCCTCAGCCATCGTGCTCGGCATCGCTGCGCTCGTGGCCATTGGCTCACTCGGAGCCAATCTGGACCGCGCCGTCGACGGGCAGGCCAAGGGCCTGCTTGGGGCGGACCTGATCGTTACGAGCCGCAACCCCTTCGGCGCGGAAATGCTCGCGCACGCCGGCGCGCAGGCTTCGGCCGTCGCGCGTGAGCAGAGTTTCTCGTCGATGGTCGTCTTTCCCGATGCGGGGGGCGCCACCCGGCTGGTGAATGTCCGGGCCCTCGAGGGCCGCTTCCCCTTCTTCGGCGAGCTCACCACGGAACCCGAGACGGCGCCGGCGCGGCTGCGCGAGGGCACGCCGGTAGCGATCGTCGAGGAGACGCTGCTGCGCCAGTTTGAGGTGCCGGTGGGTGGACGGCTGCGCTTGGGCTCGGCGGAGTTCCTCGTCGCGGGGGCGCTGCGGAAACTACCTGGCGAGTCGACCGCGTTCTCGGCGACCGCGGCCCCGCGGATCCTGATCCCAGCGGCAGCCCTGGCTGCGACCGGGTTGACCGAGCGCAGCGTGTTGGTACGGCACCGCTTGATGCTGGAGTTGCCGCCGGGGCGCACGCCCGAAGCGGTGGCGCGCTCCTTTCGGGAGCGGTTCCGCGCGGACGGGCTGGGCTTTGACACGGTGGCCGAGCGGCGGCGGAGCCTGGGGCGCGCGCTGGATAACATTGAGGCGTACCTTGGGCTGGTCGGTTTCGTGGCGCTCATCCTCGGTGCGATCGGCGTGGCGAGCGCGATCTACGCCCACGTGCGCCAGAAGCTCACGACGGTCGCGGTGCTGCGCTGCCTCGGAGCCTCGGCGGGGCAGAGCTTCGCGGTGTACCTGGTGCAGGGCGTAGCGCTCGGGCTCGCGGGTGCGCTGGCCGGGGCCGCCCTTGGGGTGGGTTTGCAAATGGCGCTGCCGCGGCTGCTGGCGGATGTGGTGCCGTTTCCGGTGGAGTTCTTCGTCGCGTGGCCGGCGGTCGCGCGTGGGATCGGGGCGGGGGTGATCCTGTGCCTGCTCTTCACGCTGCTGCCGCTGTTGGCCGTACGGCGGGTGCCGCCCCTCAGCGCGCTGCGTTCTGCGCTGGCGGAGGCCGAGGACGTGCGGCCTGATCCTTGGCGGCTGGTGGTCGCGGGCCTCATCGTTGTCGCGATCGCAGGATTGGCCGCGTGGCAGTCCGGTGGCTGGCGCGAGGGACTCGGCTTCACCGCGGCGCTCGCGGGCGCTTTGGGCATCCTCTGGCTCCTGGCTCGAGTGACCTCCTGGCTCGCCCGCCGCGCCGTCCCTCGCGGCGCGCCCTATGTCATCCGCCAGGGCATCGCCAACCTGCACCGGCCGAACAACCGCACCGTCTTGCTCCTGGTCTCCCTTGGGCTCGGGTGTGCCCTGATGCTCACCCTGTTCCTCGCCCGGTCCACGCTGCTGCGCGAGTTGGCTTCAGCTGGGGCCGGCACGCGGCCTAACCTGCTCCTATTTGACATCCAAGACGACCAACGCGAAGCGCTCGCGCGTGCGTTGGCGGGGGCGGGGGCCCCGCTGCTGGTCGAGGCCCCGATCGTTACGATGCGCCTCGCCGCGGTGCGTGGACGTCCGGTCGAGGAATTGTTCCGGGGTACGCCCCGCGGCCGTCCGGACGAGGCCGAGGCGGCGCGGGACGGGCGGCGGGGCGGCGAAGGCGCGCGGCGCCCGGCGAGCTGGATTCTGCGCCGCGAGTACCGCACGACCTTCCGCGAGAGCCTGGGCGGCGCGGAGCGGTTGGTGGCGGGCGAGTTCACCCCACGGGCGTCGCCTGGCACGGAGGTGGTGCCGATCTCTGTGGAGGAGGGCCTGATGCGCGACCTGGGCGCGGCACTGGGCGATGAGCTGACGTGGGACGTGCAGGGCGTAACGGTGCGCTCCCGGATCACGAGCGTGCGCGCAGTGGAGTGGCGCCGCTTCGAGCCGAACTTCTTCGTGGTGTTCCCCGCCGGCGTGCTGGAGGAGGCACCCAAGTTCCACGTGATGGCCGTCCGCACCACGGATGCGGGCCACGCGGCGCGAGTCCAGCGCGCGGTCGTCGCCGCCTGCCCCAATGTTAGCGCGATCGACCTCGCGCTGGTCCTTGAGACGGTCGACAGCGTGTTGTCGCGGGTCGGCTTCGTGGTGGAGTTCATGGCCGCCTTCACCGTGCTCACCGGCCTTGTGGTTCTGGTGGGCGCGGTGCTCACCGGTCGGTTGCAGCGGGTCCGCGAGACGGTGCTGCTCCGCACCCTTGGGGCCAGTGCGGCGCAGCTCCGGCGCATCCAGTTGGTGGAATACGCGGTCCTCGGGTGCCTGGCGGCGGTGGTGGGCGGGGCCCTGGCGCTCGGCGGCAACGCGTTGGTCGCACACTTCGCCTTCCGCATTCCGCCGGCCTTCCCGATCCCGGTGCTCGCGGTGGGCATCGTCGCGGTGGCCGGCGCCACGGTGGCGGTCGGGTTCCTCGCCAACCGGGGCATCGTCCGCCAACCCCCGCTCGAAGTGCTCCGCGAGGAAAGCTAGCCCCGTCCGGCCGTCCAGCGCGCGCACGCTGCGGCGGCGGCGCCCGCCCGCCTTCAAGTTGTCAGGGGTGCCTGCATCGCCTCTTGGCCGCTTTGGCCGGTCGGGACCTCGGCGGGCCCTCGCGCGGGCTCAGCCTCGTCTCCTCCTTCCCGCGCCGGGCGCCGCCGGCGACGCGCGGCTCGGGCTCACCCGTGCGAGCGAGCCGCGGCTCGGCCCTGTCGGCCGGATCCGCGTCGCGAACCTCGGGTCGGGCGCCTTGGTGGAGCTCATCGATCTCGCAGATTCCTCCCCGACGCGCCTCGTGGGCATCAGCCCGGCGCCGTACCGCTACCGGCTTGTGCGCGCTGAAGTGCGGGTCCTTCAGCGCGAATAATTCGCCGCCAAGGCTCGCGAGCAGCGCGGGGATGATCCGGCCCGGGTAGGTCCCGCCGAGGGCGGCCTTGCGGCGACCAGCCCCTCGATCCTAGAAGTCCCTTGTTAACAGCGACTCCCTGGTGAGGAGGCGCCTGCCGGGCCCGAGGAGCGCACCAGGCAGCCCACGTGAGCGCGCGGAGCCGTTGCCGGTGATGGTTCCCCTCCCAAGGCCGGCCTGCATATAAATCATCGCGCTGGTCTCGGCCACGACGGCCTCGCGGGGATCGAGCTCGATCCCGGCAAACCGCAGGTCACCCTGCGAATGACGTAGTCGATCGTACGCATCTGCGGCGTCAGGAAGGAAGGGGAGTCCATACCGGTGGTCGGGCGAGAGAACTCTCCGAGAGGCCAAAAAGCTGCGGGGCAGGCCGCTCAGTCAATCCGCAGGTGACGAAGTCGGAGCGCGTTGGCCACGACGGTGAGCGAGCTCAGGCTCATCGCGACGCTCGCGACCATCGGGTGCAGCAGCCAGCCCGTCCACGGGTATAGGACTCCGGCGGCGAGGGGCAGGCCCGCGAAGTTGTACGCGAACGCCCAGAAGAGGTTCTGCCGGATGTTGCGACGGGTCGCCCGGCTAAGACGGACGGCGCGGACGAGTCCCGCCAGATCGCCTTGGAGCAGCACCACGCCGGAGCTGCGCAGCGCGACGTCGGTGCCGTCCCCCATCGCGATCCCGACATCCGCGGCGGCGAGGGCGGGCGCGTCGTTGAGGCCGTCGCCTGCGAATGCCACTCGATCCCCGCGGGCCCGCCGCGCGCGCACGAGGTCCTGCTTGCCCGCGGGTGAGATTCCGGCGTGCCACGCGTCGAGGCCCAGGGCCGCCGCGACCGGGGCGGCCGCCTCCGCACGGTCCCCGGTAACCAGCTCCACCCGCCAGCCCAGCGCGCGCAGGGAGCGAACCGCGGGCGCGGCGGAAGGCTTCAACTCGTCCGCGAGGGCGATGCACCCGGCAATCGCGCCCTCGATGCGCACCTCGACCAGCGTAGCTCCGGCCGCCGCGGGCGGCAGGGTCGGGACCGGGCCCGTTAGGCGGGAGACTTTGACCCGTCGACCGGAGAGCAGAGCCGAAGCCCCGACGCCCGGCTCTGCCCGGAAATCCTCCGCGGCTGGCAACGCGAGCCCTCGCTCCGTGGCCGCGGCGACGAGCGCGCGCGCCAAGGGATGCTCGCTGGACGCCTCGGCAGCGGCCGCTAGCCGCAGCAGTTCCTCGGGTAAAGTTCCGGAGCCCGCCGGGAGCACGGCGGCCACGCGGGGCCGGCCGGCGGTTAGCGTGCCCGTCTTGTCGAGCAGAAGCACGGTGGTGCCGGCGAGTTGCTCCAGTGCGGCCGCATCCTGCACCAAGATACCCGCGCGGGCCCCCCGGCCGATGCCCATGACGATCGAGACGGGGGTCGCCAGCCCGAGCGCGCACGGGCAGGCGATAATCAGCACCGCGACCCCATTGAGCAGGGCGAGCGGCACGCGCGGCGCCGGGCCGAAGGCGAGCCAAGCGACCGCGGTGGTCAGCGCCAGAGCCAGCACGGCGGGGATGAACCAAGCGGTGACGCGGTCGGCGAGCCGGGCGATGGGAGCCTCGCTCTCCTGCGCGGCGGTTACGAGCCGGATGATCTGCGCGAGGACGGTGTCCGCGCCGACTCGCTCCGCGGTGAGCAGCAGCGAGCCGGTCGTGTTGAGCGTGCCGGCGCGGACCGGGTCGCCCACCCGGCGGGGCACGGGCAACGGCTCGCCGGTGAGCATCGATTCATCGACGTCGCTCGCGCCCGAGGCCACGCGGCCGTCGACCGGAAGATGCTCGCCCGGGCGCACGCGCAGGAGTTCGCCGGGACGCACGTTGGCGAGAGGAATGTCCTCCTCGCGTCCGTCGGCGGCGACGCGGTGGGCGATGGGCGGGGCAAGGCGGAGCAGCGCCTCAAGAGCCTCGCCCGTGCGGGCGTGGGCGCGTTGCTCGAGGATCTGACCGAGCAGGACGACGGTCGTGATGAAGGCCACGGCCTCGAAGTACAACGGCGGCCCGTGTGCGGTCTGGAGGGCTGCGGGGAAACTATCCCCGGCAAGCGTCGCGACCACGCTGTAGAGGTAGGCGGCGCCGGTCCCCGTGACCGTCATCGTGAACATATTCGGGTCGCGCTCGCGGATCGAGCGCCACCAGCGGCGGTTGAGCGGCGCGCCGGCCCAGAGGAAGATCGGCGTGGTGAGCGTAAGTTGGACCCACGCGAGGAGGACAGGATCGAGGCCGTGCACCAGCCCGGGCGCGACCATCCCGCCCATCGCCAGCAGCAGCACGGGGATCCCCGAGCCGAGCGCGACCCAGAGCCGCGGGCGCAGGTGGCGCTCGTGGGGCAGGCCCATATGGACGGGCTCGGTGGGGGAGGGGAGGACGGTCACAGAATCATCCCTCCGGAAGCTTCAGAGCGCCGGGGCGGGAGTGGCAGCGGTTACCGGGCCGGCGCGGGCCAGCCGGCGTTCCCAGTACCACGTGAAGTAAAGCGGGACGGAGAAGAGTGACACGAGGTCGAAGATCATTCCGCCGACCACGGGCAGGACCATCGGCTGCATCAGTTCCGCGCCGCGACCCGTCGACCAGAGCACCGGGATCAGCGACAGGAGGGTGGTCGCGTTGGTCATAATCGCGGGGCGGCGGCGACGCAGGCCAGCGTGGAAGACGCGCGCGTGAACCTCGGTGACGTCGCGTGGCGGCGTGCGGAATTGTTCGTGCAGGTAGGTGCCGAGCAAGATGCCGTCGTTGAACATAACGCCAAGCAAGACGATGAACCCGACGATAACGGCAGTGGTGAGTTCGGCGCCCCAGAGCCAAACGAAGAAGAAGCCGCCGGCGGTGGTGACGGTGGCGTTGGCCCCGATGATGATCGCGGTGATGAGCCAGCTGCGCGTGCCGACGTAAATGAGCACGACCATGACAAGCATCGAGATGGCGATGATCCAACGGAGGGAGGCGTCGGCTTTGAGCTTCTGCTCGTAGCGGCCGACCCATCGGTAGCTGGCGCCCGCGGGAAGCTGCAGGCGACCGTCGGCAAGCGCGGCGCGGAGACGGGCGTCGGCGTCGCGGACGACCTCAACCTCACCGCGTTCGCGGGCGTTGAGGAGGACGTATTGGGTGCGGCTTCCGCCTTCGGAGCGGATGGCCATCGGGCCGACGGTGTAGGTAAGGCCCGTCGCGTCGCTGCGCGACGCAGTGACAGAGGGAGCAGTGGCGAGTGATGAGTGACGCGTGATGAGTTGGAGAATGGAGTCGAGGGATTCGCCGGCGGGGAGGGTGAGTTCCGCGCGCGTCGGGGAGAGAAGGGTGAAATTGCGCTGGTGAGTGAGGGAAAGCTTACCGGTGAAGGTTGAGAGTTGAGAGGCGGAGGAGAACTCGAGCGTGTAGATGGAGGGTGCGGCGAGCAGGCTGGAGAGCGGAATGGCGCCGTGCCCACCCGTGACGGGGACCTGAAGCTGGGTGAGTTCGTCCGCGTCGTCGCGGCGCTCGCGGAGGTAGCGGATGCGGACGGGATACCGCAGCGCGCCCTCGACGGAGTAGCTTAGGGCCATCCCGCCCAGGCCGGTTTCGATGCTGCGCATCACCTGTTCGACGGTGAGGCCGAAGCGAGCGAGCCGGGCAGGATCGAGGCGGACTTCGGCGTAGGGCTTGCCGCCTTCGCGCGGCATCTGGACATCGGCGGCGCCCGGTGTGCCTTGGATGACTTTCTCCGCGGCTTCGGCGAAGCGTTCGAGGGCGTCTTGATCGTCGCCGAGGACCTGCAGGGCGATGAGACTGCGGATGCCGGTGGAGAGCATGACGACGCGCGTCTCGATCGGTTGGAGCCAACTCGGCGCGACGCCCGGGATATCGGTCAGTGCGGCGAGGGCGGCGCGGACTTCGGCGAGCGTGCGGGGGCGTTTCTCGACGGAACCGTCGGGCGCGGTGATCTCGTGCACGGGCCAAGCGGCGTAGCGTTTCAGCAGCACGACCGTCTCAATCATGCCGATGGGGGCGGGATCGAGCGCGGTCTCGGCGCGGCCCATTTTGCCCATCAGGCCGGCGACCTCGGGGACGGAAGCAATGGCGCGATTCTGGATCTGCATCACGCGCTGGGTTTCGCCGAGGCCCGCGGTGGCGGGTAGCGAAGGCATGAAGAGCAGGCTGCCTTCGTCGAGAGGTGGCAGAAAACTGGAGCCGGCGCCTGGGAAGGCCCGCGTGAGGGTGCGGTCTAGTTCGAGACGGGAGAGGTCGGCGCCGACGGCGGCGAAGCCAGCGCGGAGCGGGGTGCTGACGGCGGGCCAACCGAGGCCGAGCAAGTAGCCGCCGCACGCCAGCATCACAATGGTGAAGGTGAACGCGAGCTTGTGGCGTTGGAAGTGGCCGTAGGCCCATTCGTAGGCGGCGTGGATGGCGCGACTCGCCGGGTTTTCCTCGTAGTTAACCAGTTGTTCGCGACCGAGACGCCAGACGGTGAACGCGACCGCGGTGGCGAAGAGCGGAGCGAACAGCCAGCCCGGGACAGCGATGGACCAGCGCCCGTAGTCTTGCGGCAAGCTCCACCCGTCGCGGATGAACCAGCCGAACGCAAGGCCACCGGTGAGACCGGCGAGGGCGATGAGGACGGGCCTGCGCACGTGCCACGGCGGCAGCAGCAGGCGGCAGAGCACGGGCACGAGCAGCGTCCCGAAAAGCACTGCGCCGCTGATCGCGAGCGATTTAGTCAGGGCGAGCGGAGCGAAGAGGCGGCCGGCCTGGTCCGTCAGAGCGAAAATGGGCAGGAAGCCGATGACCGTCGTGGCGGCGGACGTGAGGAGTGGGCGGGCGACCTCGTGGGTGGCGCTGATGACGGCGGCGGTGACCTCAGGATCGAACGGCGACGTGGGCATCGCGCGGCCCTCGCGTCGGCACTTCGCCTGCAGGTCGACGAGGTGCTGCGTAATGTTTTCCGTCACGATGATGCCGAAGTCGACCATCACGCCGATGGCGATGGCGATGCCGGCGAGACTCATGATGTTGGCGCCGACGCCGGCGGCGTGCATCACCAGGAACGTGAACAGCATCCCGAGCGGGAGACTGAGTGCGACGGCGAGGCTCGCGCGGACGTGCAGCAGAAACCCGATCACGACGATTGCGGTCGTGACGACCGCCTCGACCAACGTGGACGAGAGCGTGGACGTCGTCTCGCGGATGAGCTGCGTGCGGTCGTAGAACGGGACGACGGAGACCTGCTCGCGGGCGAAGGTGGGGGCGAGATCGGCGAGGCGGCGTTTGGTGGCCGCGATCACGCGCGCGGGGTCTTCGCCAACGCGGAGACCGACAATCGCGCCGACCTGTTCGCCATGGGCGTCAGCGAGCAAGCCCTGACGCACTTGGCCGCCGAGAGTGACGGTGGCGATGTCGCCCAGCCGCAGGCCGGCGCCGAGGGCGCGGTTTCCACGCAGGACGATGTCTTCCACGTCGGCGACGGTGCGGATAAAGCCGGCGCCTCGAATCATGGTTTCGATGCCGCTATTTTCGACGCTCATCGCGCCGACATCGCGGCCGGCGGCCTGGACGGACATCATGAGCATGTCGAGCGTGAGGCCTTGCTCCTCGAGGCGGGTAGGCTCGACGTCGATCTGATATTCCCGGACCACGCCACCGGCGGGGGCAACTTCCGAGACCCCTGGAACGGCGCGCAGGGCGGGCACGACGATCTGGTCGAGCAGGTAGCGTTTGGACTCGAGATCGCGCGGCCCCTGGAGCGTGAAAGCGTAGACTTGGCCCATGGCGGTGGCGTCGGGGCCGAGGCGGGGTTTCACGCCAGACGGAAGCAAGTTGCCGAGTTGGGAAAGACGCTCGAGGACGCGCGTGCGGCACTCGTAGAGATCGCGGCGATCCTCGAAGATAACGTAGAGGTAGCTGGCACCGTAAAGAGAGAGTCCGCGAACGGTTGCCACGCCGGGCAGCCCCTGGAGCTCGCGGGTGAGGCGCGAGGTGACTTGGCGGTCGACGTCCTGCGGACTCTGGCCGGGCCACTCGGCCCAGACGATGACTTGGTTGTCGCTGAGGTCCGGGATCGCATCGACCGGCACCTGCCGCCACGACCACAGGCCGGCGAACGCGAGGGCAAGCGCGGCGCTGAGCGTAAGGAGCGGATTGCGGATGCAGGAGGCGAGCACCGGGGGGGGCGAGTTCAGAGCGGAGAGTCTGGAGCTCAGTGCTGGTGCGGCGCGGCGACGGCACCGACCGGGAAGAGGAGGCTGGGGGAGCCGGCGAGCTGAGACTGGGAGTCGATCAAGAACGCGCCCTGCGTCGCGACCTCATCGCCCGGCTGGAGGCCAGCACGGACGACGTAGGCGTCTTCGCCGGTAGGCGACTCAAGGCGTGGACCGAGCGCGAGCGGGGCGAGGACAAAGGAGACGCGGCCGTCCACTTGGCGGCTGGACACTTTCCACGCGACATGGCGGATGCCGGTGGAGAGGACCGCGCTTTTAGGCACCAAGGTGGCGCTGAGCGGAGCGGAGTGGGATGAAGCGGTTGGCGGCGCAGCGACGGGCGTGGAGGCGCCGGGGAGGCCGAGTTCGTCGGCGGTGAGCGAAACCTGGATCCGCGCGTGGACGAGGCTTCCGGCGAGGAGACGTTGCGCAGGATCGGAGAGATGGAGGTGGATTTCGCGGGCGCGAATCTCAGCGTTGAGCTCCGGGGAGACCCAGGAGATCGAGGTAGCGACGTCGGGCAACGGACCGCGGTCGTCGGAGGAGAGCTGGACGGGTTGGCCGGGACGCAGCCAGTGGGCGCGAGCCTCGGGCACGTGGACTACGACCATAAAGCTGCGGGGTTCGACCAGTCGGAGAAGCGGGGTGTCGGCCCTGATTTCGTGTCCGACTTGCGGAAGACGACCGGGCGCCATGCCCTCAGCGGAGTCGCCCGCGGCCGTGACAATCCCGGCGAACGGCGTCGTAAGCGTGATGGTGTCGACAGGGGCGCCGCCTTGGAGTATGGCGGTGGCGACGGGCAGAAGATTCCAGCGCATGAAGCGTTCGGTAAGGGCGTGCAGCGAGTGGCCGTCGGGGAGTCTGAGCGCGGCCGCGAGTTCGCTTTGGGCGGTGAAGACTTCGGGACTGTAGAGGTCGATTACGGGGCTGCCGGCGGCAACGATGGTGCCGGGGTGAAGGGCGGCAGGATGGCGCTTCACGACGCGGCCGGCGACGCGAGGAATGACGACCTGCGCGGTGCGATCGTCGTAGCGAACCGTGCCGTAGGCGTGGACGGTGGCGACGGCAGGTCCAGTGCCGATGACCGTGGTGGCAACGCCCATGCGGCGCCGCTGCTCGGCGGTGAGTTCGCCCGCGGTGACCTTGGTCATTTTCATACCGCAGACGGGGCAGTCGCCGGCCTTTTGGCCGATGAAGTCCATCATCGGGCACGCCCAACGTTCGCCGGTCGCGCCGGACGCGGCGGCGAGTTCCGCTTGCGTCGGAGCGGAGACAAACAGGGTGGACGCAGGAAGGAGCACGATAACTGCGGCGCCGGCGAAGACGCCAAGGAGGGCGGCGAGCGGCGTGAGCCAACGGGGGACAGAGGTGGAGGACATCGCGAGGAAAGCTGAGGCCGCGCTGGAGGCTGCGGGTCAGGGGTTGACCACTTCGTTGCGAAGGTAGAGTGGACCGTATTGGTCGGAGGCGGCTTTGAATTTCGGAGGGCACATGCGGCAGCCGAAGGCGATGGTCTTGCCCTGATAGGTGGCCGTGGGCAGGGAGGGATCGGCCTTCATGCCGCAGATGGCACAGAGGGTGTTCACCGGGGAGGAGGCCGGCGCGGCGGCCGGGACTGCCTGGGCGTTGGCGCCGGAACTGGTGTGGGCGTGTCCGGCGTGATGGTGTCCAGCGTGGGGATCGGCGGCGGGAGCGGCGTGCGGTTCGTGGCGGGCGGTGCGGACGGCGAGAGCGATGACGGCGCCGAGGGCGAAGGTGGCAAGAAAGGTGAGCAGCGGTTTCATCGCGTTAGTTGGGTGTCGAGGATTCGGGGTCGAGCGCGCGAGCGATCAGGGTTGCAGCGGAGACGTGGCGCCAGAGTTCGGCGCGCGCGGCGCGGAGCGAGGTCTCGGTCTCGATGATCTCGATTTGGGTCATTGTGGTGCGTTCGAGGATGTCGACGGCGTGGAGCACAGCGGAGTCGCTGGAGGACATGCCACCGGAGAATTGGCCTACGCTCAGGATGCGGGAGAGCGCCTCGTGCTCGACTTGGAGGCGGGCCTGGGTCTCGGAGGCTAGCCGGCGGGCAGTGGCGGCGAGACGTTCGGCGCGGTCGACGCGGGCGAGGGTGGCGGTGACGCGGTGGCGGGCGGCGTCGGCGTCCGCGGCGGCAGCGGCCCGCTCGGCCGCCGCGGCGCGGACCTCGGCGCGGGCGTAGCCGCGGGCGCGCCACGGGATCTCGGAGGAGAGGGCGAGGCCGACGGTATCCTGCTTGCCCATTCTGCTGCGTTCGCGTTCGAAGCGCACGCCGATGGCGGTCATGGGCTGAGCGCCGGCGCGAGCCACGCGGCCCATGGCATCGGCTTCGGCCGCGCGGGCGCGGGCATTGGTGACGGCGGCCGAGTCGGTCGCGGCGATGGATGAAAGCGCGGGGGCGGCGTAGGCGGGGAGCGGTGAATCAGGCGCGAGGGCGAGGCGACCGCGGAGCGCGGCGCGGGCATCGGCGGCGCTGCGCTGCGCTTGGTCGAGTTGGAGGGTAAGTGCGGCGACGCGCGTCTGGAGCGTGAGGCGATCCGCGAGACGCAAGGAAGTGCCGGTGGCGAGGCGCGCGTCGACGACGGCGAGGGCGGCGACGAAACGCCGGAGTTGCGTTTCGATCAGGGCGGCGCGGGCGTCGGCGCCGTCGGCCTCGGCGAGGTTCATCGCAACATCGGCCGCGACTTCGGCCAGCGTCAGCGCGAACTCGCTTTCGGCGAGAGTGACGGCGGCGGCGGCGCGGTCGCGGTCGGCATCACGTTCGCCGCGTTTGGGGAGGGGCTGGCGGATGCTGAGTTCCCACATATCGCGGTTCTCACCCATCGCGTCGGCGGTGACCCGGGAACCCATGGCTCCGACCTCGGGATCGGGGATGCGACCGGCGGCACCGATGCGACTGCGGGCAGCGTCGATACGACGAGCGGCCGCGGTGAGTTGAGGGGTGCGAGCCACGGCAGCGAGCAGGGCGGGGCCGGCGTCCCCGGCGGCGGTGGAGGCCGGCGCGGAGTCGATCGGAGCGGCTGCTGGCAGCGAGGCGGAGGTGGCGGCGAGGAGGATCGAGAGGCGAAGCGACGCGGAGATGGCGCGAAAGGCGAAGCGGAGGGTCGATGGGAGACGAAACTGGAAAATCGGGGGGCCGCAGGCAGACGATGACGGGATGAAGGGCATGGCGCGATTGGAGGCGGCAGAGATGGCGATCGCGGACGGGAGCGCTCTTGAGGGCGGCGGCGGGCGGGGAGCGCGGGCCCGATGCGGGTAAGGCTAAGCGGCGGTGCCGGAGGTCGGCACAACGGAACGTGACGGTTAGGCGGGGACGCCTCGTGCTACCGCAGGGCGGGCGGTCAGGATTTCTTGGCGGGAGCCTTGGCAGCGGCGTCGACCTTGGCGAGGAACTTGGCGGGGTTGGCCTTGAAGTCGTCCCCGCAACCCTCGCAGCAGAAGAAGACCACGCGGTCGGGCTGGCCCTCGGCGCGGAAAATGTAACCGCTGGCTTCGCCCATGCTGCCGAGAGGCTCGTTGGAGACGAGGCAGGTTTTGAGCGGGTAGGTGGGACGGGCGGCGGCGATGATCTCGGCGTCCGTCTTGGCGGCGGCGGCGAGCGCGCCGACGGGCAAAAGGATGCTCGCGAGGAGGGAGGGTATGGATTTCATGATTATGGTCACTCTTTCCTACACCCAAGATCCGCCATTCCCCCGCGAAATCTTGCCCGGGTCCCCGGGCAAGATGGCAAGGGGGATTTGCCGGCCGCCGGGGTAAGGTGGTTCGACACCATGAGTTTCTCCCCCGATCCCCTGCCGACCCTTTTGGCCTCTTGGCGCATTCAGCCTCCCCCGGACCCCGGGTTCCGACGGGGGGTGCGGGAACGGCTGGGCGCGGGCGTCGCCGGCGCGACTTGGGCCGCGTTCGCCCGCCGCCGAGCGCCCTTGGTGGCGGGCGCCTTCGCGGTGGCTTTGATCGGCGGGGCGCTAGGCGGGTACGACCACGCCCGCGCGCGGGTGGACGAGGACCGCGCGCGCCTGGCCTCGGCCTATGTGGCGGGACTGGACGCGCGCCGGATGGTCCCCGCCCGCTGATCCCACCGGTTGCCCGTGACGCGGAACCTGATCCTCACGCTTCTGCTGGTGGCCGCTGTCGCCGCGGCCGCCTTTGGTGTCGCCTTTGTCGCCAGCGGGGATCGGACCCTGCGCGTGGCGGCGCGGCAAGGCGACGCGCTCGAATGGCTGCGGGTGGAATTCTCGCTCGACGCGGACCGCTTCGCCGCCGTGCGGCGCCTCCACGACGAATTCAGCATCGAGTGCAGCGTGCACTGTGCGGCTATCATCGCGGCTCGGGAGCGGTCCGCGCCGGCGGCGGAGATCGCGGCGCTGGAGGACCATTGCGTGGGGGCGATGACGGCTCACTTCCGGCAGGTGGCGGCGCGGATGGAAGCGGCGCAGGGGGAGCGTTATCTCGCCCTCGTGCTGCCCCGCATCCGCGGACACACCCATCAGGGGGCGCCGAGCGTGCGGCTGGCGCCTTGAGTTCGTCGGATTCGACGGCCGGTGCGCAGCCAAGCCTCGCCGCCGGCGAGGAGGCGGCCGCCCGCGACCGGGAGCTAATGGCCCTTGCGCAGGCGGGGGACGAGGCCGCGCTGGGGGCGCTGATGGAGCGCTGGGAGCGCCCGGTGAAGACCGTGATCGCGCGGCTGGTGGGCAATGCCGCGGAGGCCGAGGAGCTGGCGCAGGAGGCCTTCGTGCGCCTGTGGCAGAGGCGGGACCGCTTCCGGGCCGGCGCGGAATTCCGTCCCTGGATGCTATCCCTCGCCTTGAACCTCGCGCGCAACCGCCTGCGCTGGTGGCGCCGCCGGCCGCTGGTGGCCCTCGAGGAGTGGACGCCCCTACCGCCGGCCGAAACCGTGGATGGCGCGGGCGCGTTGGAGGCGCGGGAACGGGCGGAGGCGGTCCGCGCGGCCGTTGCGGCCCTGCCGCTCGAGCAGCGGGAGGCCCTGGTGCTGTTCGAGTATGAGGGGTTGGCTCAGGCGGAGATCGCAGTGATCGCGGACACCACGCCCAAGGCGGTGGAGCGTCGCCTCGAGCGGGCGCGCGCGGCGCTGCGGGTCAGCCTCCAGCGCTGGCTGCGGCGCGGCTGAAGCCCGGCCGAACTCCGGGCCCGCCTCAGGCCAGCGTGCGCAGCTGCACGCTGTCGACGCGGCGGTCCTCCGCGACGATGTCCGTGGCGATCACCAGTTTGTCCCCGGGTGTGGCGCGGCCGCTGCGGCGGAGGAAGGCGAGGGCGCGGGTTACGGTTTCGTTGGGATCCGCGCTGAGCTCCAGCAGGTGCGGTTCGACCCCGCGGAGCAGCCGGAGCTGCCGGAGCAGGCCGACCGCCGGCGTGAAGGCGAGAATCGGGGCGGCGCCGGGCCGCAGTGCGGCGAGGCCCTGGGCCATAAACCCGTGGCGGGTGAAAGTGACCAGGCGCGCGCCGGAAATCTGGCGGGCAAGGGTGACTGCGGCGTGGAGAACCTTCATCGGCTCGCTGGTGACTGCGGCGCCGCTGCCCGCCTCCCCGGCCGTCTCCCGCTCGATCCGCCGCGCGATCCCGTCGAGCATCCGTACGCACTCGACCGGGTAACGGCCGACTGTCGTCTCGCTGGAGAGCATCACGGCGTCCGCCTGCTCGAAGACCGCGTGGGCGACGTCGGAGATTTCCGCGCGGGTGGGCACCGGCTGGGTGATCATCGACTCGAGCATATGCGTCGCGACGATCACGGGCCGGCCGCGGGCAAGGCACGCGCGAATCGCGCGCCGCTGGATGACGGGGAGTTCCTCGAAGGGGCACTCGATGCCGAGGTCGCCGCGCGCCACCATCAGGCCGTCGGACGCCTCGATGATGGCCTCCAGGTTGGTGATCGCCGACTGGTCCTCGATCTTCGCAATGATCCGGGCCCGGGAGCGCCGCTCCTCAAGGAAGCGCCGCAGTGCTTCGAGGTCCTCCGCCGCGCGCACGAAGGACAGCGCGAGGAAGTCGATCCCCTCCTCGAGGCCCACGAGGGTGTCGGCCCGGTCCTTCGCGGTGAACGAAGGCAGCGAGACGCGGACGCCAGGCAGGTTGATGTGGCGGCGGGAACCCAGCTCACCCGCGAGGAGCGTGCGGCAGGCCAGCCGCGCCGCGTCCTTCGCCTCCACTTGGAAGCGGAGCAGGCCATTGTCCACCAGCACCACGGCGCCCTCCGGCACGTCGTGCAGGAGGCCGGGGTAGTTGACCGTCACAGCGGGCACGCCCGGGCGGGCCGGGGCGGCAGGATCGACCACGAGGTCGAGCGGGTCGCCTTCGCGCAGGGCCAGCGGGGCGCGGAGGGTGCCGGTGCGGATCTCCGGGCCCTTGATGTCCATCATGACGGCGACCTCGCGGCCCTGGCGGCCGCTCACCTCGCGGATCCGGCGGATGACGGCGCGCGTCCAGTCGTGGTTGGCGTGGGCCATGTTGAGCCGCAGGACGTCGACCCCGGCGTCCAGCAGGCGGCCGAGCATTGCCTCGCCGTCGGTGGCGGGACCTAGGGTAGCGATGATCTTGGTGTGGCGGCAAGGCGCGGTCATCGGGACGTGATGGTGGCCCGCGGGGACTGCGGGGCAAGCCCGGGACCGGAGCCGCGGCTCAGCCGAGCTCGCACCACGGAGTGGAGACGCCGGGCGGGACGACCGCGAAGGCGCAGGTGGGCAAGGTGGCGCGGACGCCAGCGAGGGCGGCTTCGACCGCGGCGGGCGTGTTGCAGTCGCGCGAGAGGTGGGTGAGGAACACGTGGCGCCAGCGCGGGCTGGCCACGGCGGCGAGCAGTTCGCCCGCGGCCTCATTGGAGAGATGGCCATGGCGGCCGACGATGCGCTGCTTGAGCGCCCAGGGGCGGCGGGGGTCCGCCTGCAGCAACTGCGGGCAGTGGTTGGACTCGACGACGACGGCGTCGCAGTCGCGGAGGCATTGGCGGACGTTGAGGGGCGCGTGTCCGAGGTCGGTGAGCCACGTGAGGGTCCGCGGCGGGGCGGCCGGGTCATCCACGCGCCCGTGGGTGAAGCGGAAGCCGACCGGGTCCTGCGCGTCGTGGGGCACAGCGAACGTCTCGACCTCGAGGTCCCGGTAGCGGAAGCGGCTGCCGGTCTCGAAGTATTGCCAGCCCACGTTCCACGAGAGCCCCGCCTGCACGGCGCGGCTGGTGGCGTGGTTGGCGAACACGCGAAGGTGCGGGTGGCGCCGCAGTCCGTCGATCCCCCCGGCGTGGTCCCCGTGCTCGTGGGTGAGAAAGACGGCGTCGATGCGCTCAAGGGCCTCGCCCCGCGCGGCAAGGAGCTGTGCGAGGCGGCGGGCGGAAAAGCCGGCGTCGATCAGCACGCGCGCCTCCGCCGTCACGAGCAGCGCCGCGTTGCCCGCGCTGCCGCTGCCCAAAATGGTGAAGCGCATCGCCACGGGCGGCGATCAAGGCGCGTGCGGCGACGGCGCCAAACTAAAAGCGCACCTAGATCGCGGGGGACCCCGGAATCCCGGCTCGCCCTCCGCCCGCGCCGGGTTTATTTTAGATTGCTGTTATGGGTTCTTTCGCCCCCCTGCTACTTCTCCTGGCCGCGCTCCCCGCGGTCGCTGCGCCCGCGCCCGCCCGGCCCAACATCATCTTCATTTTGGCCGATGACCTCGGCTACACCGACCTGGGCGTGCAGGGCAGCCGGTTCTACGAGACACCCTACCTCGACCGCCTCGCGGCGCAGGGCACGCGGCTGATGAACCACCACCACCATCAGAACTGTGCGCCCACCCGTGCCGCGCTGATGACCGGCCAGTACGCGCCTCGCACCGGCGTCTACACCGTCGGCGGCATCGACCGCTTCGACTGGTCCTCCCGCTCGCTGCGTCCGGTCGACAACGTCAGCAGCCTACCGCTTGACCGCGTCCTGCTGCCCCAAGTGCTGAAGGGCGCCGGTTACGCCACGGCGATGTTCGGCAAGTGGCACCTCGGCCAGCGCGGCGAGTACGTGCCGGGCCGCCGCGGCTTCGACGAGGCTATCGTCTCGAACGGCCGCCACTTCGACTTCGAGACCGAGCCCGCGACGACCTACCCCAAGGGCCAGTACCTCGCGGATTTCCTCACGGACCGCGCGGTGGACTTCATCCGCCGCCATCGCGACCGCCCCTTCTTCCTCTACCTGCCGCACTTCGGCGTGCACACGCCGCACCAAGCCAAGCCCGAACTGATCGAGCGCTTCCGCGCCAAGCCGGCCGCGGGCGGCCATCGCAACCCGGTTTACGCGGCGATGATCGCGAGCGTCGACGAGAGCGTCGGCCGCATCATGGCCCTGCTGGATGAACTGCGGCTCGCGGAAAATACGCTGCTGATTTTCGCCAGCGATAATGGCGGCGTGGGCGGCTATGCCCGCGAGGGGGTTCGCAACGAGCGGGAGGATGTTACCGACAATGCGCCGCTGCGCAGCGGCAAGGGTAGCCTGTATGAGGGCGGCACGCGGGTGCCGTTCCTCGCCCGCTGGCCCGGCCGTATCCCGGCGGGGCAGACGCGCGCGGTGCCGACCATCCACGTCGACTTGCTCCCAACCCTCGCCGCGGCCGCTGGGGCGCCTTTGCCCGCCGGGCAGGTGCTTGACGGCGAGAACCTGCTCCCGCTGCTACGGGATCCAGGCGCGCGACTCGCGCGGCCGGCCATCTTCCAGCACTTCCCGGGCTACCTCGGGGCCGGGTCGGGTCAGTGGCGCACAACGCCGGTCAGCCTGATCCACGAGGGGGACTGGAAACTGATGGAGTTCCTTGAGGACGGCCGGCTTGAGCTCTACAACCTGCGGGAGGATGTCGGAGAGCGCGTGAACTTGACGTCCGCGCAGCCCGAGCGGGCCCGCGCGCTGCACGCCCGGCTCCTCGAGTGGCGCCGTGAGCTGAATGCCCCGATGCCCACGCCCAACTCGGGAGTCAGCGCCGTGCCGAAGGAGAAGGCTGCGAAGGCGGGCAAGGCGGGGAAGCGCAAGGTCAAGTCCGATGGTAACTGACCTCCCGCTGCCCCGCCGCACCTTCCTCGCCGCCACGGCGGCGGCCGTGGCGGTCCGCGCTCGCTCCGCCGCGCCGTCAGCCGCCGGCGGAGCGCCCTCCATCCTCGTGGCCGGGGGCTCGATGATCCGCGGCTCTCGGTTCGCCTTGTCGATCGAGGGGGTGATGCACGCCCATTTCGGGGCGGTCCGGCGGCTGGCGCTGGTCCTGCACGCGACGCACCCGTCCGAGCGGGACGCGATGGACGCGCGATTGCAGGCCGCGTTCGGCGAGCTGGGGCTGCGCGCGGTGCAGTCCCTGCACCGCCGCGACGCGCCCGGCGCCTTGGCGCTGCTGCGGGAGGCGGACGGCATCTTCCTCGGAGGCGGCGAGACCTTCGTGCTGCTGGGAGAGTTGCAGCGGACGGGCCAGCTGGAGCTGATCCGGGAGCGGGCGCTCGCCGGCGTGCCGTGCGGGGGCTCGAGCGCGGGCGCCAACGTCATCGGACGACGCATTGGCACCACCAACGATTTTCCGGTGGCGGACGTGGCCTCGCGCGAGGCCCTCGGGCTGCTGCCGGTGACGATCAACCCGCATCATCCGCCGCCCAGCAAGGAGACGGACTTCCGGCTCCGGGCGGGAAAGATCCGCGGTTACCTGCGCTTCAATCCCGGGGAGCGCGTCCTCGCATTGGCCGACGCCTCCGTGGTGCGGCTCCACGCTGGGACGGCGCGGCTGGCCGCGGGGCAGGGCTGGCTCTACGAAGTGGGTCGCGACCGGGAGTTGGTGGCCGGTGAACCGGTGCCGGAGCTGGCCGCCGCGTCCGGCGCGGCGGCGCGCTGAGGTCCGGCCGCCGACTTCAGTTGGGCTGGCCCCAGATGCGGGGCGCGCGGAAGCCCTCGGGGGCCGCCTCCGCCTTGGGGGGCAGGGCCTCGCGCGCGAAAGCCTCGAGCCGGGCGGCGAGCTCCTGGACCATGTCCGGGTGGCGCGCGGCGAGGTTCTCCTGTTCGCCCGGATCCGCCGCGAGGTTGAAGAGTTCGATCGTCTCCGCGGCCGTGGCCGCCTTCTTGCCGTCCTTTTTCTTGCCGGTCGTGGCCGGGCTTTCGGGCCGGTCGTTGGCGCCGATCGCGCCGTTGCGGACCAGCTTCCAGTCGCCCATCCGCACCGCGCCGCCGCGGGGGTAGGCGTTCAGCAAGATGGCCTCGTGGGGCGAGGGCGCGCCCGCGGTGATCGTCGCCCAGGCATCGCGCCCGTCGAGCGGCCGGGCCGGCGCGGCGGTGATGCCGGCCAAGCGCCGCAGGGTCGGGTACCAGTCGACGATGTGCAGGGGGGCCTGGACGACGGTGCCGGCGGGGATGACGCCCGGCCAGGTGGCGAAGGCGGGCACGCGGACCCCGCCCTCGTACACGGTGCCCTTCTGGGCGCGCAGCGGGCCGTTGGTGGCGCCGAGGGTGATCGGGCCGCCGTTGTCGCTGGAGAACGCGATTAATGTGTGCCCGGTCAGGCCGCGGCGCTCAAGGGCGGTCACGACGCGGCCTACCTGGTCGTCGAGGCAGGTGACCATCGCGGAGTAGGTGCGGCGCTTCGCGTCGGCCACGTGCGCGTAGCGGCGCAGGTACTCCTCCGGGGCCTGGAGCGGCGTGTGCGGGGCGTTGAAGGGCACGTAGAGGAAGAACGGGCGCGCTGGATCGGCGTTCTCCACCACCCGCACCGCCTCGTCGCCCACCAGCACCGTGGTGTAGCCGGCGTCGCGGCTCTCGCGGTCGTCGCGGTGCCAGTCGTGCCCGCCGTTCCGCTGATGGGTGAAGTAATCGAGGGCGCCGTTGTAGTGGCCGTACTGGGACTGGAAGCCGCGCCGGGTGGGCAGGTACTCAGGCCGGAAGTGCCCGAGGTGCCATTTACCCGCGATGGCGGTGGCGTAGCTGGCCCCGGCGAGCGCCTGGGCGAGGGTGGTCTCCTCCAACGGCAGCCCGTACTGCGCCCACGGGCGGACCACGCCGATCTGCAGGCCGTGGCGGATCGGGTAACGGCCGGTGAGGAAGGCGGCGCGGGTGGGCGAGCAGACGGGCAGGACGTAGAACTGCTTCAGCTTGGCGCCCGCGGCGGCGAGGCGGTCGAGGTGCGGCGTGGCGATGTCCCCGCCGTGCCAGCCGACGTCGGTGTAGCCGAGGTCGTCCGCAAGGAAGTAGATCACGTTGGGGCGTGGGGCGGGTGCGGCCGCGGCGAGAAGCGGGTCGAGGACGGCGAGCGCGAGGACGAGGGGGATCAGCGGGCGGGGCGGGGTCACCGGCGGGGTGGGGTCAGACGGCGGGGAAGGCGTGGCGGAGCTCCCAGTGGCGGGTCTCGCCGGGGGCGAGGTCCAGCGTGAGGTAGGGTTCCACCGAGACGGTGCGGGCGTTGGCCCACACGGGGCACTCGTCCGGCGCGAAGCTGGCGCTGAGCTCCACGCGGGGGAGCAGGGGGTGGTCGAGGGTGAGCGTGAGCGGGCGGGCGGGCGGCAGTTCCAAGAGCGCGAACTGCTGGTCCTCCGCGGTGCGGAACGGCCGGCGGAAAGCGAGCGTGCCGGCGGCGTCGACGGCGAAGCCGGGGTTCTCCGGGAGGCGGGTGCCCGCCGGCAGCCGCACCCGCGCGGCGCCGTCGCGCAGCGGCCAGAACGGGTGCGCGAACCATTGCAGCCGGAGCGGCCCGGGGCCGGTGTTGGTCAGCTGGGTGCGGGAGTGCAGGGTGCGTTCCCGCAGCTCCAGCTGCCGCGCCAGCTTGTAGGCGAGGCCGGCGCCGGCGTCGCGGGTCTGGAACACCAATTGGCCGAGCAGGCGGGTGATCGTCCACGCGCAGGGGGCCACGACAACGGGTTCACCGCGAGCGTCGAGGCCGAGGCGGCCGATGCCGGGCGCGAGGCCCTCGTCGCCGCGCCAAGTAAGCGGGCGGCCGTCGCGGGTGCGGTGGCGGAAGGACTCGGGCAGGCCCTGGCCGTTGAAGGGCAAGGGCGCGGGCGCGGGGTACTCGGGGCCGGAGAGCAGCGGGCCCAGCCGGTCGTCGTGGATCTGCCAGACGTACGCGCCCCGGCAGAAACGCAGGCCCTGCCGCGGCAGCTCGTCCGCCGCCCCGGGATCGAGCACCTCCACCCGGAGGCCGGCGTCGGCGAGGGTGAGCATCGCGCGGATCAGCGCACGCGGCGGACACGCACGGCCATTGAGTCCGGACCGACCTTAAGCGCGTAGCCGTTGAGCGGGCGCGGCTCGATCAGGATCTCTTGGCCGAGGAGGTCCCAGGGGATCGACTCGAGGCCCTCCCAGACCTGGCCGAGGTCGAGCGCGAACTTGTTGGCCCCCTGCCACGAGGTGACCTTGGCCTTCATCGGCGGATGGCTGCGCCAGTCTCCGCGGAGGCGGTCGAGGCCGAAGCGGTCCCAGGCCCGGGCGCGGTGGATCGTCGCCTCAGCGGGCGAGGCGCCTGGCGGCGGCTCAAGCGAGTCGGCGGAGGGGGTGGTGCCGCGCGCCTCGGCGATCTGGAAGCGGATGAGCGCGGCGTCGATCACGCCAAGCTGGTCGGGCGTGAGGCGGTCGAGGCCGGCGCGTTTCCACTCGGTCTCGGTGAGGATTTGGCGGAGGCCGGGATACGTGCCCTGCGCGCTGGCAGGGGCGGCGAGCAGAAGGGCGAGCGTGAGCAGGCGGGCGGGGAACATCGGCGGGGAGGGTAAAGGGGCTTCAGCGCGGGGAACGGGGGCCGCCGCCGTTGACCGCGGCGTGGAAGGGATCGCCAGGCCGGATGGAACCGGCGCGCACGACCTCGCCAGTGAAGGCGGACTTGTAGATGGCGCTGAGCAGTTCGAGCGTCGGGCGGACACCCTCGAGGGCGGTGTGGGGGCGGGTGCCAGCATCGAGGTGCGCCAACAGGTCCGCCAGCTGCGCCTCATGCGTGGAGCCGACGTCGGGCGGGAAGTCGGCCCAAGCGGCGGCGAGGTCCGCGGGGGCGCCGGGCGCGGGCGTGAAGCGCCAGTGGTTCTTGGTGTAGCCGTAGAGGTGCGTCAGCTCGACCGTCGCCAGTTGGTAATCGAGGCGCACGTAGGTCTCTTGGCGCGGGCTCAGGGCGCTATTCGTGACCGTGGCGGCCGCGCGGTTGGCAAAGGTGATGAGGGCAGCGGAAAGGTCCTCGACCTCGATCGCGCGGTCGAGGGTGGCCGCTGTGGCGCGGACCTCGGCCCACGGGCCGAGGAGGTGCAGGAGGTGGTCCATCGCGTGGATCCCGAGGCCCATCGTGGGGCCGCCGAACTCGCTTTTCCACGTGCCGCGCCACGGTACGGCGTAGTAGGACGCGTCCCGGTACCAGAGGGTGTTGCAAACGGCGACCAGCGGGCGCCCCAGCCGGCCAGCGGTGGCCAGCGCCCGGAGGTGGGCGGTGGAGGACGCGAAACGCATCTGGAACACGCAGGTGATCTGCCGGCCGGTGCGGCGCTCGGCGGCGGCGAGGACGTCGAGCTCGGCAAGGGAGCCGCAGAGCGGCTTCTCGCTCCAGACGTGCGCGCCCGCCTCCATCGCGGCCACGGCCATCGGCACGTGCGTCGCGGGCGGGGTGGCGATGATCACCAAGTCGGGCCGCACCTCCCGGATCATTTCCGCGTAGTCGGCGAAGAGGCGGCGGCCGGGGTGGCGTTCGCCGAAGGCGCGAAGGCGGGCGGCGTCGACGTCCATCGCGGCTGCGAGCTCCACCCGACCGCGGGTTGATTCAACGGCCCGGACGTGGGCGTCGGCGATGCCGCCGGTGCCGGCGAGGACGGCGCGGTAGGTCTTGGTCATCAGGCAGCGGAGACGGCTGGCGGGGGGAGGTTTTAGCGGACGCAGCCGCGCTTGCCGGCGGTGCCCTGGCCGGGGGTCTTGGCGCCGCCCCAGTGGTCGTCAACGGGCTCGCTGGCGGGCTGTTGGCGGCTGTCGCTGGAGAAGCGGAGCTGGTTGGCAGTGCGGTTGTCGATGGAAGCGTTCACGAGGAACATCCCGCAGGCGAGGAAATCCCCGGCGGCGTGCTCGGCGGCGAGCCAGCGGCCGCCGAACTTGCGCCGCAGCACGGGCGGGTTGCGCGAGAGGGTCCCGCTGAAGGTCCAGCGGCCCGCCCAGGCATCGGCCACCTCGTCGGCCCGTTTCGTGCAGTAGGTGTCGGCGTCGCGGTAGACGTAGCTCCGCCGCAGGTCCGTCCGGCGGAGCGAGCCCTTGAGCACCATCAGGCCGCCGAGCTCAAAGGAGATGTCCCCGTGGGGGAGCGAGCAGGTCATATGGCCGTGGGTGCCGCGGCCCGCATAGGGCCGGTCGCAGTGTGGGTTGGTGCGCTGGCCGGGGCCGACCGCGCAAAGCCACCGGTAGTCTCAATACCGGACCTCCTTACCGTGGAGCTGGCGGTAGAAGCCGGGCAGGCGCCGCGAGTACAGCAGGCGTTGGACCTCCGGATTGCCCTCGGTGATCTCGGGCTTGAAGATGCGGCCTGCACCCGGCCGGC
>VHCI01000005.1 GCA_016871775.1 Verrucomicrobiota bacterium | reverse complement strand
GCTTGATGCGCAGGGCGGGCTGCAGGAAGGAGCGGGGCACCCAGGCGGGCGCGAGGCGCAGGAGGCCGCCGGTGTCGGCGAGCGCGCCCTCGACGAGGGAACGGGTGTTGGACTTGACCGTCTTCAGGTCGGCGGTGGTTTTCGGCATGGGAAAGGGGGGCGCGGGGTCGGGCGGGGCGGGACTTCCCCCAGCGGAAGGCGCCGAGGCGGGGGAGGTCAACCGCCTAGTGGCGGCGGCGCGCATTTTCGGTGCCGGACCGCGGGTGGAACGCGCGGGCTCCGCTACATTTTTCCCCGTTTGGCGCTGTCTTTACCGTTTGCGGCGCGGCGGCCGGAATCTGGTAGCCTGCAGGGGTGAATCCCCCCCCGAGTTGCCCGTCCCCGGAGTCCCCGTGTCCCGATGTGCTGGTGGTGGGCGGCGGGTTCGCGGGCGTGCTGGCCGCCCTCGCGGCGCGGGCGCCCGGGGTGAGCGTCTGCCTGCTGGAGCCGAGCAACGTCCTCGGCGGGCAGGGCACGGCCGGCGGGGTCGCGGGCTTCTGCGGAGACTCCGTGCGCGTCAACCGGCCCTTCGCGGAACTGGTGCGGCGCCTCGAGCGCCACGGGCTGATCGAGCCCTACCGGCCCAACGAGGACCGCCGCGCCTACGACCTCGAATGGTGCGCCTTCTTCCTGCAGGAGATGGTCGTGGACGCCGGCATCGAGGTGCTCCTGCACTCCCGCGTCGTCGCGGTGCGGGCCGCGGAGGGCGTGGTGCGGGCGGTGACGGTCGCCACGGCCGGCGGCCTGGTCGAGTTCGCCCCGCGGCAGGTGATCGACGCCTCTGGCGCCTGTGTGGTCGCCGCGCTCGCCGCGTTCCCCTTCCTCCACGAGGGCGCCAACCGGCAACTGCCGATGAGCCTCTACTTTACCCTGTGGGACACCGGCCGCAAGGTCACGCCCGTGCTGCCCGAGGGCTGCCCGCGCTGGGAGCGCGATGACCAGATCCCGATGACCAGCCTCCACTGCTTCCCCTCCGGCAAGGTGGAGGTGAAGATGAAGGTGGTCGGGTTCGACGCCGCCGACGGCCGCAGCCGCTCCGCCGCGGAGATCTTCGCCCGGCGGCAGATGCACGGCCTCATCCACTACCTCCAGACGACCGGTTACCGGGGCCGCCGCCTCGACACGCACGTCCTCGCCGCCGTCTCGCGCGGGATCGGGATCCGCGAGGAACGCCGGATCGTGGGGGAGCACATCCTGACCGAGGCCGAGGCCCGCCGCGGGGTGCGCTTCGCGGACGCGGTCGCGGTCAACACCTACCACATCGACTACCATTGGCCGGACCGGGCCCAACGGGCGGGCACGGGCATCACGGATATGCTGGATCCGCACCACCTGCCCCTCCGGATGATGATCCCCCGCGGGGCGCGCAACCTCCTGGTCCCCGGCCGGGGGGCATCCGGCGACCAGATGGCGATGAGCGCCTATCGCGTGATGGCGGTGGTCGCGCAGATGGGCTTCGCGGCGGGCCTGGCGGCGCGCCAGGCGGTGGAGCGCGGGGTGGACCTCACCGCGCTCGACGTGCCCGCCCTGCAGGCCGCGATCGTGGCGGGCGGCCAGTCCCTCGACCTCTCCGACTACGGCGACTACCTGCGGGCTGACCTCGGGGGAGACGAGCCCGTCCCCGGGGCGCTGCCCGCCGCCCTTTCGTTGCGGCAAACGCGCCACGCGACCTTCGAGGTGGGGTGGCGTCAGGGGGACGGCCGCGGGTGCGTCCACCGGATTGAGCGCTGCTGGGTGCCGGCCCCCGCCGCGCCGGAAAACGTGCCGCCGGTCGCCGGCGAAACCGTGCGACTGGATGACGGGACGCCCTTGCGGGTGACGGTGGCGGGCGGGACGCTGCGGGCGGAGTTCGAGGGTCCGGGAGCAACGTGGACCCCGGGGAGCTCCTTGGCCGTGGCGGATCCCGCGGTGGCGCCGGTGGCGGTCGCGACCCGGGTGGGTCTGGCGGTCGTTTACGGTGATCCGGCGGGAGGCGTTCGGCTCTGGCACGGTGCGCCGGAGCGACTGCGGGGGCCGCTGCCCCCGCCGGCGGCGGTGCGGCTCGACGCTCCCCCCTTGGAGGTCCACGGGACGGAGGGGGATTCTGCCGCCTTGCCCGCGGCCGCCGGGCGCGCTTGATCGGCCGTCACGATGCCGACGGTCCCGCGAGAGCGTCAGCGGATCCTCGAGGCCCTCGGGTGCTGGCTGAAGGCGCCCCCGGAGCTGCCGGTCCGCCGCGTGCTTTCCAGCGAGCGTCCCCGGCAGGCGCAGCCCGCGTTCTTTATGGAGGCGCCGCGGCTGATCGTGGTGACCGAGGGACGGGGCCGTTTCCTGACCGTCGAGGAGGGGCGCGAGGTGGTCTTCGACCTGGCGGCGGGGCAGGTGCTGTTCCTGGCCCCTTGCACCTGGATCTGCCCGGTGCCGCGCAAACCCTACCGCTCGCTTGGGGTGGTGCTGCGCCCCGACGCGACGCGCCTCACGCTCTACGCCCGCGAGGGGATGGCCAGCGATGGCAGCGTCGCCGGCGGTTACGAGGCGGAATGGCTGACCCGGGAGACGCTCGGGGCGAAGGGCGAGCACCTGTTGCAACTCCTGCGGGACGCGCCGGCGCCCGGGGTGGGGGAGCGGTCTTTCCGGATGCTGGCGGAACTCCTGCTGGCCGAACTGTCGGGGCTGGTCGCGCGGGCCCCGGCCCACGACCGCGCGGGGCGGGGCGTCCTCTGGCAGTCGGTCTGCGATTACCTCTCGGACCACTGGTCGGACCCGCAGCTGAGCCGCAAGGGTGCCGCCGCCTTCTTTCAGCGCCACCCCAGCCATTTCTCCCGCTTCTTCCACACCCACGCGCGCTGCAACTTCCGGGCCTACGTGAACGGCATCCGGCTGGAGCGCAGCCTGCACTTCCTGCGGGACCTGCGTTACAACGTCACCGATGTCGCCTGCCGCTGCGGCTTCTCCGACGTGCAGTACTTCATCCGCTGTTTCCGGCGCCGCTACGGCTTCACCCCCGGCGAGTACCGGCGCCGGCAGGAAGGGTAGGGGCCACCCGCTACCTTTTTCCCCTTCTTGCGAGGTAATTCTCCTGCGTCCCGCCGGCGCCCCCGCCGGATTCTTCCCCCGATGCGTACCCCTGCCGCCCTGCTCCTCGGCCTGTTGGCCGCCCTGCCGCCCCTCGCCGCCGCCCATCCGAACCCCGTCTCCGGCCCGCCGCATCCGGCGCGCAACCCGGCCTCGCGCGTGATGCTGGCGGTGCCCGGCCTGCCCGCCGACTCCCACGCGATCGATTTCGCGCGCCTGCCCCGCCTCCCGGTCGAACACGTCGTGGTCAGCGACGTGCGCGCCCGCCCCGGGACGCCCGTCCCGGCCGGCCGCCTCGCCAAGGACGTCGGCGGCGTCAACCAGCACAATTACCTCATCCACCACGCCGGCCGCTACTGGGCGATGTGGAGCGACGGCCCGCGCATCGAGGATATGGTCGGGCAGGTCGTGAAGTTCGCCACCAGCGCCGACGGCCGCCGCTGGGAGGCCCCGCGCTTCCTCACCGGTTACCCGCCGGGCTCGGGCCCGGACTCGCCGCACTACAACACCCGCCGCAAGGAGGGCCTCCGCTACATCGCCCGCGGCTTCTGGGTGCGCGACGGCGAACTGCTCGCGCTCGCGTCGCTCGACGAGGCCGCCGGGTTCTTCGGTCCCAGCCTCGAGCTGCGGGCCTGGCGCTGGAACGCCGCCGCCGACCGCTGGGACGACGCCGGCGTGGTGCAGAAGGACGCCATCAACAACTTCCCGCCGCAGCGCCTGCCGACGGGCGAGTGGGCGATGACGCGGCGCAAGCACGATTACAATCGGACCGGCGTGGAACTGCTCATCGGCGGCGTGCGTGCCCTCAACGACTGGACCTCGGTGCCCGTGGTGGGCGGCGCCGGCGGGGACGTCGCCCTCAAGGCCGAGGAGCCGATCTGGTGGACCCTGCCCGATGGCAACCTCGTGGCCCTGTTCCGGGACAACGCCAAGAGTGGCTACATCTTCCGGTCGTTCTCAACCGACGCCGGCCGCACCTGGAGCCGCCCGGTCGCGACGGACTTCCCGGACGCCCGCTCCAAGCTGCACGGCCTCCGCTTGCGGGACGGCCGCTACGTCCTCGTGTCGAACGCCAACCCCCGGGGCCGCGACCCGCTCACGCTCGCGGTGAGCCGCGACGGGATCGTCTTCGACCAGTTGTTCTACCTGGTGGGCGGCCGCCACGTGGATTACCCCCACGTCTACGAGCACGACGGGCACGTTTACGTCGCGCATTCGGGGGGCAAGCAGTCGGTCGAGATCCAGCGCGTGCGGGTGGCGGACCTTGGCGGCGTCGGCGGTGGCTGACCCGGGGCGGTGCTACCTTTTTCCCCATCTTGTTAGCAATTTCGCCTCTGCGCCGGGTCCCGCGGGGGCTTCTCCTGCCGTTACCCCTCCCGGCCCCTGCCTAGGCCCCCCCCTTTCCCCTATGTCCTGCCACCCCATCCTGCGCCGTCTGCGCCCGCTTCTCGCCGTGCTCGCCCTTGTGGCGGCTGGCCGCGTTTCCCTCCCCGCCCTGTCCGCCGCCGAGGCTGGCGCGCGGGGCTCCGTTGCTGGCCGTGTGGTCAACGCGACCACCGGCGCGTACCTCGCCGGGGCGGAGGTCGCCGTGGATGGCGGCGCAAGCGTGTTCACGGACCGGGACGGGGCCTTCCGACTGGAGGCGGTCGCCGCGGGCTCCCGCCGCCTGCGGGTGTTCTACACCGGTCTGGAGGTGGCCACCCCCGTGGTCGAAGTGCGCCCGGGGCAGACGGCGACGGTGGAGGTCCCGCTTTCGCCCGGGGCGCTGCAACTCGCGGCGTTCACCGTCTCCGCGGACCGCGAGGGTGAGGCGGCGTCGCTCACCCGCCAGCGCACCGCCGCCAATGTGGTCAACGTCGTGTCGACCGACGCTTTCGGCAGCGTGGCCGATGGCAACATCGGCAATCTGATGGTGCGTCTGCCTGGAGTGACCGGCGAGATCGAGAACGGCGAGGTCGTGGGCATTCGCATCCGCGGCACACCGGTCGAGTTCAGCGCCCTCAACGTCGACGGTGTGCGGGCCGCAGGCGCGTTCTCCGGCTTCAGCACCCAGGGCGACCGCGGCGCGCAGAGCGACCAGATTCCGGCCGAGTTCATCAAGGAGGTCGAGGTCACCAAGGCGCCCACGCCCGACATGCCCGCCGACTCCATCGGCGGCGCGACCAATCTCGTCACCAAGTCCGCCCTCGACTTCAAGGATGACGTCCTCACCTACCGCGTCGGCTTCAACTACAACGCCTTCCGCGCGGACCTCCGGAACCCGACGCCGAACGCGGCGTTGACCTACCTCACGCGCCTCGGGCGCAACCGCGACCTCGGCCTCGCGGTGTCGCTCAGCTACACGGACACCGAGGCGCCGCGGGACCGCGTG
The DNA here is from genome assembly GCA_016871775.1 of Verrucomicrobiota bacterium. Classification (GTDB taxonomy): domain Bacteria; phylum Verrucomicrobiota; class Verrucomicrobiia; order Opitutales; family Opitutaceae; genus ER46. The sequence goes on along the minus strand of VHCI01000005.1, from coordinate 49,564 downwards.
CAGACGGTGCGGAACCAGCCGGATGGGCGTGCGACGCAGGCGCGCAGCCTCTCCAACGTCAACGGGCGCGTGCGCATGGGCGGCGGGTTGAAGTTCGATTACCGGCCGGCGAGCGGCCTCAGCACCTACCTGAAGCTCCAGTACAATTACTATTACTTCGACAGTCCGCGGCAGGTGTTCGCCGGGACGCCCGCGGGCCCGACCCAGGTGGCGGACTACACCCGCGTCAGCCGGGCGCAGATCGAGGCCGGAGCGCAGCCGCGCAGCGCGACCAACGTGGTCGCCGGCGTCGCCCCCGGCTTCACGGACAGCTTCACCGAGATGCTCGCGGTCTCCTGGGTGAGCGAGGGCACGTGGAACGTGAAGCTGGGCCGGCAGTACCTCGGGGAGATCGGGGCCGACTACCGGTTCGGCGGCGACCAGCGCCTCTCCGGCCGCTTCACCTACAACCCCTCGAGTTTCGCGAGCAACCTCCGCACCTTCAACCTCGCCTTCCAACCGCTGATCGGGATGTCGGTCGACTCCCGCGACAACCGCTCGCGCCCCGTCTTCCGCCAGACCTTCGGCCCCTCCATCGGGATGAACACCGACTGGCGCAACTACCGGGCGCGCCTGCTCCAGCAGCCCGAAAGCAGCGATGAGACGATGCTCAACGCCAAGCTCGACTACACCCGGGAGCTGCGCGGGACGTGGGCGGCGCAGCTGAAGCTGGGCGGCGCGTGGCGGCAGCAGGACCGTGTCCTGCGGGTCGCGCGCCCGAACTGGACCTTCACCGGCCCCGACGGCGTCGCCGGCACCGTCGCGGCGACCGGGGCCAACGACGACAACCTCGCGCAGTTCATCCGGAGGGAGCCGGCGCACCCGCTCTTCGACCAGCGCAACGGGGTCTGGCCCGACCTGCCCGGCGTCCACTTTCCCACGGTGTGGCAGGTCTTCGGCGCGCAGCCCGGATGGTTCACCCCGGAGGGGACCTCCGTCACCGCCGCGCCCGACGTGAGGGAGCTCACCGAGGACGTGCTCGGCGCCTACGGCCAGTTCCGCGTGCAGCTCGGGCGCCTGAATGTGCTTGGCGGCGTACGTTTCGAGCGCACGGAGGTCGATGCCACGGCCCGCAACGCGGATCCGCGCCGCCCCACCGTGGCCCGCGTGAGCCGCCAGCGGAGCTACGACGACTATTTCCCCAGCCTCCACCTGCGCCACGCGATCCGGCCGAACCTGACCGCCCGGGCGAGCGTCACGACCAGCGCGGCCCGGCCCAATATGACGGACCTCTACCCGACGACGACCGTCAGCTACAGCGCGGCCACCGGCCTCGGGACGGTGACCCAGAACGCGGCGGGCCTGCGCCCCCAGCACGCGCTGAACTACGATTTCACGCTCGAGTACTACCTGGAGCCCGCCGGGTTGCTGTCGGCCGGTTACTTCCGCAAGCACATCACCAACTTCCTCGTGCGCACGAGCGATGAGATCGACTTCGGCGCCGACAACGGCTTCGGCGGCGACTTCGGGGGCTTCACCCTCAACACGACCTCCAACGGCGGGAAGGCCAAGGTGGAGGGCTGGGAGATCAATTACTCCCAGCAGCTCGTCTTCCTGCCCCGGCTTCTGCAGGGGCTGACGGTCTTCGGCAACTACACCTCGCTCCGGACGGAGGGCATCTACGCGGGCGGCGCGCGCGCCCTCGCCGGCTTCATCCCGCGGACGGCCAACGCCGGGCTCACCTACCGGTGGCGCAAGCTTGAGACGCGGCTCGCGTGGCGCTCCACCAGCGCCCAGCTCCGCAGCTACAACGCGAACGTTTTCGCCCAGAGCAGCTTCCGGCCGTACGAGACGACGGACTTCAGCGTCAAGTACGCCTTCAGCCCGCGGCTCGGAGTCTACTTCGACGCCATCAACCTCGGCAACAACTGGCCCCAGAACTACACCGGTGACGACCAGGGTCGCGTGACTTTCGCCGATGACTACGGCCGGCGTTTCAACGTCGGCTTCACGGGGCGGTTCTGAGTCCCGATGAGGGCCCCGCGTGCGGCATCTGCCCTGGATGCTTCGCCCTGCCAGCGGGCGCTCCGCTTCGCCCCAACCGACGGAGCCGAGCGGCGTTTGGCCTTTCCGGGGGCGCCCGCCTTCCTCCGATGAAGCCCGCCCGTCGCCTCCGGATCCTTCTCGCCGTCGCCGTGGCGGGTTCCTTGGCGTGCGCCACGGACGCTCGTGCCGTCACCCCCGCGCCTGGGCCGCCGAACCTGGTGCTCATCCTCATCGATGATCTGGGCTACGGCGATCTGGGGTGTTACGGCAGCACGTGGCATCGCACCCCGCACCTCGACCGGTTGGCCGCGGAGGGGTTGCGGTTCACGGACTTCCACTCGAACGGCGCCGTCTGCAGCCCCACCCGCGCCGCCCTCCTTACCGGCCAGTATCCGCAGCGTCACCGAATCGAGGGCGCCATCGGTTTCAACCGCACCGAGGGTCTCCCGCTCGACCGCGTGACCATCGCCGAGACGCTCGCGCCCGCCGGCTACCGCAGCGCGGTCTTCGGCAAATGGCACGTCGGCCACGTCACCCGCTTCGGTCCCAACGACCAGGGCTTCCACGAGAGCCGCGTCGCCAACAACAACCCGGATTACCATTCCCACGTCTCCCGCGACGGGAACCTCGACTGGTGGCGGGACCAGCGCCTCGCCGACGAGCCGGGCTATCTGGTCGACGTGGTGACGCGGGCCGCGGTTGATTTCATTCGCCGGCACCGCGAGCGGCCCTTCTTTCTCTACGTGCCCCAGCTCGCGGTCCACTTCCCTTTCCAGGGTCCGCGCGACCCGCCGCATCGCACGCCGGGCCGCACGTGGGAAGGCGACAGCAAGTACGGTCCCCTGCCGAAGACCGACTTCCCCCGGGCTTACCGGGAGATGGTCGAGGGCGTGGACGCGAGCGTCGGCGCGATCCTCGCGGCGCTCGACTCCGCGGGCCTCCGCGGGAACACGCTGGTGTTCGTCACTTCCGACAACGGCGCCTACTCGTGGGTGGGCAGCAACGCGCCCTGGCGCGGCCAGAAGGGGGACCTGCACGAGGGGGGACACCGCGTGCCCGCGATTGCCCGGTGGCCGGGCCGGATCGCCCCCGGCCGGGTTTCGGCGGCGACGGCCTTGTCGATGGACCTGCTCCCGACCTTCGCGTCCCTCGCGGGCGTGGCGGCCCCGACCGTAGACGGCACGGACCTGAGCGGGTTGCTCCTGCGGGGCGAGCCCTTGCCCGCGCGCACCGTGTTCTGGCGGACGGGCACCGCCCGGGCGGTCCGGCGCGGGCCGTGGAAGCTCATTGCGGAGCAGGCCGGAACCGCCTTGTTCGATCTGGCCGCCGATCCCGGGGAGTCGGCGGACCTCGCCGCCGGCCAGCCCTCCGTCGTGGCCGACCTGCGGCGCGCGCTCGCGGACTGGGAGCGCGAAGTCGGACCCCCGCCGCGCCCCCGCTGAGTCCTTCCTCCCCTTCCCCCGCGATCGCTCTCCTCCGCCGATGAAGTCCCTCCTCCTGCTCGCCGCCTTTGCCGCGGGCGCGGCCGTCGCCGCCCCCACGTTGCCCCCGATGCTCCGTCTCGCCGGCTCCGGCGAGGATCCCGGGCGGATCGATTACGCCCGGCTGCCCGTCCTCCGCGGCGGCCACGGCCTCGTCACCCGCGGCCCGCACGACGTCCGCGGGATGGAAGCCGTGATCTTCGACCACGCCGACCTCCACGACCCCGGCAAGTGGAACTTCCGGCTGCACTCCTACCTCGCGCATTTCGGGGGCCGGTACTGGGCGATGTGGAGCCACGGCCGCCAGGTCGAGGACCACCCCACGCAGCACCTGCGCTTCGCGACCAGTGCGGACGGGCTCCGCTGGAGCGAGCCGCGCCTCCTCGCCGGGCCGCCCTCCCGCGACGGCTTCCGCTACATCGCCCGGGGGCTTTGGCTGCGCGAAGGCAAGCTTCTCGCGCTGGCCAGCCACGACGAGGCCTACCAGGGCGGGCGCGTGCGCTTCTTCGGCCCCAGCCTCCAGTTGCACGGCTGGGAGTGGCTGCCCGAGGCCGGCGAGTGGAAGCCGCTCGGGGTCATCGCCGACGGCGCGATCAACAACTTCCCCCCGGCCCGCCTGCCCAACGGCGAGTGGGGGATGATCTGCCGGGCCCCCGATTACCAGCGCAACGTCTTCCTGCTCAGCGGCGGCGTGACCCGCCCCGACGCGTGGCGGCGCTCCCCGATCGTCACCGAGGCGGTCGCCGACGGATTCCGGCCCGAGGAGCCGGATTGGTGGACCCTGCCGGACGGGCGCCTGCTGGGGCTGTTCCGCGATAACGCCCGCTCCGGCCGCTTCTACCGCGCCGTCTCCGCCGACAGCGGCCTGACCTGGTCGGCGACGGAGAAGACGAATTTCCCGGACGCCACCTCGAAGTTCTTCTGCCTCCGCACCTCGCGCGGCTTTTACGCGCTGGTGAGCAACGCCAACCCCAAGGGCCGCAATCCGCTCTGCCTGTCCACCTCCGCCGACGGGGTCACCTTCACGCGGATGGGGCGCCTCCCGGTGCCGGTGGACGCCGCGGGCGGCGCCTTCGACGCGGGGCACACCTCGGGCAGCGTCCAGTACCCGCACGTCATCGAGCACGACGGCCACCTGCTGATCACCTACTCCCGCGGGAAACGCTCGATCGAGGTGATCCGGGTGGCGCTCGACGAGGTGGAGCGCCTGCACCGCGGGGAGCTCTGATGCCGCCTCGCCGCCGCGGCCCGTTTCCCGGACCCTTTGGCCGATGAACATCGCCTCGCGTCCCTGGGATGTCGCCGCCGTGCTGGTCTACGTGGCGGCGATGCTGGGGCTGGGCCTGTACCTGGCCCGCCGGACCAGCGCCGCCGAGAACTACTTCGTGGGCCGGCGCAACTTCCCTGGCTGGGCGGTGGCGCTCTCGATGCTGGGCACGATCATCAGCTCGACCACCTTTCTGGCCCTGCCCGCGGCGGCCTACGTGCTCGATTGGCGCCAGCTCACCGTGAACCTCGTGGTCCCGCCCCTCGCGCTGCTCGCGGCGCTGGTGTTCATCCCGTTCTTCCGGCGGGCGGGCCTCACCTCGGCCTTCGAGTACCTCGGCGACCGCTTCGGCACCTTCCCGCGCATCTACGGGACGCTGGGCTTCATCCTCCTCCAATTGATCCGCGTTGCCCAGGTGCTCTACCTCGTCTCGCTCCCCCTGCAGTTCCTCACCGGCGCGCCGATCGGCTGGGTCATCCTGGGGGGCGGGATCTTCGTCGCCCTCTACACCATCGCCGGCGGGATGGAGACCGTCGTATGGGCCGGCGCCATCCAGGCCCTGATTATGCTGGCGGGCGGCGCGTGCTGCCTCGCGGCGGTCGTGCTCCAGCTGCCCGGCGGGCTGCCGCAGGTGCTCGCGGTGGGCGCCGCGGAGGGCAAGTTCAGCCTCGGCGCGATGGACTGGGATGTCGGCCAACGGACCTTCTGGACCGTGCTCATCCTCGGCGTCGTGAACTGGCTCAACATCTACTCGGGCGAGCAGACGATGGTGCAGCGCTACGTCTCCGCCCGCTCGCTGCGCGACGCCCGCCGGGCCACGCTGCTCTTCTCCGGCATCGCGCTGCCGATGTGGACGACCTTCTTCTTCATCGGCACCGCCCTCTTCGTCTACTTCCGGGTCCTGCCCGATCCGGCCGTCGCCCGGCTGCAGCCCGACCAGGTGCTGCCGTACTTCGTCCTGACCCGCATCCCCGAGGGTCTGGCCGGGCTCGTGATCGCGGCCGTCATCGCCGCGGCGATGAGCTCGCTCGACTCCGGGGTGAACTCCATCGCCACCGTGACCGTGGTGGACCTCCTGCGGCCGCACCTCGCCCCGGGGCGCAGCGACCGGTTCTACCTCGGTGCCGCGCGGCTGGTCACCGCCGGCGCGATCGTCGCGATGACCGCGGGCGCGTGGTGGTTCGCGGGGCTCGAGAAGGAGAGTATGAACGACGTCAGCCTGATCGTCTTCAGCGTGCTCGGGGGCGCGATCACCGGCGTCTACCTCGTGGGTTTCTTCTGCCCGCGCGTCGGCGGCCGCGCGGTCGGCTGGGCCCTCGCGCTGGCCATCGCGCTCAACGTTTACCTCGGCCTCGGCGTGCTCCGGGTGCTGCCCGAGGCCTGGCGGCTGCCGCTGCACAGCTACTGGGTGGGCGCCGTGGTCAACGGGTTCTTCATCGCCACCGCGTGGGTGCTTGGCCGCTGGTTCCTGCCGGAGACCCGCGACCTCCGCGGGTTGACGGTCTGGACGCCCGCGCCGGCCGCGCCGGACCGCGGCGCGGACCCGGCGGGGGAGCCGCTCAGTCGTTGAAGGCTTGGCGCGAGTGGCTCGCGAGGTAGGCGGCGATCTCGGCGGTGAAGAGCCCGCCGAACTCCGCCCGCTTCCGCTCGCCGATCCCCGGGATCCCCTCGAGCTGGGCATCCTCCACCGGGTAATGCCGGGCCATCGCCCGCAGCGTGTTGTCCCCGAAGATGATGTACGCGGGCACCCGCCGCTCGTCGGCCAGCCGCTTGCGCAGGGCCCGCAGGCGGCCGAACAGGATCTCGTCGCACTCGATCTCGCCCGCCCGGCGCGCCGGGGATCGCCGCGCCTGCGGCAGGGCGAGGGGCTTCGTCAGCGTGAGCGGGGTGCGCTGCCGCAGCGCGTCCGCCCCGGCCGCGGTCAGTTCCAGGGTGGCGAACTCGCCCGCCGCCACCTGCAGCAGGCCCAGGCGCAGCAACTCGCGGCCAACCCCCGCCCATTGGGACCGGTCCAGCTCGGTGCCGATCCCGTAGGTCGTCAGGCGGTCGTGGCCCCAGCGCTGGATCTTCTCCGTCCCGGCGCCGGTGAGGACCTCGACCACGTGGTTGAGGCCGACACTGAAGCCGCTGTGGCGGACGATGCGGTAGACGCACGAGAGGAACTTCTGCGCCACGAGCGTGCCGTCGTAGGTCTCGCGCGGCTCCAGGCAGTTGTCGCAGGCGCCGCAGGCCGGCTCTGGGTAGGTCTCCCCGAAGTAGGCGAGCAGCTCGGCGCGGCGGCAGCCCGCGCTCTCCGCGAAGCGCACGATCTGACGGAGCTGGGTCCGCGCCGCCTCTTGCTCCTGCGCGTCCGTGATCTCGTCGAGGAAGTGCGTCTGCTTGGCGATGTCGCCGGGACTGAATAGCAGCAGGCAGTCCCCGGGCAGCCCGTCGCGCCCGGCGCGGCCGGTCTCCTGGTAATAGCCCTCGATGTTCTTCGGCAGGTCGTGGTGGATCACCCAGCGGACGTTCGGCTTGTTGATCCCCATCCCGAAGGCGATGGTCGCGCAGATGATGCGGGTCTCGTCCCGCAGGAACGCCTCCTGGTGGCGCGCGCGAGTCTCCGCGTCGAGGCCCGCGTGGTAGGGCCGCGCCGCGAAGCCGCGGCCGGCCAGCCCCTCCGCCACGCGCTCGGCCGCGGCCCGGCTCGCGCAGTAGATGATGCCGCTGTCCCCCTCACGTTGGCGGACGAACGCGATCACCTGCTTCAACGGCTCGTCCTTGGGCCGTACCCGGTACGTCAGGTTCGGCCGGTTGAAGCTGGCGACGAACACCTCCGGGTCACGCAGGCCGAGCTGGCGGACGATGTCCTCCCGCACCCGGCCCGTGGCCGTCGCGGTCAGCGCCATCACGGGCACCTCCGGCAGGGCCGCCCGCAGCCGGCTCAGTTGACGGTACTCCGGCCGGAAGTCGTGGCCCCACTCGGACACGCAGTGGGCCTCGTCGATGGCGATCGCGGTGACGTTCCAGCGGCGCAGGTTCTCCTCCCAACCCTCCAGCAGCAGGCGCTCCGGGGCCGCGTACAGGAGGCGGAACTCGCCGCGGTGTAGGCCGCGCAGCCGCGAACGCGCGTTCTCCGCGTCGAGGGTCGAGTTGAGGAAGGTCGCCGCGACGCCGCTCGCCTGCAGGGCGTCGACCTGGTCCTTCATTAGGGCGATCAACGGCGACACGACCACCGTCAGGCCGGCGCGGGCCAGCGCCGGCAACTGGAAGCAAAGCGACTTGCCGCCCCCGGTGGGCAGCAGGGCGAACACATCCTTCCCTGCCAGCGCGGCCGCGCAGATCTCGCGCTGGAGGGGGCGGAAGGACGAATAACCGAAGGTGTTGCGGAGCAGCAGGTCTAGGTCGGACACGGGAAGGGGATTCAGCGGCCGGCGGCCTGGCGGGCCTCGCTCAACGCGGCCCGGAGGTCCGCCCGGCCCGGTTCCTCGCGCGCCAGGCGCTCGAGGTGGGGGAGCGCCTCCGCCGCCCGCCCGGTCCGCAGCAGCACGAGGGCGAGAGCCCGGCGCGATTCGCCAAAGTCCGGGTCGATGGCCAGGGCCTCGCGCCACGCGGCGAGGGCGGCTTCGACGGCATCGAGCTCGAGCAGGACGTTACCGAGATTGTGGCGCGGTCGGGGATCCCGGGGGCGGAGCGCGGCGGCGGCGGTAAAATGCTCCCTGGCCTCCGCGGCGCGTCCGGCCGCGAGTGCCCGCCGGCCAAGTTCGCCGCAGACCTCCCCCAGGGCCAGTGCGCTTGGGGCGTGGTCCGGCGCGCGCGCCCGGTTCTCCTCCAGCAGCGCGCGGGCCTCCTCGGTCCGCCCTAGGCGCAAGGCGCACAGGGCGAGATTGTGGCGCGTGTCGGGATCGCCGGGCCGCAGGCGCTCCGCCCGGCGGAAATGCGCCTCCGCCGCGGCCGGATCCCCCCGCGCGAAGACCGCCTGTCCCAGATTGTGGTGCGCCCGGGGATTGTCCGGCCGCCGGGTCGCGGTCTCGCTCCAGAGCGTCACTTCATCCCGGTAACTTTGATGGCGCGCCGCGGAGACGCCCGTGAGGGCGAGCGCCGCCGCCCCCGCCGCGAGGGTACCTCCGCGTGGTGCCCGGCGCAGCCCGCCGGCCACCAACAGGGCCACCGGCGCGGCTAGGGCGAGGTACATCCGGTGCTCCGCGATGGTCTGCGAGGCCACCGGCACCACGCTTGAGGAGGGCGCTAGGCACAGGAAGAAGGCGCCGCCCGCAAAACCGAGCGGATGGCCGCGCCCGACGCCCCAGACGGACGCGGCCAGCAGGGCCAGCACCAGTAGTCCCGGCGCGAGGGCTCCGGGCAAGGTCGCGACGACTGGACCGTGGTCAAAGGTGAGCGGATAGGGCCAGAGGATGTGCCAGAGGTAGCCGGCCACGGCCTCCCCTTGCGTGAGCAGGTAGGCCCCAACTCCGACCGGGCTGTCCCATCCCGCCGTCCCCCCGCGGCCGGCCCCGGCGAGGACCAGCGCCGCCAGCACGAGCCACCCGGTCGTGAGCGCAAGGTAGTAGGCTCGGCGCGCGCGGAAAACAGCCCGCCACGAGCCGGCGACGAAGCACCGGTCGTAGAGGGCGACCAGCAGGGGCAGGCCCGCGGCGCTCTCCTTCGCGAGGGCGGCGGCCAAGCCGGCCGCGGCCGACCAGGCCAGCCAAGGCCCGGGCAGGGAACTTTCCATCCCCCGGGCGAAGGCCGCCAGGGCAGCCAGCATCCCCAGCCCGGCCAGAATCTCGGCCCGCTGGACGACGTACACGACGGCGGTCAGCGCGAGCGGGTGCACCAGCCAGACCAGCGCGGCCAGGGCTGCCGCCGTCGCTGCGGGGGCCGGCGCCCACCGCAGGCGGATCAGGGTGCGCCGGACCAATCCGGCCAGCAGCCACGCCGCCCCCGCGTGCAGCACCAGATTGACCAGCCGCAGCGCCAGAGGGGAGGTGAGGCCAGCGGTCGCCTGCAGCCCGAAGGACCAGGCGCTGAGGGGGCGTCCCCGCAGGGTCTCGCCCGGATCCGCACCCGGCCGCCACGCCTCCGCCCAGCCGGCCGGCCCGGCGATCTGGTGCGCCAAGGCCAGCGCCGGACCGTCGTCCAACAGGAGGGGACCCGGCAGCGCGGGCAGCACGGCGAGCGGCAGCAGGATCGCCCCCGCGGCCGCCCAGACCAGCCGCGGCACGCCCGGACCGGAGGGTGGGCCGGGCGGCGGCGACGGGCGCGGGTCGGAGGGCATTGGACAGGTGAGGCAAGGGGGCAGGGGGGCGCGAGGGAAACCTTTTTGCGGCGGGTGGGCGTCAAGTTACGGTTGGGTCAAACGCCGCCACCCCCGGTGATCGCTGCCCAGCGCCTTGACTCCTCCGGGCTCGGAGGCTGAAGGTGCGGATTGGGCTTACACCGAACCAAACCAAGCGCATGCAAACTCAGTTCCTCCGACCTTTGATCACGCTGCTGACCCTCTGGGCCGGCTTTCTCGTCCCGTCCGCACGGGCGCAGCTCACCACCGCCGGCATCTCCGGTCTGGTCCGCGATACGACGGGCAAGCCGGTCGCCGGCGCCACCGTCAGCGCGGTCTACACCCCGACTAACGCGCGGTTCTCCGCCGTCACGTCCGAGGGCGGCCGTTACAACCTCCGGGGTCTCCCGGTTGGCGGGCCCTACTCCCTCACCGCCACCGCGGCCGGCTTTAGCGGCACCCCCTCCTCGGAGTTGTTCACGCAGCTGGGCACCGACATTGACGTGAACATCACGCTCAAGTCGGACGTGATCGTCCTCGAGCGCTTCGTCGCCACCGCCTCGAAGTCCGACCTCGATGGCTCCGCGACCGGCGCCGGCGTCACCCTCTCCTCCGAGCGCCTCGAGTCCCGCCCCACCTCCGAGCGTTCCCTCGCGGATATGATTAGCGCCTCCCCGCTGGTCACCCTGCGCGAGACCTTCGGCGACCGCGAGGAGTCTCAGATCACCGCGCTGGGCCAGAACAACCGCTTCAACTCGATCCAGATCGACGGCTCGCGGATCAACGACCTGTTCGGCCTGAACGGCACCGGCCTCGCTTCGTTCTTCAATCCGCTCTCGCTCGACACCATCGAACAGCTGGCGGTGCAGGTCTCGCCCTACGACGTCCGCCAGGCCGGCTTCACCGGCGCGTCGATCAACGCCGTCACCAAGTCCGGCACCAACCAATTCCGCGGCTCGGTCTACACCTACTTCCGCGGCGATGAGCTGCTCGGCTTCAAGCTCCAGGGCTACAATCCCCGCGAGAACGCTCGCAATGGCTCCAAGTTCACGCCCCGGCTTGAGCGCCAGACGCTCGGCGCCACCCTCGGCGGCCCGATCCTAAAGGATCGCCTCTTCTTCTTCGTTTCTTACGAGGATTTTGAGAGTACCAGCGCCGGCCGCGACCCGCTCTTCCTCACCGGGCAGGAGCCCCAGATCCTCCAGCGCCTCGGCCAGATCTCGCAGGCCGCCGGCCGCACAATTAACTGGGGCAACGCCGTTACCGGCCAGACCTCCAACGTCGCCTCCGACAAGAAGTTCAGCGCCAAGGTCGACTGGAACATCAACGCCGATCACCGCCTGAGCCTCCGCTACACCACCACCGAGGGTGAGGTGCCCCAGTTCGGCAACTTTGCCAGCTCCTCGCTGACCCTTAACGGCGTCTCCGCCGGCATCACCACCGCCTCCGACGGCCACTTCTACGCCCAGACCCGCGAGGAGAAGACCATCGCCGGCCAGCTGAATAGCCAATGGACCCGCAACCTCTCCACCGAGCTGAAGTACTCCTCGACCAAGCAGGACCAACAAACGCCCCTCAACACGGTGTCCCCAATGATCCTGATCGCCGGCGTCACCGGCTTGAACCAGGTTAACGGCTCGACCACCACAAACGGCGGTTACGTCGCCGGGACCGAGCAGTTCCGCCACGGCAACGTGATTGCGGTCGATAGCGAGCAGATGAGTGCGATCGCGTCCTACGCGTGGAGGAACTTCGTGTTCTCCGGCGGCTTCGAGCTCGAGCAGACCGACTTCTACAACCTCTTCCGCCAGGGCTCCTACGGTCGCGTCGCCTATCGGACCTTCGCGGACTTCCTCGCCGACACCAACGCCGTGATCGAGCGTAACGCCTACGATCCTGCGGCCCGCCCGGTCGCCGACATTTCGGACCTGACTACGACCGGCGTCTTCGCCCAAGCCAAGTGGGACGTGAACTCGCGCCTGTCGCTCACTGGCGGCGTGCGCCTCGAGCTGGTGGACACGAGCGTCCGCCCCGCGCTGAACCAGGCGTTCCTGGCCGCGACCGGCTTCCGCAACGATGCGACCCCGGATGGCACGATGAGCTTCTCGCCGCGCCTCGGCTTCAACCTCGCGCTCGACGAGGAGCGCCGCCTGCAGGTCCGCGGCGGGGTCGGCCACTTCTTCGGCCGCGCCCCGTGGGTCATCTTCTCGAACTCCTTCGGCCAGACCGGCGTCGGCGGCTTCACCCTCGCCTCCGCGCAGGGCGAACTGCCGAACACGCTCACCGGCTACCTTCGGACGGCCTTCGACCCCGCCAACCCGATCGGCACCGGCCGCGATGTCCCGACGCTCCGCCGCGAGGTCAACTGGATCGACGAGGGCACCGAGCTACCCCAGACGTGGCGGGCGAACCTCGCGATCGAGCGCAAGGTCCCGCTCTTCGAGTCCGTGCTCGGCTTCGAGATTGTACACAGCGTCATCGATCAGGCGCTGTTCGTGACCAACGAAAACATCCGCGCCACCACCGTCGGGGCGGATGGCCGTCAGCGCTTCGCGGGCAACCCGTCGACGGCGGCCAACGCCCGCTTCGCCGGCTACACCACGCTGATCCGCGTGCGCAACGCCTCCGTCGGCGAGTCGACCTACCTCACGCTCAACTGGTCCCGCCCGGTAAAGCAGAGGTGGGGCTTCGACCTTTCCTACACGCACGGCTCCGCGACCGAGGCTCAGGCGATCGGTCAGACCACCGCCGGCGGTCAGTGGAACCGCAACGTTGTGTTCAACCAGAACACGGTCACCAAGGGCACGGCGGACTTCGAGATCCGCCACCGCGTTCAAGCGGCGGTCACGCGCGACTTCCAGCTGATCAAGGGCCAGCGCACCCGCGTTTCGGTCTCCTACGAGGGCCGCACTGGCAACCCCTACAGCTGGGTCTTCGGCGGTGACCTCAATGGCGACAGCGTCTCGTTCAACGACACCGTCGCGGTCCCGAGCGGGGCCAATGACCCGCGCTTCGACTTCTCCGGGATGACCCCGGCGCAGCGCGATGAGTTCCTCTCCTTCGTGCAGGGCAGCGAGCTCTCGGCCTACGCCGGCGGCATCGCGCCGAAGAACGCGTTTACCGAGCCCTGGGTGAACCGCCTCGACCTGAAGGTCGCGCACAACATCCCGCTCGCGGGCCGCGTGCGCCTCGACTTGTTCTTCGACTTCATCAACCTCGGGGCCTTCCTCAGCAAGGACTTCTTCGGCTACAACGAGGTCTCACCCTTCTTGAGTAACGGCGTGTTCCGCACCCGCACCCTGACCAACGCCTCCGCCTACGGCGTCGACGGCCGCATCCGCCCGACTTACACCTCGGAGCCGGTCGGCTTCAACATCGAGAACGGCATGTCCCGCTGGCGCATCCAGCTGGGGGCCCGGCTCAGTTTCTGAGCATCGGCCGAGTCCGGCCACGCAAGGCGGGCCGCCCCGGGCGGTCCGCTTTTTTTGCGGGGTCAACGGTCGCCGGCCGTTTCCCCACCCTCTTCGTGCCGGGACGATCCCTGACCCCGTCGCCGAATTATGGAGACAGCTGGAAGGGCACCCGCGCACCCAGCGGAGCGGTATGCGATTAGGGCCGCGTAAAAGCTCGACGGATACAAGCCGCGGCGTGCCGACCGCGGGGAAGCAGGGCATGGTGCCGCAAGCAGATTTTTCGGGAAAATTTGCGGACTTTTTCGCCTCCGCGATTGACGGGTATAGGTCCGATTCCCATAGGTTGTGGTCGGCGCGAGTAATAACCACAGCCCGTTGTGGTCAAAAGGGCGTCAATAACTTCCAACAACTTAGCATCGCCCCTCGTTCCCTCGTCTCCGAAAAGCCCGCGTTCCTGCCCGTTTCCGACCTTTCCCGCACCATGCAAAAGACCTTCCAGATCGGCGCCAAGTCCTTCGTCCTCGACCAGAATAAGGCCGAGGCCGCCTTCGCCGCCAAGCAGGTGATCAACGGCCGGGAATCGATGACCTTCAATTTGCTGCCGCTTAAGTACCAGTGGGCCTATGACCTCTATCGGACGATGAAGGCGAACCACTGGGAGCCGGAGGATATCCCGATGGGTAAGGATATCGAGCAATGGCGGGACGAGAAGACGGTCTCGGAGGTCGAGCGCTGGATCATCCGGATGGGCATTGGCTACTTTTCGGCCGCCGAGGGCATCGTGGGGGACAACATTCAGCACGTGGTGCGCGAACTGGTGACGGCCCCGGAGCTCAAGCTGGTCCTGGGCCGCCACGCCCACGAGGAGAACATCCACGCGGATTCCCTCCTCTACATGATCTCTTCGCTGCAGATCAACCCGCACGAGTGCGAGTCGATGTTCGAGGACATCCCGACGATCGTCCGAAAGAACGAGTTTGTCACCCGCACTTCGCGCGCTCTGCGCCGGGACCTCGACCTCACGCGGCCGGAGAACAAGCGCCTGCTCGCTCGCAACGTCTTCGTCTTCGGTCAGTGCATGGAGGGCACTCAGTTCTACGGGCTTTTCGGGATGGTGCTTTCGCTATACCGTCAAAATAAATTTCCGGGCATCGGCCAGATGTTCCGCTACACCCTGCGCGACGAATCCAACCACATCGAGGTCTTCCGGAACCTCTTTATGGACCTAGTCGACGAGAATCGCGAAATCTGGACACCCGATTTCAAGGACGAGCTCCGCGGTCTGATGCGCGAGGCGGTCGAGCTCGAGAAGGAATTCATCCGCGACTGTCTGCCGGTTAACTCGATCGGTCTGTCCGCCGACGATTTCATTACCTACATCGATTATATCGCTGACCGTCGCCTCGAGAGCTGCGGGCTGGCGCCGCTCTCTCCCGGGGTGAAGAATCCCCTGCCCTGGCTCGCCGAAATGATGGACATTAAGAAGGAGCAGAACTTTTTCGAGGGTCGTGTCACCGAGTATCAGAAGGCGTCCGCCCTCAACCCCGTTCGCGACGACGACCTCTGAGCGTCCGTTTCTGCCCCGCTCCGCCCCGTCCAGTCTCCGCCCCGCCCCACCGTTTCCCGGCCCCTCCGCCCATGGAGGGGCGTTCGTTTTTCCCCCCCTTTGCCGCCGTCCCTTCCCGCCGCCATGAGTCATCCTTCGCTGGCCCACGATCTCGCCCTCAAACGCACGGTCCACGCCCCGGTCGAACAGAAGCCGCATTACGCGTGGCGCGACGTGATCGCGGGTCAAGGCATCTCGGTGCCGGAGATCGTCCTCTTGTGCCCGCACGGGGAGGAGCGATTCGCGCTGGCGGAGGTGGCCGACACCCTCGGGAAGGCGCTGACCAACGTGCATCTCGCGCGCGGCGAGAAGGAGATCTTCACCGAGCAGAACCGCCTCTGGGTCGCCAAGATCTGCCGCGAGGTCGCTGGTCACCTCGCCGAGCTCGCTCGAGGACAGGCGCCGGTCCGGCTCTCGCTTGATGCCCTCTACGAGCTCATCGAGAAGACCTTGGTCGACAACAATTCCTATTTTATCGCCAAGAGCCTCCTCCTCAACCGTGCCCGCAAGATCGCCGTGGACCGCGAGGCGGCCGCCGTCTCGACCCTGCGGGTGATCCGGCGCAACAACCAGGTTGTCCCGTGGAGCGAGCGCAAGGTCGAGATCGCGGTCCGGAAGACTTTCCTTTCGCTCCAGCGGGATTCCGCCCCCGCTGTCGCCATCACCCGGGCGGTGTCGCAGCGGGTGCATTCCTCGAAGCAGTCCTTCATCCACATCGAGGAGATCCAGGACATGGTGCAGGAGGAGCTGATGAAGGCAGGCCATTACAAGGTGGCCGAGGCCTACATCCTGTTCCGCGCCGAGCGCGCCGCCGCCCGGGACCTCGGGCTGGTTGTGCCCGCCGTGGCCGCGGCCCCTGAGGCCACCCCCGCTGCCGGCCAAGCTTCGATGATCGTGGTCAAGAAGGCCGACGGCAGCAACGTATTCTGGGACGGCGCCGACCTCCGCCGCCGCATCGAGTTCGCCCGCATTGGCCTAGACCTCTTCCTGTCCAACGATGAGATCGAGGCTGAGCTCCGCCGCTCGGTCTATGACCAAATCAGCCAGAAGGACCTCGACGCCACGATCGTCCTCAATTCGAAGACGCTGATCGAGCGGGACGCCGACTTCGCCAAGTTCGCCGGCCGCATCCAGCTGACCTACATATATGAGGAGGTTCTCGGCTGGGACATCATGCGCGATGGGATCGGCGCCCTCAAAGCGTCCCACCAGCGCGGCTTCCGCAAGTACCTCGAGCGCGGGGTCGCCATCAAGCGGCTCAATCCCCGCCTCCTTGAATACGACCTCTCCCGTCTGGCTGCGATCCTCGATCCCTCCTCCGACCTAGAGTTCGACTTCCTCGGCATCCAGACCCTCTACGACCGCTACCTGATCATCGACAAGACCCGGAAGCCTTCCCGCCGCCTTGAGACGCCCCAGTATTTCTGGCTGCGCGTGTCGATGGGGCTGATGCTGGACGAGCCGGGCGACCGCGAGGCCTGCGTGGCGGGGCTCTATGAGCTCTACAAGAGCCGCCGCTTCTGCAGCAGCACGCCCACGCTTTTCAATTCCGGGACGCTCCATTCCCAGCTCTCCTCCTGCTACCTCTATTACGTCGATGACTCCCTCGAGAGCATCATGCTCCGCGGCATCGCCGACAACGCGTTCCTCGCGAAGTGGGCGGGCGGGTTGGGCGGTTCCTGGACCGCGGTCCGCGGCACCGGAGCCCACATCTCCGGCACCAATGGCGAGTCGCAGGGCGTCATCCCCTTCCTTAAGCTCCACAACGACCAGCTCGTCGCGGTGAACCAGGGCGGCAAGCGCAAGGGTTCCGGCTGCGCTTACCTCGAGACTTGGCATAACGACATCTTCGAGTTCCTCGAGCTCCGCAAGAACACGGGCGACGATCGCCGTCGAACGCACGATATGAACACGGCCAATTGGATCCCGGACCTGTTCATGAAGCGGATGGAGGCGCGTCAGCACTGGACCCTGTTCCGCTCCAATCAGGTGGAGGACCTGCACGAACTTTACGGGGCCGCTTTCGAGCGCCGCTATCTCGAGTACGAGCGCCTCGCTGAGGAGGGTCGCATCCACGGGCAAAAGATTGAGGCGCTAGAGCTCTGGAAGAAGATGCTCTCGATGCTCTTCGAGACCGGCCATCCTTGGATCACCTTCAAGGACGCCTGCAACCTGCGCTCGCCGCAGGACCACGTCGGCGTGATCCACTCGTCCAACCTCTGCACGGAGATCACGCTCAACACCAGCAACGAGGAGACCGCCGTCTGCAACCTCGGCTCCGTCATCCTCGACAGCCACCTCAGGCCCGACGGCTCACTGGACCACGAGATGCTGCGCGAGACCGTCCGCACTGCGGTGCGCGCCCTCGACAACGTCATCGACATCAACTTTTACCCGACCGAGGCGGCCAAAGTCTCCAACCTGCGCCACCGTCCGATCGGGATGGGGGTGATGGGCCTCGCTCACGCCCTTTACCTCCGCGGCCACGCTTTCGCCTCCCCGGAGGCGGTGGATTTCAACGACGAGGCGATGGAGGCGGTCGCCTTCTACGCCTATGAGGCCAGCTCCGACTTGGCCGCGGAACGCGGCACGTATTCCAGCTACAAGGGCTCGAAGTGGGACCGCGGGCTGTTGCCCCAAGATACTCTCGACCTGCTGGAAAAGGAGCGCGGCCTGCCGGTGGAGGTTCCGCGCGGTGGCCGGCTAGACTGGACGCCCCTGCGCCAGAAGATCGCGCGTCAAGGGATGCGGAACTCCAACTGTCTCGCCATCGCGCCCACCGCGACGATCTCAAATATCACGGCCACCTCGCCCTGCATCGAGCCGACCTACAAGAACCTCTTCGTCAAATCTAACCTCTCGGGTGAGTTCATCGTCCTGAACCCCTTCCTCGTGAAGGACCTCAAGGCCCGCGGGCTGTGGGATCAGGATATGATCGACAACCTGAAGTACTTCGACGGCGAGCTGAAGGACATCGAGCGCATTCCCGCCGACCTCAAGGTCAAGTACCTCACCGCCTTCGACATCGACCACAAGTGGATCGTCGACGCCGCCGCCCGACGCCAGAAGTGGATCGACCAGGCTCAGTCGGTGAACCTCTGGATCAAGACCCCCGACCTCAAGACGCTGAGCCATATGTACCGGCATGCGTGGCACGCGGGGCTCAAGACCACCTATTACCTCCGCAGCCTCGGGGCCTCCAACATCGAGAAGGCCACCGTCGCCGCTAAGAAGGAGGTCCGGGGCATCGCCGCCGAGGCCGAGGCCAAGTCTGCCGCCAAGCGGGAATTCTCCGAGGAGGAGAAGAAGGCCTGCGGCATCGAGGCGATGCGCCGCGGGGAAACCTGCGAGGCGTGCCAATAGGCCTCCCCTAGAACAGCCCTGAGCGGCGTGGTCCATCCCGCCGTCCCCTAGACCTTCGTTTGCGTGAATTCGGGCGCCCCCGCCCACCTTTCCCGTTACTGTCGCCCATCCGCCCGGAAAGCTTGGCCAAGGGGCGTCCGCGGTTCCGCCAATCGTCGTGGAGGGGCGGTCATTGTTCTCGCGAGGCAGAGAGCGGGCTCATCCGCCCGGGCGGCGGTCACTTCTTCTTGGCCGCCGCCTGCTCGAGCTGCGCCGCCTCTTCCTCGGTCACGAACATATGGATGTGCGCCTTCTCGATCACGACCGAGTAATTCCGGTCCAGGGAGAAGCCGTAGGTCTTGCGCATCAGGGCGTTGTTCTCGTTCAGCTTCGTCATCAGGGTCTCGAGGCGGCCCTTTAGCTCCTTCTGCTTGGCCGCATCCTTTTCGCGTTCGAGCGCGGTGTTGAGCTCGACCGCCGCCTGCCGCTGGGCCTGCAGCAACTGCACGTTGGCCTGGAACTCCCGGTTCGCCTCGATCGTGTTCAGGGTCGAGACCTGCACGAGCTTCTGGGCCTTGGGCGCGTCCGCCTTCGCGGCGGGCTGGGCCGCCGGGAGCGACGCGGCGAGGAGGCTGAGCGGGGCGAGGAAGGTTGGGAGGCGCATTGCCGGGAAAGTTATCTAAGTCACTAGGGGCGTTCGGCGGAGGGAAGGCTAGGCTTTTTTGGCGGGCCGCAGCCGTGAAACGTTTGCCTCGGCAGGGCGTTTAGCCTTGTCCATCCCGGCCGTCTCCACGCTCCCCGATGCTGCCCTTCGCCCTGACCATCTTCACCGGCGCCTTCCTGCTCTTCCAAGTGCAGCCGCTCATCGGCAAGTTCATCTTGCCTTGGTTCGGCGGCAGCCCGGGGGTCTGGACGACCTGCATGCTGTTCTTTCAGGTGCTGCTGCTCGGTGGGTACGCCTACGCCCACGCCCTGAGCCGCCACCTCCAGCCGCGGGCGCAGGTCGGCGTGCACCTGATGCTCCTGCTTGCGGCCCTGCTCACCCTGCCCATCTCGCCGGGCGAGGCCTGGAAGCCCGCCGGGGCAGGCAATCCCACCTGGCACATCCTCACCCTCCTCGCCGCGACCCTTGGCCTGCCTTATTTGGTCTTGGCCGCCACCGGTCCCCTGATGCAGGAGTGGTTCCGCCGGACCTCCCCGAACGCCTCGCCTTGGCGCCTCTACGCGCTCTCGAACGTCGGTTCCCTCCTCGCGCTGGTCAGCTACCCCTTCTACGTCGAGACGTCCTTCTCCCGGCAGGCTCAGGCCGTCGGCTGGTCCTGGGGCCTCGTGCTCTACGCGGCGGGATGTGCCGCCTGCGCCTGGCGGGTCTTCCAATTGCGGCCCTATCCGGCCGCGGCCGCCGCCGCGACCGAACGGGAAGCGCCGAACCCCGGCGCCGGGGTCCGCCTGCTGTGGCTCGCGCTGCCCGCCTGCGCCTCGGTGCTCCTCCTCGCGGTCACCAACAAGATGTGCCAGGACGTCGCCGTCATCCCCTTCCTGTGGGTGGTCCCGCTCGCCCTGTACCTGCTGACGTTCATCATCAGCTTCGACGGGCCCCGCTGGTACTCGCGATTTTACTCTACCCTCGCCTTAGCCGCCGCGATGGCCGCCGCCGCCCACGCGCTGATCAAAGGTGCGGATATGGACATCCGGGCGCAGGTGGCGATCTACGCCGTGACCCTCTTTGTCGGCTGCATGGTGTGCCACGGCGAGTTGTACCACCTCCGGCCGCACCCGCGCCACCTCACCGAATTCTACCTGTGCATCTCCGCGGGCGGCGCCTTGGGTGGCCTGTTCGTGGCCCTGGTGGCCCCGGCCGTCTTCGATAACTATTACGAGACCCACCTCAGCCTCGCGCTCTGCGTGGCGCTGCTGCTCGTCCTCACCCTGCGCGACCGGACCGCGCTTTCCCCGGCGCGCTGGCGGATTCTGGGCGTGCTGCTGGCCTTGCTGGGCGCCGGCGGGCTCTCCCGGCTCACCTCCGGCGGCGGGCAGTGGCTGCGGACGGAGTTCGGCACCGTGGGCTGGCTGGCGCGGGCGTGGGACTTCCTCAGCCTGCGTCCCTGGCTCCCCTGGGCGCTGGTGGTCGCCGCCGGCCTGTTCCTCATCTGGCGCGAGCGGCGGGCCGCGGTCAACTGGCACCGCCTGACCGCCGGGCTGCTCGGCGCGGGCCTGGTCGCCCTGGTGACGGCGCTCAGCCTGCAGATCCACAGCACCCGCCAGGGCGCGCTCGTCAGCGGCCGCAACTTCTACGGGGTCCTATCGGTCTTCGAATACGAACGTGGCAACCCCCAGTCGCACCACCTTCTCCTCCAGCACGGGCGCATCACCCACGGGTTCCAGTTTGTCGACGAGGCGCGCGCCCCGATGATCACCTCCTACTTCGGACCTTCCTCGGGCATCGGCCGGGCCTTCCGC
This sequence comes from Verrucomicrobiota bacterium, assembly GCA_016871775.1. Taxonomy (GTDB): domain Bacteria; phylum Verrucomicrobiota; class Verrucomicrobiia; order Opitutales; family Opitutaceae; genus ER46. The sequence goes on along the minus strand of VHCI01000005.1, from coordinate 28,713 downwards.
GAGCTGGAGGGCCGTCAGGGGAGCCGGATCGCCATTCTGGGCCTCGGGGTCGGCACCCTCGCCGCCTACGGGCGCGCGGGGGACACCGTGCGGATCTACGAGATCAACCCGCAGGTGGTTGACATCGCGCGCCGGCCCTTCCGCTACCTCGAACTGTGCCCCGCGAAAGTCGAGCTGGTGATGGGTGACGCCCGCCTCTCGATGGAGAACGAGCCTCCACAGGCCTACGACGTCCTCATCATGGACGCCTTCAGTAGCGACGCCGTCCCGGTCCACCTGCTGACGCGCGAGGCGTTCGCGATCTACCAGCGCCACCTGAAGCCGGACGGGTTGATTCTGGTGAACATCTCCAACCGCTACCTGGACCTGCGTCCGGTGGTCGAGAATGCGGCCCGGGAGTTCGGCTACGCGTCGCTGCACTTCGACAGCGAGGACGGGATGGCCGAGGACCTGGAGGGCGGCTGGTGGTACTACGCGGCCTCCTGGATGGTCCTGAGCAAGGACCAGGCCTTGATGAACCGGGAAAGCCTGCGCCGGGCCGCCAGCGCCCCGGTGCCGCCCCGTTTGGACATCGCCCTCTGGACGGATGACTACAGCAGTATGTTCCGGATTCTCAAGTGAGGAGCTGCTCCCGCCCAGGCGCGGGGTCCAAAAAAGTCCCGCCCGGAAAGGGGCGTACTGGTCAGGGGAGCGATGCCCCGTGCTCAGGCGGTCGTGATCCGGCGCTTGGCGTGATCGTACAGCGTCTTCTTGCCGGTGTCGTAGGAGATCACCGCCATCAGGACGGCGACCGCGTGCTGGTAGCCCGCGTCGATGTCCGCGTGCGGGGTCTGGTTGTCCCGCATGCACTGCAGCCAATTCAGAAAGTGGTCCGGGCGCTCGATCGGCGTGACCTCCTGCTTGCCGCGAATCTTGCCATCGCGCTTCGGGCCACCCTCCGCGCTGTAGGTCGGGACGTTCCAGTTGCCCACGTCGAGCGTGCCCTTGTCGCCGAAAAACTTCCGCAGGTTGCCGGAGCTGTTGCCAAAGTTGTTCGAGCTGGTGACCATCATCCCGTCCGGGTACATCCACGTCGCCATTACGTTGTCGGGCGTGGTGAAGCGGTTCTCGTCCTTCCAATAGGTGACGCCGCCGATGCACATGCAGGACTCCGGGAAGCCGCAGGCTGTCACGTAGTGCATCAGGTCGAGGAAGTGGGCGCCCCATTGAGGCACGGGGCCCTGGCAGAACTCGTAATAGCCGTACCAGGCCGCGTATTGGCGGGCATCGAAGGCGCGCGCCTTCCGGTCATTGAGGAACTCCTTCCAGTCGACATCCGCCTCCTTCACGTCCCGGCCGAGGTAGGAGTACCAGTAGGGCTTCTCGGAGTTACGGGTCTCGTCGACGCGCGTGATCTTGCCGAGGAGGCCGCTCTTCACAAGCTCCCGCGCGCCGGCGACGCCGGGGATGCTGCGGAGCTGCGTGCCGACCTGGATGATGGAGCCGCGGGCCTGCGCGGCCTTGGCGGCATCGTACGAGCGCAGCAGCTGGTCGAACTCGGTCGCGAGGGGCTTCTCGACGTAGATGTGCTTGTTCGCCTTGGCCGCGGCCTCAAGGTGCAGGGTGTGCAGGTGGTCGGGCGAGGCGATCATCACCGCGTCCACATCCTTCATCTCGAGGACCTCGCGGTAGGAGACGCACATCTTCGCGTCGCTGCCGAAGGCCTCCTTCGCCTTGGCCTGGGCCTTCTCGCGGGCCACGCGCCACGGATCGGAAACCGCCACGACCTCGATGTTGGTGGCTTGGGCGTGCTTCTGGATGCCGGCCAGATGGGCGCCGATGCCGCGGCTGCCGCACCCGATTTGGGCGATGCGGATGCGGCTGTTGGCTCCGATGGAACGGGCGCGCTCGGCCGCGCTGAGGAAGCGGGGCGTTGCGGTGGCGGCGGCGAGGCCGGCGGAAGCTTTCAGGAAGCTCCGGCGGACGATGGGGGAGGCGGGGGAATCCATATCGACTGGGCGGATTAAGGGTTTCAGAGGGCGATGATGCGGTCCATCTGGGACGCGAGTTTGCCGAACCATTCGGGGTCGGACAAGCCCGGCGTGCGCCGTTGCTCGGAAGTGATCCAGCCCGCATAGCGGACCGCATCCAGCGCCGCGACCACCGCGGGCCAGTTGCTGTCCCCCTGGTGGAGCTCGATGTCGAAACCGGCGCGCGGGCCCTTCTCGTCCCGCAGCTTCCGGCTGTATTCCTTCACGTGCACCTTGGCGATGCGCAGGCCCAGCGTGCGGATCCACTGGTCGGGCCAGCCATAGTCGACCACGTTCCCCACGTCGAAATACCAGCGCGCCCACGGCGACTGGAACTGATCGACATAGGCGGCCGCCTCGCGGGGACTGAGCAAGAACTTGTTCCAGACGTTCTCGATCGCGATCGCGACCTGCAGCTCCGCCGCCAGGGGCAGGGCCTTCCGGATCTCGGCGATCGAGCGGTCCCACGCCTGGTCATAGGAGATCTCCTGGTTCACCACGCCCGGCACCAGCAGCACCGCGTCCGCCCCGTAGGCCTTGGCGTCCATCAGGCCCTGCCGGAGCCCGTCCAGACCGGTCTGGCGAACCGCCGCGTCAGGGGAGGAGAGGGGATGCGACCAATGGGTGGCGATGACGACGCTGTGCACCGCGAGGCCGGCGGCGTCGCGGGCGGCGAGCACGTCGGCCTGATTCATCCCGCTGTTCACCTCGACCCCGGCAAAGCCGGCGGTTTTCAGGTGCTTGAAGGTCTCGGCGAGACTGGGGCCGCCGCCCGTCTTTGGATCCCGGCGCGGCCCCCCGCCGTACATATAGCCTTTCCGGAGCGGGCGCTTGGTAGGCTGGGAACCGGCGTCCGCGGCGGAGGCCAGAACCGGCAGGGCGGCGGCCGCGGTGGCGGCCTGCATGAAGGCGCGGCGGTGCATCGTCAGAGCTTCCGGATGGCGAGGTCCTTGAAGGCCACCGGATCGGTGTGTCCGGCGAGGCCGAAGTAACCGGTCTTGCGGTCCTTGCCGGGGTGGGCCTTGCCGCCCATCGCCTGGGCGAGATCGACCTTGGCGAGATCAGTGTCGAGGATGACCGTCCCGTTGAGTTCCACGCGGATCGTGGAGCCCTTCACGGAGACTTCCTGGAAGTTCCATTCGCCCACCGGGCGCAGGTAACCGCGGGCGGCGGCGACCAGGCCGTAGGCCGAGCCGTGGTACTGCCGCACGTCGATGTGCTTGGCCGGGGGGAGCTTCTTCACCGTGTTGTAGGCCTCGTCGAGGACCTGCAGCTCGGTCATCCCGTCGTAGGCCGCGTTGCCGGTGCCCGGATAACGGATCGCCAGCCCGTTGTTGCCTCCGGGGGGGAGCTTGAACTGCAGCCGTGCCACAAAGTCGCCCACCTCGGTGTTCCAGTATGGCGTGCCGCCCTTGCCCTGCTTCCACACGATGGTGCCGTCCTTGGCCTCCATCACGTCGCCCGGGGCCTTGTTGCCCGCCTTGGTGTCGCGGGTGTCGATCTGCCAGCCGGTGAAGTCGCGGCCGTTGAAGATGGAGGTGAACCCCGCGCCGCCCCGGCCCGCGAGCCATTGGTTGGCCTCCGTGGTGCCGATTTCGCGGACGTGGATGTTCCGCCAGTGGGTCGCGCCGCCGTGGGTCTGCAGCTGGATCGGCCCCTGCGCAGGCACCGGCCGGCGGTCGGCGGGCTTCAGCTGCTTGTTGTTCTTGTCGTAGTAATTCTCCAAGACCACGTGGTCGACCACTTGGCTTTCGTTGAGCCACACGCTGACGCGGCTGCCCACCATCACGATGCGGAGGGCGTTCCATTCGCCCACCGGCTGGTCCGCCTTGACGAGCGGATCGCGGCCGGGCGTGCCCTTGGTGTTGTTCCAGAGCCCGCCCGAGCCTAGGGCGTAGCCGATCGGATTCTGCGGGTTCGTCTCCGGAATGTTCGTGTCCCAGATTTGCACCTGAGGCACGCCGCGGAGATAGATCCCGGAGTCGGCACCCGCCGCGAGCTTGTACTCCAGCCGGAGCTCGAAGTCGCCGTAGTCACGGAGCGTGGTCGCGTAGCCTCCCAGGCCATCGTTGACCAACACGCCCTTCTCGACGCGCCAATGCGGCTGGCCGTCCTTGAGCTCGGTAAGGCTGGCGGTCCACTTCGCGACCAGCGCGTCGCGCTCGGCCGCGGGCAGGGCCAGCAACTGCCGGTGGTCGTAGGTCGAGCCGCCACGCCAGCCGCTCAGGTCACGGCCGTTGAACAGGGCGGTGAAGCCGGCCGGCGGGGCGGCGGCGATAGCCCCGGCCGTCAGGGCGAGGGTGAGCAGCAGCGAGCGCGCGAGGGCAAGGCAGGGGGGCATTAGGGGGGGGAAGCAGGGGTTGAGCCGCAGGATGATTTGAGTGGAGACCTTCGGCGGGTGCGAGGCAAGACGCGGGTTGGGGCGCCGCGGTTGCCGCCGGCGCGGGCCGGGGCGGATGCCTGAGCCGGGACGCTGCGCCCAAAGGCCGCGGTTGACCGACGTACGGCTTAACGTACGTTCCCCCGCCGGTACCTTTCCGTGGCGCTCTCCCGCCCCCATATCCTCCGGGTGTTCCTCGGTCTCTTGCCCCTGAAATGCGCTCGCCATCTCACCCCGCTGCTCCGCCTTCATTTGAATCGTGCCGGCTAAGCGGAATTGTCTGGCCCCGCGGATCGTGGCCGGGCCACGTTGGTCCTGTCGTGGCGGTAATCCAACCATCCGAGCCCCGTCCCAATCCCGGTTACCGGTCCCTGCTGTCGGATCGACTCCACGGCGCGACGTCACCGCGGCCCGCGGCCCCCGCCTGAGCGATGCGCATCCCGCTCTGGGCCATCCGTTGGCTGTACCGGCAGAAGCTCTCCCGCCGCCATATGCGGGGCGGCAAGCTGCACTCCTGGTTCGGCGACCGCATCCTCGCCAAGGAGCTGTGGCGCCCCACGGCGAGCTCCCTAGCCCGCGCCTGGCTCGTCGGCTTTCCCGTCACGGTCACGCCCTTCCTGCCGCTGCAGTCGGTCTTCGCCACCATCGCCGCCCTGCTGGTGCGCGGGAACCTTCTCCTCTGCATCGCGATGCAGTTCCTCTCGACGCCCATCACCGCCCCCGTGCACCTGCCGGTGTGCTTTTTCGTTGGCGAACTGGTGCTCGGCCGCACCCCTCGGGAGGCGTGGGTCCAGGCCGCCGATTTCCGCCAGAATATCGGTTCCTTGGATCAGGTTCTGGCCGTTTACGTGGGCCCCCTCTACCTCGGAAGCGTGGTGGTCGGGCTGCTGGGCGGGGTGATTGGCTACGCGATCATTCTCCGCGCGTGGCGCGACGCCCCGCGGCCCCGGAGCGGCCTTTCGAAAACAGGTCCAGGCTCGCCCTGAGGCCCTCGGCCCTGCCAACCTTCTCCCCTCATCCCCACCCAATGAAAAAAATCCTGATCGCAGCCCTGCTGTCGGCCGCCCTCTGCAGCCACGCCACCGAAATCAACACCCTGACCGCCGCGGAAAAGGCCGCCGGCTGGCAGCTCCTCTTCAATGGCAAGAACCTCGACGGCTGGAGGGCCAGCGAGAACCCCGGCGTCTTCACTGTCCAGGACGAGCACCTCGTGGTCTTCGGTAAACGCTCGCACCTTTTCTACACTGGCCCGGTCAGCGGCGCCAACTTCAAGAACTTCGAGCTCTCCCTCGACATTAAGACCTTCCCCAAGGCCAACTCGGGCGTCTATTTCCACACCGCCTATCAAGAGACCGGCTGGCCGGACAAGGGCTACGAGGTCCAGGTCAACAACACTCACAAGGACGTGAAGAAGGGCGCGGGCCTTTACGGCATCAAGGACAACGCCGACGCTCCCGCCAAGGACGGTGAGTGGTACACGATGGTCGTGCGCGTTCAGGGCAAGAAGATCGTTACCTCCGTCAACGGGAAGACGATCGTGGACTTCACCGAGCCCACGCCCGCCGCCCCGCCGGCCAACATGAAGGGCCGGATGGTCTCGCAGGGCACCTTCGCGATCCAGGGCCACGACCCGGAGAGCAAGGTGATGTACAAGAATATCAAGGTGCGTGCGCTGCCCTGAGTCAGGGCTGAGAACAGCGCGCCGAGCGCAGGCCTGCGAATCCCGGGGGGCACGCCGCGAAGCGGCGGCCCCCGTTTTTTTACACGGCCTCCAGCAGCTTATTCAGACGGGCGACCATCGCGCTGGGGTCGTCCAGCAGCCCGGCCCCGATCAGGGCGTTGTCCAAGAGTTGCTCCGCCACCAGCTTGGCCCGGTCCGGGTTCGCCGAGTGCATCTCGTGCAGGCGCCGGATAACGGCGTGGCGCGGGTTCAGCTCCAGGTTAACCCGCAGCGGCGCGTCCGCCCCCGGGCGGTTCATCGCCTTCATCACGCGCCGCAGGTGCGGGGACGTGAAACGGTCCGCGTTCACCGCCAGCACGGGTGAGTCCACCAGCCGGTCGCTCGCCTTCACCTCCGCCACCCGCTCACCGAGGGTCGTCTTGAGCCAGCTGGTCAGTTCCTGCACCGCCGCCTCCCCGAGGGCGCCCTCGGACCGCGGCAGGTCGGACAGCTTCACGTCCGCGTGGTCGGCCGCGATCAGCTTCCGGGAGTCGAACTCACGGGCATTGTTCATCACGTAGTCGTCGACCGCCTCGTAGCAGAAGAGCACTTCGAGGTTGCGGGCTTTGAAACCCTCGAGGTACGGGCCGCTCTCGATCGCCGCGCGGCTGGGGCCCGTCAGGTAATAAATTTCCTTCTGCTCGCCGCCCATCCGGGTGACGTAGTCGGCCAGCGAGGTGGTCTTGCCCGCGGCGGTGAGCGAAGACTCGAAGCGGAGCAGCTTCATCAGCTGCTCCTTGTGGGTGAAGTCGAGCGCGGCGCCCTCCTTCAGGAACTGGCCGAACTCGCGGCTAAACGCTTCAAAGTCTTCCGGCCGGTTGCGGGCCTCCTCCTCGAGGAACTTAAGGAACCGCTTGGTGATGACCCGGTTCAGCTTCTCGACGAGCGCTTTGTCCTGCATCGTCTCGCGCGAGATGTGCAGCGGAAGATCCTCGCTGTCGACCACGCCCTTGAGGAAGCGCATCCATTCCGGGAGCAGGTCCTTCGGCTTGGCCTCGATCAGGACCTTGCGGCAATAGAGGGCCACGGACGGCTCCAAGCGCGCGAAGCCTAGTTTCTCGGTGTTCTCCTGCGGCACGAACACCAGGGCATTGATCGAGAGTGGCGCGTCCGCGCTGAAATGCAGCCGCAGCCGGGGCGCATCGGAGGCGTGGGCCTGGAACTTGTAGAACTCGGTGTACTCCTCGTCCTTGATCTCCGCTTTGTTCCGCAGCCACAGCGCCTGCACGGTGTTCAGGCGCTTGCCGTTCAGGTTGATCGGGAAGGCCACGAACGCGCTGTACCGCTCCAGAATCTCCTTCAGGCGCCACTCCTCCGCGAACTCCGCGCACTCGTCCTTCAGGTCGAGGACGATCTTGGCCCCGCGCTGTTCCCCCGCGCTCTCCTCGATCGCGTAGCTGCCCGAACCGTCGCTCGTCCAGACGTGCCCCGCCTCGCCCGGCTGCCAGGAGTGCGAGTGCACGCGCACCGACTTCGCCGCCATGAAGGCGGAATAGAAGCCCACGCCGAACTGGCCGATCAGGTTCGAATTCTTCGCCCCGGCCTCGCCCAGCGACTTCAGGAAGGCCTTTGAGCCCGAATGCGCGATCGTGCCTAGGTTCCGGATCAGCTCGGCGCGCGTCATCCCGATGCCGTGGTCCTGAATGGTGATCTGCTTCGCCTTCTCATCCGAGGTGACGTTAATCTCCAGCGGCAGCTGGTCGTTGTGCACGTTCTTCTCCGTCAGCTGCGTGTGCCGCAGCTTCTCGAGGGCGTCAGAAGCGTTGGAGACCAGCTCCCGGATGAAGATCTCCTTCTCCGTGTACAGGGAGTGGATGACGATATCGAGCAGCTGCTTGATCTCGGCTTGGAACTCAAACTTCTCGGGCGTGGTGGTCGACATACCAGGAAAGGGTCTAGTTTAGGGCGGACGGGGAAAAATCAAGCGGCGCGGCGTCGCTCCTCTCACGGGTGCGTCGCCGGCAGGCGCTCGACGCGGACGCGACGGGCCTTCTCGGCCCCAACCTCGAGCGCGGATACCCGGAATTCACCTACGTCGAGGATCTCGCCCCGCCGCAGCGGACGGCCCCGATGGCGCTCCGCCCAGCAGGCCACGGTCTCGCGCGGCTCCCATTCCAGGGACCAGCCGGTCTCGGCCTGCAACTCGCGCATCGTGAAGCGCCCGCTCACCTCGATCGCGGCCTCCTCCCGCGCGAATACCGGCCCTCTCCCAATGTCCAGCTCGTCGCGGATATCCCCTACGATTTCCTCCAGCACATCCTCTAGGCTAACCAGTCCCGCCGTCTTCAGGTCCGCATCCAGCACCACTGCCAGATGCACCCGCGACTGCCGGAACAGCTCGATCATTGTGTGCACCGGCGTCCGCAGCATAAAGGTGAGCGCGGGCCGCAGCAGTGGCTCGAAGGACGTCTCCAGGCCCAGCGCGTGCGCTTGCCAGAGCCATTCGCGCACCAAAAGGAGGCCCTGCACGTCGTCCAAGGAGCCCCGGCAGACCGGGAAGCGGCTGAAGCCCGCCGTTTGCGCGATGCGGAGGTTTTCCTCCATCGGACGGTCCGCCCACAACACCACCATTTGGTCCCGAGGTCGCATCACCTGTTGGGCCGTGACCGACCGCAGGCGCAGCGAACTCACCATGATGCGGTTGATCAGGGCATCGCCTGGATGGCTGTGCCGCGCCTGGCTGAAGACGTACTCCAGCTCCTCCGAACTGAAGCCGTGTTCGCCCTCGCTCGCTGGTTCTAGGCCGGCCCAGCGCAGGATCCGATTGGCGGTCCCGTTGAGCACCCAGATGAGCGGGAAGAAGGCCTTGTAGAACAACACCAGCGGCCCCGCCACCCGCAGCGACACCGCTTTCGGCCGCTGGATCGCGAGCGACTTCGGGGTGAGCTCCCCCAGCACGATGTGCAGGAAGGTGATCACCGAGAACGCCAGTGCGAACGAGATGGATTTCACCGCCGCCGGATCCGTGATCCCCAGGTGACCCAGCAAAGGCTTCAGCCGCTCGCCGATCACTGGCTCCCCGAGCCAGCCCAAACCGAGACTGGTTAGGGTGATGCCCAACTGGGTTGAGGAGAGCACCGCATCCAGGTGGGTGGTCGCGAATAGCGCCATCCGCACCCGCCAGCCCCCGTTCCGCGCCAAAGGGCGCAACTGGCTGGCGCGGATCTTCACTAAGGCAAACTCCGCCGCGACAAAGAAGCCGTTGGCGGCCACCAAGCCAAGCACCAGCAACACCTCCACAACGATCTTCAGGACTTCCACGTTCGGTCAAGGCTGAGGGACACCACGCGCATTTGGGTGAGCGTAGGACCAGCCCCGCGAGGCACAACCCGAATCGCCACGGCCGCCCCGGGGGCGGCTTTACGGGCCGCCCGCCGCTGCGGGGTTAGCGTGACCGGCCCTTGGGCCCGGACGGCTGCCGCGGCCAGCCCGCGTCATCGAACGTCTTGTAGTTGATGTTCACAGAGTTGATCTCGCGCATCATCTTCCAGTTCACCTTGCGCCGGTCGAGGTCGCGGATGCGGTCGGTGGCGAGGTTGGTGATCTTCAGTTTCAGGACGTTCCGCTCCAGGCGGGCCAACTCGTTCAATTTTTAGTCGGGAAGGCACGCTTTGAGGAGGTGCCCGACGGCTGACCTTTGAGCTTCACCCGAGCGCTCTCGCGGACGTCACCCAAGTTTAGGCTCCAGTCGGCCGCCGGCTGGGCCAAGGCCTCAATCTCGATCCGGCAACGGGGCGTGCCGGCGAATCGCTGCGTCGCCTCTCTGGCCAGCTAGTTCCCGGCGCGCACAGGCCGGCGTGCGCGAAGGGCAGGGCGGCTCCGGGCCGCCCGCCACGAACTCCACCTGCCATTCGCCGTTCAGCGCGAGGGCCCTGCTGGCGCCTGCGACGACGGGCCATAGTGGCACCGCTACTTCCGGCTCCGCGTCGGAGGTGCGCGGTGAGCCGCCGGAGGTGAAGGACGGTCAGCATCTGGGCCAGCCCATTCGCGCCGCCCCAGACCCCCGCTGCGGGGGCGGCGGCCGGCGCCAGGAGGGCAAGCAGGGCAGTAAGGCCCTCGGGGTGCCGGGCGAACGAAGGGGCATTGGGGGGCAGGGCAGGGAACGGGCGCCGCGGGGCAAGGCGGCGGACGACGGACAGTCTGGCGGTGTTAGCCGCCCAAGTAGGTTGCCTTCAGCCGCGGGTCCACCCGCAGCTCCGGACTCGGGCCGGACATCACGATGCGCCCGGTTTCCAAAACGTAGGCACGGCTGGACACCTCGAGGGCTAGATTGGCGTTTTGCTCCACCAGCAGGATGGTGATTCCCCGCTGGCGGTTGATCGCCACGATCTGTTCAAAGATTGCGGTGATGAGCCGCGGCGCGATGCCGAGGGACGGCTCGTCGAGCATCAGGAAGCGCGGGTTGCCCATCAGGGCCCGGCCGATCGCCAGCATCTGCTGCTCCCCGCCGGACAGGGTGCCCGCGGTCTGGCGCAGGCGCTCCCGCAAGCGGGGGAACAGTGCGAACACCTCCTCGCGGTTCCGCGTCACGCGGTCCCGGTCGCGGTCCAGGTAAGCGCCCATCGCGAGGTTTTCGGCGACGGTCAGGTTGGCGAACACCATCCGCCCCTCCGGCACGTGGCCCAGCCCGCGGGCGACGATCTGGTGGGCCGGCTGGCCCAGCAGCGGCTGGCCGTCGAACTCCGCGGCACCGCTGGCCCGGACCAGGCCCGAGAGCGCCCGCAGGGTGGTGGTCTTGCCCGCCCCGTTGCCCCCGATCAGGGTCACGATCTCCCCTTCGCCGATAGCAAACGAAACCCCGCTCAGCGCGGTGATGGCGCCGTAGGAGATCCGCAGGTCGGAGACTTGGAGCAGGGGCGCGCTCAATGGTGGAACAGGTTGCGGTGGTGGTCCTCGCCGAGGTAGGCCTCGATGACCTTGGGGTTCGCCTGAATCTCCGCCGGCGTGCCCTCGGCGATTTTCACGCCGTAGTCCAACACCGCGATCCGCCGGCAGCACCCCATCACGACCCGCATCGAATGCTCGACCAGCAGGATCGAGAGGGAAAACTCGCGCTGCACGCGCTGGATGAGGCTGATCAGTTCAACCTTCTCGGTCGGATTCATCCCTGCGGCGGGCTCGTCGAGCAGCATTAATCGCGGGCGCGTGGCTAGGCAGCGCACGATCTCCAACCGCCGTTGCTCGCCGTAGGGCAGGCTGCGCGCGGGGTCGTCGCGCCGGGGGCTGAGATTGAAGAGTTCTAGCAACTCCTCCGCCCGGCGCGTCAGGTCCGCCTCGTCCCGCGTGAAGGCTGCGCCCCGCAGCAGGGCCTGCCACGGCCGCGTACCGCGGTGCAGGTTCGAGGCGGTGCGCACGTTATCCAGCACCGACAGGCGGCCGAAGAGCCGGATGTTCTGGAAGGTCCGCGCGATGCCTAGCGCCGTGATCTCGTCGGGACGCAGGCCGGCCAGGTCCCAGCCGCGGAACCGCAGCGCCCCGGCGGAGGGCGGGTAGACGCCAGTGATCAGGTTGAAGACGGTTGTTTTGCCGGCCCCGTTTGGCCCGATCAGCCCGCAGAGCTCGCCCTCGCCGATCGTCAGATCCACCGCGTTCACCGCGGAGAGGCCCCCGAAGCGGAGCGTCGCCCCCCGGAGTTCCAGCAGCGCCGCCATTGGTTCAGGCTGTCCCGCCCCGGCGGGGGCGGGCGAGCAGGCCTTCGGGCCGCAGGATCATTAGCAAAATAAGCAGCAGCGCATACAGGATCATCCGGTACTCGGCGATCGGCCGGAGCACCTCGGGCAACAGGGTGAGCAGCACCGCGGCGCCGATCACCCCCGCCGTGTGGCCCATCCCGCCCAAGATCACCATCACCACGACCTCGATGCTTCGGGTGAAATCAAAGCCGGTTGGCGTGATCGTCAGCTTGAAGTGGCCGTACAGGCCGCCGGCGATCCCGGCGAAAAAGGCTCCCACCACGAACGCCACCACCTTGTAGCGGGTCGGATTGAGCCCCACCGCCGCCGCCGCGATCTCGTCGTCGTGCACCGCCAGGAATCCCCGTCCGAAAGTCGAATGCACCAGCGCCAGCACCACGTAGATGGTGATCGCGACGCTCGCCAGCACCCAGAAGATGTTGGTGTAGGCCGGGATGGCGTTGAGCCCCAGCGCGCCCCCCAAGACCTCCAGGTTCTGGAAGATCACCCGGATGATCTCCCCGAAACCCAAGGTGACCAAGGCGAGGTAGTCCCCGCGCAACCGCAGCGAGGGCACCCCGACCAGCAGCCCCGCCCCGGCCGCCGCGCCCCCCCCGATCAGCAGCGCCAGCAGGAACGCCGTCCCCTGAACCAATCCGCCCGCCTCCGCGAGGTCCCCGAACAGCGTCGGCGCCAAAAACAGGGAGACCGCGGCTGAAAGGTACGCGCCCACCGCCATAAACCCCGCATGGCCCAGCGAGAACTGGCCGGTGTAGCCGTTCACCAGATTCAGCGAGACGGCCAGAATCACGTTGATCCCCACGCCGATCAGCACGTCAAGGTGGTACGGGTTCAGCAGAGGCGCCGCCAGCGCCACCAGTCCGCTGCCCACGAGCGCGGTGAGAAGAAGCAGAAGCGGATGACGCATCTCAGACCTTCTCCACGGTGACCCGCCCCAGCAGGCCGGCGGGGCGCAGGAGCAGTACCAGAATCAGCACCGTGAAGGCGATCGCGTCCTTGTAGGTCGACCAAGCGCTTCCGCCAACGTAGGTTTCTACGACGCCGATCAGGAGGCCCCCCAAGGCCGCGCCGGGGATGTTGCCGATCCCGCCGAGCACTGCCGCCACGAACGCCTTCAAGCCGGGCATCACGCCCATCAGCGGGTCAATCGAAGGATAGTTCAGCGCATACAAAATGCCGCCCGCCCCGGCCAGGGCGGAACCGAGACCGAAGGTGAAGGAGATCACCAAGTCGTTGTTGATCCCGACCAACTGCGCCGCCCGCGGGTTCAGGGCCACCGCCCGCATCGCCGTGCCGATCCGCGTCCGATGGACGATCAGCTCCAGCCCGATCATCAGCAGCACGGCAACGCCGATGACGACCAACTGGTTGGTCGTCACGACGACGGGGCCCAGGTTGAAGCGCCCGGTGGGGAAAAGGTCTGGAAACGTCCGTGGCGCGGCGCCCAGCACTAACTGGCCACTGTATTCAATCAGCAGAGACACGCCGATCGCCGTGATCAGCACGTTGAGGGTGGGGGCGCCCCGCAGCGGCCGGTATGCTAGACGTTCAATCAGGATGCCCAGCACCGCGCAGCCCGCCATCGCGAGGGCTAGGACGCCCAGGCCGCCGAAAAGGGTGCCCGCCGGGACGATGCGGCCACCAAAGTAGCCTAGAAAGGCCCCCACCATGAAGAGGTCGGCGTGGGCAAAGTTGATGAAGCGCAACACCCCGTAGACCATCGTGTAGCCAAGCGCGATGAGGGCGTAGATCGCGCCCAGGGAGATGCCGTTCAGCAATTGCTGGAGAAACTCGGACAAGCCGCGGAGGTTTGGCGCCGGTCCGCGGTCGGTCAACCCCGCCTTTCGGCCGTGGCGGCTGTGGAATCGCGCCAGTCTGCCAAGTATTCGGGGCCGATGAGGGCGGCGCGGCGAAGGGAGGTGGCGGCGGCGGTCTTCCGGGGAGCATCCATGCTCGGTTCTAAAAGGGGACCGCTCAGGTTCGTTTGAGTCCGCCCGTGGCGGCGCTTTTTTCCCCCGCACCCTCGCTTTCAATGCGTACCGCCTGTTGCCCTCTTCGCGCCCTGCTTGCGTCCCTTGCCCTTGCCCCGCTCCTCCCGGCCCAAGGCATTCCGGCCCCCCGGCCGGCCGAGGGCCAGGACCCGGTGGCGCTCTCGACCTTCGAGGTCAGCAGCACCCGCGACATCGGCTACCAGTCGACCCACGCCGCCGAGGTCACGCGGATGAACACCGCCATCGGGGACATCCCGATGAACGTGACCGTCTTGAACCAGGCGTTCCTCGAGGACACGCTCGCCCGCAGCACGGAGGATGTCCTCGAGTACGTGCCCGGCTTCGTCGCGACCTCCAACAACGACGCGTGGACGGTCCGCGGCTTCGCCAACGCGAACACGAAGTTCATCAACGGGTTCCTCCAGCAGGAGAGCATCGGCAAGGTCTCGCTGGCCAACGTCGAACGCGTGGAGGTGCTTAAGGGCCCCGCGGCCGTCCTCTTTGGCCAAGGCGGCTATGCCGCGACCGTCAACCGCGTCACCAAGCGTCCCTTGGACCGCCCGCAGACCACCGTGCGGCTGAGCGCGGGCCCGGTCGAGAGCTGGCGGGCCGAGGTGGACTACTCCGCGCGCCTGGGTGGCGCCCGCTCGCCGGTCTCCTTCCGCGTCACGGGCGTCTACGACGATGGCTTCTATTACCGGCGCATCACGCACGGGGAGAAGGCGTTCTCCGCGGTGGTGGCCTGGCAGATTACCCCGGTGACACGGCTGGCGGTCGAGCACCTCTTCGTGCGGGAGGAGGACGGCGGCGCCGTCTGGCGCCAGCCGATGATGCGCGCCGAGCCCCGCGGCTTCGCCCTGCCCGACGGCTCGTTCCTCTCCTATGGCGACAACCGCCAGGGCTACGCCTCCGCAGGCGATCTCCGCCGCTGGGACCGTGGCTTCACGATGGCCGACTTCCAGCACGCCTTCGGTCGGCAACTGCAACTGCGGCTCCAGGTCGCGCACGACACCAAGGACCAGCGGTACGATGAGCACCAGCCGGAGCAGGGTTCCCTCACCATCCTCCGCGATGCCGTGCTGATGCCGCGCCGCTGGCGCGTGCGCACGCAGGACGTGGACAACTGGCGCTCCCGCAACGAGCTGGTGGCGAACTTCACCACCGGGCCCGCTCGGCACCGCGCCCTCGTCGGCTTCAGCTGGGACGTCTCCGACGGGGAGATCTGGAACCGGGATGGCATCTACAACCGGGGCGGCCTCGCGGCGACCGCGGCGACGCTGAATCAGCGCTGGCCGACGGCCAGCGTGGGGAGCCGTTACAGTGTGTTCCCGAACCTGACTCTGGCCGAGGTCCTCGCGGATGTGCGCCGGGCCGGCTACAATCCCCACATGATCCCGCCGCTGAACGCGGTCGATCCCACGCGCTCGCCCCCCGTGCCGGCCAAGGCGGACCGTCCGCCTCTGCCCGCGGGCAACCGCAACCTAGACCACACCGAAAACACGGAGTACTATGCGGCCGATGTGGTCTCCTTCCTCGAGGAACGCCTCTTCCTCACCGGCGGCGTGCGCCATACCCGCACCGAGGACCGGCGCCGCAACGGGTTCACCGGGCTGTCCATCTTTGATAACCAAGGGGACGCGACCACCTTCAGCGCGGGCGTCGTCTGGCACCTCAACCGGGCCCGCTCCCTTACGTTGTACGCCAACGCCAACAGCTCGTTCGTCCCCGGCTTCCTCCGCCAGCCTGACGGCACCCCGATCGATCCCGAGGAGGGCAACCAGCGCGAGCTGGGCCTGCGCTTTAGCCTCGCCGGCGACCGCATCCAGGGGCTCCTCGCGGCCTACGAGATCCGCCAGCAGAACATCGCGGTCGATAATCCGAACCGCGACGGCGACTGGTACACCCTGATCGACGGCATCCGTTCGCGCGGCGTGGAGTTCAACCTCAACGCCCGCTTCAGCGAGGCCTGGTCCGTGATGGGCGGCTACGCCTACAATGACTCGCGCGACACCCGCACCGGCCAGCGCTCGATGTACGCGCCGTACCATATGTTCACGGCCTTCAACAAGTACGCCTTCCGCTCTGGTGCCTTGCGAGGCCTCGACCTGGCCCTCGGCTCCATCTTCATCGGCGACCGTCCGATCGATTCGGCCGTGCTCACCACCCTCGGGGGAATCGCCAACACCCCCTTCTGGACGATGCCCGGCAAATGGCGCTTCGACGCCGTCCTCCGCTACGCGCTCCCCGGCGCGGGCCGCGTCCGCTACACCTTCGGGGCCAAGGTCCAGAACGTGATGGATAATCAGGAGATCTATAAGCTGGCCGACAGCAACTCGGTCCAGCGGCATCCAGGTCGGACCTTTCAGGCCAGCCTCTCAGCGCGCCTTTGAGCCGTCCGGCCTCGCTAGGGCCGGCGCATCGGGCAACTCGGTGAAGTCGTTTACGATCCCCTCGTAGGGCCGGTCCTGCTTGTAGATTTGCAGGATCCGAGCGTGCTCATGGTCGCTGGTGGGAAAGACCCGCGGCGGCTCCCCGGGCAGCAGCAGCGCGGTGTAGGCGCGGCGTCGGTCGACCAGACGGCGGATCACGAGCATCAGGAGATTAAAGCACGTTCGTCCGCCCTGGCCAATCGCCCCCGGTTTTTCCCGCCCACGTTCATTTTTGCTGAATCGGGGCTTCCGGGGAGGTCCGCGTAGAAGATTATTTCTTGACGTCAGCGCGAGCTAGGGCTCCCATCGTGGAGATAAGTTTTCTCTTATGAAAATTCGTACTGTTCTAACGTTCGTCGCGGGCTTCCTAGCCGCGATTCCCGCCCTGCAAGCGCAGACCGCCGAGGAAGTGGCCCAGCAGGCTAGGGCGAATCCCGGCAAAGCCGCCGCGCTGGTCGAGGCCGCCGTCAAGGCCAACCCCGCCCAAGCCTCCGCCATCGTCGATGCCGTCATCAAGGCTTTCGCTGGCTCCACCGCTCAGGTTGAGGTCGCCACGGCCGTCACCACCGCCGCCATCAGCGCCGTCGTCACTACGATGACCACCGCCGCCGCAGCCCCGGCCCAAGTGCAAAATACGGTCGCCGCTGTTACTGCTGCCGCGGTGTCTGCCGTGCCGGCCGCCTCGGCCCCCGCCGTGACCGGCGCGGCGGTGAGCGCGGTCGCCGTCACATTGTCCACTGCGGCACCGGCTCTTGCGCAGGCCGCGGTCGCCGCTGTAACCGCTGCCGCGGTGACTGCCGTGCCGGTTGCCTCGGCCCCCGCCGTGACCGGCGCAGCGGTGAGCGCGGTCGTCAACACCATGTCCACTGCGTCTCCGGCTCAAGCCCAAGCCGCAGTCGCTGCTGTTACCGCCGCCGCCGTATCGTCCGTGCCGCCTGCCGCTGCCGCCTCCGTCACCGTGGGCGCCGTTGCGGCGGCGCCAACGTTGCAGTCGACCATCACTAACGCTGCCACTACCGCCGCGCCGGCGCAAGCGGCGGCGATCAGCAGCGCGGTCACCGCGTCGCCCGCGGCGACTACGACCACGACAGTCACCCAGCAGACGACCACCCAGCAAACGACGACGACGCAGACCGCGATCGATACGCCGGTGGTGAGCGGCAGCACCTAAGGCTCGAATCATTCCTCCAAGCTGTGGGCCGCCCGCTCGGGCGGCCCTCTTTTTTTGTCACGGGCGGCCGCCTGCGATTAGTTCCCTGAGCGCAGCTTACTCCAGGAACGAGGATTGGGTAGGCGTCTGGGGGCGCTGGCGGGCCGCGATCTCCTCTGGGGTGGCATTCAGGTGCCGAGGCGGGCGCGTCGCCCGCGCTGCCACGGCCGCCTCTCGGTCGGCCACGATCCGGTCGCTCAAGTGGCGGATATGCAGTCGCAGCCACTGGAACGTGCTCGATTCGGGACGATAGTCCGCCGGCCCGTATCCGTGGATGCGGCCCGATTGCAGCAGACGGTCGTTCTGCTCAAACTCCTCCGGCTTGACGGGATTGTAAACGGCGTAGGCTTGGCCGCCGCCCTTCTTGACCACCGCGAAGCTCGGCACGTCGCTCGGACCATCCGCGATGTAGATCATGTTGGCCACCGGGATGCGGCGGTCCTCCGGGGAGATTTTCGAATTCACATCGATCGCTGGGTTCCGGTTGGTCCCCTTGTTTATCTCGAAGATCGCCCGCGTCTTCGTCGTGTTGTCGATCACCATCCCGATCTGTGCGATCTCGGCGCAGGCCTCGATCGGCAGCTCCTTCTGGCGCAGGAAACCAGGCGGTAGCGGGTTCTCGATGAACTCGCAGGCCCAGATGCCGCCGACGTGCCCCGCGATCGCGCTGCCCCGGATCATCGGCGCGAGGCCCGTGCTCACTACATAATGCTCCAGAGTGATCTCGTGCTTCACGTACTCGGGCTTCTCCCGCGTGAAGGCTTGCGCCAGCGCGAAAAACTCCGGCAGGCCAGGGTAGAACTGGATGTCCCGGCCGCACTCCTGCAGGATCCGGTTGTTCAACCCCGCCAGCGGCCCCGCCTGCACGTAGGTCAACAGGTGGTTCAAGTACGCAATCTCCGGCGACAGATGGTAGCCCCGCTCCCGGTAATGCGCCGCCAGCCGGTTCGTCTCCTGCCAAAAGGCCGCCTCGTCCACCCCGTAGCGCCGGAACAACGGCGACTGCATATATCCCGGTATCAGGGTCTTGTCGAAGTCCCAGATCAGCGCGATGGTGTTCTGCGGGAAGAGGTTGGCGGGCATATCGGCGAAGGGTGGGCCCTGCGGTGGCGGGGCGGGCCCGCTCGGCTTCGCGGCGGGACGAAAACCGCAAGCGCAGGGTGGCGCAATGCGCAAATCCTCCCCACGCTCCGCGCCTTATGGATGACCTGCCCGCCCTCGCGCCGTTCCAGCGGCGGCTCGACGAGCTCTCCGCCCAGATGGCGGAGGCCTCGTTTTACGCCGCGCCGCGCCGCGCCGCCGAGGTCACCCGGGAACATCAGCGCCTCACTGCTCTGGTCGAGCAACACCGCCTCCACGAACGCCTCCTCCGCGAGGCCGCCGAGGCCCGCGCGCTCGGCCGCGATCCCGCCGCCGACGCTGAACTCCGCGAACTCGCCGCGGCCGAACTCCCGGAACTGGATGCCCGCCTCGCCACTGTCCGGCAGGAGGTCCTCCTCGCGATGATCCCGCCCGAGGCCACCGACTCCCGCAACACGGTGATGGAAATCCGGGCCGGCACCGGCGGCGACGAGGCCAGCCTGTTCGCGGCCGAACTGTTTCGGCTCTATTCCCGCTATGCGGACGAGCACGACTGGAAGATCCAGCCGATGAGCAGCAGCACCTCCGAGCGCGGTGGCTTCAAGGAAGTCATCTTCCTCATCACCGGCCCCGAGGTCTATCGCCAGTTGAAGTTCGAGAGCGGGGTGCACCGCGTCCAGCGGGTGCCGGTCACCGAGGCCAACGGCCGCATCCACACTTCGACGGTCACCGTCGCCGTGCTGCCGGAGGCGGAGGAGGTCGACGTGCAGCTCGATCCCGAGGACCTCGAGATCACCGTAAGCCGCGCCAGCGGCCCGGGTGGGCAGGGAGTCAACACCACCGACTCGGCCGTCCAGATTCTGCACCGGCCCTCCGGGCTCATCGTCTCCTGTGCCGACGAACGCTCCCAATTGAAAAACAAGGCCCGCGCGCTGACCGTCCTGCGCTCCCGGCTGCTGCAGCGCCGCGACGAGGAGGAGCGCGCCAAGTACGCTGACGCCCGCCGTAGTCAGATCGGGTCCGGCGACCGCAGCGAACGCATCCGCACCTATAACTTTCCCCAAAACCGTGTCACCGACCACCGGATCGGACTTACCTTGTACAACCTGCCGCAGGTGATGGAGGGCAAGCTGGAGCCGGTCATCGCCGCCCTGCAGAAGGCGGACTACCAAGCGAAGCTCGCCGCCCTCACCGGGGCGGACTACGCCCCGCCCCGCGCCCAGGAGATCGATTGACGTGCTGACGGTCCTCGAAATCATCAAGCGCACCACGGAATTCCTCGCCGGCCGGGGCGTCTCCTCGCCCCGCCTCAACGCCGAGTTGCTGCTCGGGCACGTCATCGGCCGCCGCCGGATGCAGCTCTACCTCGAGTTCGAGCGCCCGCTAACTGCCGCGGAACTGGACCAGCTCCGGCCGCTTGTCCGGCGCCGGGGCCAGCAGGAGCCGCTGCAGTACATTCTGGGGGAAACGGAATTCCGCGGGCTGCGGCTCAAGGTCGACTGCCGCGGGCTCATTCCCCGGCCGGAAACCGAACTGCTGGTGGAACTGGTGCACGCTTGGGCCGGAACCCAGCCGCCGGTCCTGCGCGCCTTGGACCTCGGCACTGGCTCGGGCGCCATCGCCGCTGCGCTCGCGACCCTGTGGCCCTCGGCAACCGTGGTGGCGGCGGAACGCTGCCCAGAGGCCCTGGCCTTGGCCCGGGAGAACTTTGCCGCGCTCGGCCTGGAGGGCCGCATCCGGGCGGTTGCCGCGAACTGGTTCGAGGGTGTCCTCCTCGGACCTTTCGATGCGATTGTTTCCAATCCACCCTACCTGACCGCCGCCGAGGTGGCTGCCGCTGCCCCCGAGGTCCGCCAACACGAGCCCCGGGCCGCGCTGGAGGCGCCGGAGGAGGGGCTAGCGGACCTGCGGGCGATCATAGCCCGCGCTCCGGCCTTTCTTCGGCCGGGCGGCCTGCTGGCCTTGGAGACCGGTTGCGACCACCACGCGGACCTTTCCGCGCGGTTGCAGGCGGCGGGCTTCCAAGCGGTGGAAGCCCGGCCGGACCTAACGGGCCGCGCCCGGTTTATCCTCGCGGTTTGGCCGGGCTGAGCGCCGCAGGAGTGGTGGCGGCGGTGAGCGGCGGACGGTTCTGTGCCCAAGTCTCGCGGTTGCGGCCCAGCCGCACCGCGTCGCTGACCACCCGCAGCGCCTCGCGCAGATGGACGTCCGCCTTCACGTAGGTCTCGTTTTCGTCCTCGGCCGGGCCGAGGTCATCCTCGTCGTCTTCTTTCTTGGGCGCCTTGATCCGGGGCGTGGGCGGCGGGCCGAGGTAAAAGGTGCGGAAAGGATAGTCGCCCTTTGCAATCTCGTCCTTCTCCGCCCGGATCTCCTTGCGGAAGACATTGTCCTCCGCCTTTTGCCCCTGCCGCTCTTCCAGATTCAGGGAGATCAGCTTCTGCTCCTGACGCTCCTTGAAGCGGTCCACGACCTTCCTCAGGTAGGCGAACTCCGGGAGCCGCGCTTGGCGTTCCGCACTGGCGGCCCGCAGGGGCTCGCGCACCTTCGCGTCTAGGGGCTCGCCCTCGAAGAAGCTGGACGGGATCTGGTCCCAGACCAGGGCGCGCGGCAGGTCCGCCTCGCCGATGGGCAGGAAGTCCTCGATGCAGGGAAGGGTGATGTCCGGCACCACGCCCTTCAACTGCGTGGAGGCGCCGCTCGGCAGGTAGTACTTCTGGATGGTGAACTTGGCCGCGCCGGTCTTGGGGGCGAGCGACAGGGCCCGCGACAACTGCTTCATCTCGACCACCTGCTGTACCGAGCCCTTGCCGTGGGTGGAACTGTCCCCGACCACGATCGCCCGGCCGTAATTCTGGAGCGCCCCGGCCACGATCTCCGAGGCGGAGGCGCTGAACCGGTCGACCAGCACCGCCAACGGACCCGCATAGGCGATCCGCGGGTCCCGGTCATTGTCGACGTGGATTTCCCCGTTGTAGGCCTTGATCTGGACCACCGGGCCGCGGCTGATGAACAGGCCCGCGAGTTCCACCGCCTCGGTCAGAAACCCGCCCCCGTTGCGCCGCAGGTCGAGCACGAGGCCCTCGATGCCGGCCTGCTTGAACTGTTCGATCAGGCGGGCCACGTCCCGCGAGGCGGTCGTG
This sequence comes from Verrucomicrobiota bacterium, assembly GCA_016871775.1. Lineage (GTDB taxonomy): Bacteria > Verrucomicrobiota > Verrucomicrobiia > Opitutales > Opitutaceae > ER46. The sequence goes on along the minus strand of VHCI01000005.1, from coordinate 7,061 downwards.
CGCTCACCATCCGTGTCGCCTTCGTCGGCGGGTCCATAGAACGCAGGGAGCGTGATGACGCCGAAAGGCTGGGTCTTCCCGTCGTCGCCTGGGAGGTCGAAGATGGCGCCCCGCGCGCGGGCCGAGTTGATCTTCACCTTATCGCGCGTGATCACGACTTGCTTGCGGACGGAGCTGTCGCCGTCCGCGGGCTGCACGGTCAGCACCACCTCGGTGCCCTTCTTGCCGCGGATGCGCTCGACGACCTTACGCAGCTTCAGGCCGAAGGTCTCGAAGGGCTCCCCGCCCCTCTCGGCCACGGCCAGAATCTTGTCGTTCGGCTTCAGCTCCCGGCCGAGGTCGGCGGGACCGCCGGGGATGATCTCCTTGACCACGCAAACGTCGTCCTCGGTGCCCAGCACGGCGCCGATGCCGACCAGCTGCAGCTTCATCTGGATGCCGAAGTCCTCGTAGGTCGCAGCGGAGAAATAGGTAGAATGCGGATCGTAGAGTTTGGCGATGGTGGTGAGGAACAGTTCCGCCAGTTCGTTGCCCTCGATCTCGCCCACGTTGCGCAGCATCCGCTCGTAGCGCTTGCGGATCTGCGCCTTGGACTCCTCCAGGGTCTTCTTGGCCAGGATCTCCTGGATCAGCTCGAACTTGAGGCGCCGCACCCACAGGTCGTCCGCCGCAGCGTCGTCCGCAGCCCATTCGGCCTTCTGGCGGTCCATCCGATAGGTCTCGTCCGTGGTCAGGTCCAGCGGCTGTTCGAGGCGTGCTAGGATCCACGCCACGCGGTGCTCCACCCGCTCCTGGTAGGCGTAGAAGATTTCGTAAGCGGCATTGATGTTCCCGAGGAAGGCCGCGTTGTAATAAACGTTCTTGCTGTATTCTGCGGTGAAGCGAGCGCGGTCCGAACCAAGAAAAAACAGCCGCTGGCCGTCGAGCTCGCCCATGTAGTCGGCCACGACGTTCACGTAGTCCGCGCTCCGGACGGCGTCCCGGTTGTAATGCAGCTCATCTAGCAGCTTGGTCAGGGTGCTGGCTTCCGCCGCTAGGGTTGGGGGCGTGGTGAAGCGCTTGCGGTCCGTGGCGCCGAGCAACGACCCGGCGCCAGCCAGCAGGCAAAGGACGAACGCGAGGGGTCTGGAGCAGAAGGAGAGGGGCGGCATGGGGCGGGAAGGGGAGTTTGTTCGCTTCGGGCTCCAGTCAAGCGCCGGAAGCACATGGGATCACGGGCGCGACAACAGGTCGCGCGCGGCGGCGAGGGTGCGCCGCTCGGCAGGGGAGAGCGAGCCGAGGCCGGTCTGGTTGATCTTGTCGAGGATGCGGTCGAGCTCTGCCCGCGGGTCGATTCCCGGCTCCGGGCCGGGCTCGTCAATCTGCGCTGGGCCAAGCTCCGGGCGTTCCGATGGCGCTGGCCGGCTGAGGCGGAGAGCCAGCCACCCGGCCACTGCTCCGGCGAGATGGGCCGAGGCGGCGGGGGCGAAGGGCAGGGCGCGCTGGAGCACCTCGCCGATTAGGAGGAAGAATGCTTCGCCCGCCAGCAAGGCCAGCAGCACGGTGCGCGGCCGGAGCCGCAGGGGCACGACGAAACATACCAGCAGCCGGAAGACTCGGTCCGGGTGACGCACCGCGTAGGCCGCGAGCAGAGCGTAGGCCCCGGCGGTCGCTCCGAAATGCAGTTCCCCGGCGTCCCGGTGGAAGCCGAGCCAGCAAAGGCCACCCACGAGCTGGCCTACCACCCAAGCGCCTAGAGGCAGCCGCGGGCCGAGCTCGCGGGCCAGCGCCATCCCCGGGCCCAGGACCGCGGCCAGCACCAGCCCCAGATGGAAGAGATTGGTCGTACTGTGGATCAGACCATAAGAGGCGAGGCGCCAGTACTCGCCTGCGGTCCACGCGGCGGGGGTCAGGCCCAGCGTCGCCTTACTCCAACTCGCCGCGGCCTGCCAGCCCGCCTCCCCGGCCACCTGCAACGCGAAGGCCGCCGCGAGCATACCCGCCAGCAGCGGCAACGCCCGCCCCGGGGGAGCGAGCGCCGTTCGGATCGCGGGATGCATTCCTCCAGCCTGCGGCCCACACGGCGGAAGACAAGCAGGCGCCGGGTGCTTGACAGCCCTAAAGCAGGCACCTTCTTTACAGTACCATGGCGAATAAGTCCGATAAGTGGCCCACGAACGTTGCAGGCAAGTTTTATGTCGATCAGCAGTGCATCGACTGCGACCTCTGCCGCGAGACGGCGCCTTCATTCTTCACCCGTCACGACGAGGGGGGCTATTCCTTCGTGATGAAGCAGCCGACTACCGAGGAAGAGGTTGCTCAGTGCATGGAGGCCCTCGAGGGCTGTCCGGTTGAGGCCATCGGCAACGACGGCGAGTCCTGAGGCGCCCGTCTCCCCCGTGATCCCGCCCCGGCTTCCGCGCCGGGGCTTTTTTTGCCCTGACCATTAAGTTAAGTCCAATGCTTTTTCAGCTGAACAATCTCCTGCTGGCCCTGCTGGCGCTGCTGGCGGTCGGACCGGCCGGCCTTCGCGCGGGCGCCCCCGAGATGCAGCTTGATCCGCTCACGGTCGCGTCGCCGCGGGTGGCGAACCAAGCCCCGGGCGGCACTTTCGCGATGCCGGTCTCGGTGCTCCGTTACGAGCCACGCGTGGACCTGCAGGCCCGCAACCTGGTGGAAGGGCAGGCCGACCTCACGCTGCGCGGCGGCACCTTTGAAAGCACCGGCTGGGCGCTCGGGGCCGTCTCCCTGGGTGACCCGCAGACGGGCCATTACCTAGCCGAGCTGCCCGTCGATCCGGCGATGCTTACGCCGCCGCAGCTGCTCTTCGGGGCCGAACTGGCCCTTGGCCCCCTCAATGCCACCGCGGGCGGCCTGCGGCAGGATTGGCGGACTTTGCGCGCCGGGGGCGGGGTGCGGGTCGGGGCCGGTGCCCACGGCCTGCGCCGCGCCGAGCTGCGGCACGCGTGGGTCCGCCCTGCCGGAAACTCGGGGCATGGGAGCGGGATCGAGTTCTCCCTGGCCCGGTCCGTTGCGGATGGGGCGATCCTCCACGGCGACCACGAGTTCGATCGGGCCAACGTCCGCCTGCAGCACCGGAGCCCCGCGGGTCAGACGGACCTGTTTGCCGGCTATCAGGGCAAACGGTTCGGCTGGCCCAACCTCTACACTCCCTTCAACAGCCCCGAGTTCGAGAACCTGCAGACCCGGCTTATCCTGCTCAGTCACCGCCAGGACCGCGCCGCGGAGGGCGGCTGGGAGGCCGCGGTGTTCGAACGTCGCCACAAGGACGACTACGCCTTCAACCGCTTCGCCCCGCTCGGGCCGGTGCATCCGTTCCAGCATACGACCTGGCTCCGCGGCGGCGCCGCCCGCCTGCACGGCCGATGGGCGGGCTTGGATTACGAACTGAAGGGCGAAGCACAGGCGGACCGCATGCGCTCCACCTCCCTCCTGTTCGGTCCCTACGCCTCCCGCGCGACCACGAGGCTCGCCCTCCTGGTGGGGCGCGAGACGGCGCGGGCCGGCGGTGGGGCGCTCCGGGCTCGGGCCGGCCTGGTGCACGATGATTCAAACCGCGAGCCGGGCAGCCTCTCGCCGCTCCTGGCCCTCGAGCGGACCCTCGCGCCCGGCAACCCGCTGCAGCGCCTGCACCTGTCGGCCATCCGGGCGACCCAGCTTCCCACCTACACCGCGCTGGCCTCCAGCGCCTCGGCCGGCCTCTTCCGCGGCAGCCCCCGCCTCGGCCGCGCCGCCGCCACCACGCTCGAGGTCGGGGCCGCTTTCCGCGTGGCCGGCTGGGACGCCTCCGCCTCCGCCTTCACCCGCGCCGACCGCCGCTTAGTCGACTGGACCTTCCGCCGCGGGGTGACGGCCCGCTCCGCCAGCCCGATGGACGTCGACGTCGCCGGCTTCGAGGCCCAAGCCCGACGCTCTTGGGACCGCGCCGCGGTGGTCCTCGGGTACACCGCGCTGACCAAGGACGATACCTACCGGGTGACCGGGGTGGACGCCAGTTTCTACGCGCTCAACTATGCCCGCCACCGCGCCACCCTCGCGGTGCAGGCCCAGCTGGGCCGCGACTGGGTCTTAAGCCTTGACCACGCCTGGCGCCGGCAAGCGCCCAACCTGCTGCGGAGCATCGGGGGCGAGCGGGCGCTGCACGGCACGCTCGGCCTCGCCTATCGTCCCGCCTCCCAGCCGCGGCTCGAAGTCTCCCTGTTGCTCGAGAACCTCTGGGACGACCGGTTCCAGGAGATCCCCGCGGTGCCCGCGTCCCCGCGCCAGCCTTCCTTCAGTGCCGCTTGGCGCTGGTGAGGCGGGCTTTGCAGTTTGACTCCACCGGCGGGGGCTCGTTTCTGCGCGCGATGAGCAATCCGTATCTGCGCGACGACTTCCGGATCCGTTGGCCCGAGCTCACGGCGAACCATGTTGTGCCCGCCGTCAATGCCGCCCTCGGCCGCGCCGAATCGGCCCTCGCCGCCATCACGGCCGTCGACCTGGCCGCGGTAACCTTTGAGAACACCTTTCTGGCCCTAGAGCGGGTGACTGAGGAGCTGAACCTGGTCTGGTCCAAGGTCGGGCACCAGCAGTCCGTCGCCGACGAGCCGGCGCTCCGGGCCGCGCACAGCGAGGTGCTGCCGCGCGTGACCGCCTTCTTCGCCCGCATTCCCCTTAAACCCGACCTTTGGGCCCGGTTGCGGGCCTTCGCCGCGACTCCCGCCGCGGCCGCGCTGTCCGGGGTGCAGCGCCGGTTCCTTGAGGAAACGGTTAAGGACTTCCGGGACGCCGGCGCGGACCTGCCGGCGAACGCCCGCGCTCGCTTGGAGGCCCTTCAGACAGAAATGGCCCAAGTGGCCCAGAAGTTCGGGGAGAACGTCCTTGATGCCACGAATGCCTGGCAGTTGGTGATTCCGCCCGCGGAGGAGGCCCGCCTCGAGGGCCTGCCGTCCCAGGCCAAGGCCGCGGCCCGCCGCAGCGCCGAAGCCAAGGGATTGGAGGGCTGGCGCTTCACGCTCCACCAACCCTCGCTGGAGCCGGTGCTGATGCACCTGCGCGACGAGGACATCCGCCGGCAGGTCTGGAGCGCCAGCGCCGCCATCGGCTCCCACACCCCCCACGACAACGCGCCCCAGATCGAGCGTCTCCTGCAACTCCGGGCCGAGAAGGCCAAGCTGCTGGGCCAGGATCATTTCGCGGACAGCGTCCTGCGCCGCCGGATGGCCGGGCAGGGCGCGCGGGCGCTGGCTTTCGTCGAGGACTTCCGGAACCGCTGCCTCGCCCCGTTCGCGCGGGAGGCCAAGGAACTGGAGGAGTTCCGGGCGGCCGGCACCGGCGAGCCGGTCCGGCGCCTCGCTCCGTGGGACGTCGGCTTCTGGGCCGAGCGCCTGCGGCAGGCCAGCTACCAGTTCGACGAGGAGGCGCTGCGCCCGTACCTGCCGATGGACCGCGTCATTGCCGGCCTGTTCGAGATTGCCGGCCGGGTCTTCGGCCTGAAGGTCACGGAACACGCCCCGGGCACGGTGCCGGTCTGGCACCCCGAGGTCCGGTTTTACGAGATGCACGACCGGGCGGGGCGGCACGTCGGGTCGTTCTATGCCGACTGGCATCCGCGCGAGTCGAAGCGGGGTGGGGCGTGGATGAACTACCTCATCACCGGTGGCCCGCAGCCCGATGGGACGCGCCTCCCGCACCTGGGCCTTATCTGCGGCAACATGACGCCGCCCGCGGGCGATCGCCCGGCGCTGCTGACCCACCGCGAGGTGGAGACCATCTTCCACGAGTTCGGCCACCTCTTGCATCACCTGTTGGGCGAGGTGCCGATTAAGTCGCTCAATGGCGTCAACGTGGCTTGGGACTTCGTCGAGCTGCCCTCGCAGATCTTCGAGAACTGGACGTGGGAGCGGGAGGGCTTGGACCTGTTCGCGCGGCACCACGAAACGGGGGCGCCGATCCCGGAGGAGTTGTTCGGGCGGATGCAGGCGGCGCGTAACTTCCGGGCGGCGAGCGCGACGATGCGGCAGGTGGCCTTCGGTAAGCTGGACCTGCTTTTGCATATGCATACGGCCGACTATGCCGGGGCGGGCGACGTTGAGCCGCGGTTGCGGGCGGCGGTGGCGGACTGCCTAGTGCCGACCGAGCCGCCTGCGCCAACCATCGTGAAACGTTTCACCCATCTGTTCGGAGATCCGGTCGGCTACGCGGCCGGGTATTATTCGTACAAGTGGGCGGAGGTGCTGGAGGCCGACGCCTTCACGCGTTTCCAGCGCGAGGGGATCTTCAGCAGGGAGGTGGGCGCGGAGTTTGTCCGTTGCATCCTCAGCCGCGGCAACGCGGAGGATCCGGCCGTGCTGTTCCGTTCTTTCCTTGGGCGTGATCCCGACCCGCAGGCCCTACTGCGACGGTGCGGGTTGGCGGCGTAAAGCCGGCCAGGCCCCGGGAAGCGACGGATGGAACGCCGCCCGTCGCTTTCCAGCGTGGTCTTTTTCCTCTGGCAAAACCGCGCGTTTGCCTAATTTCTCTCTGCAGTCATCATCTCCTCGTCCTCAAAACCCATTTGCTTATGTTTATCTGGTTTCTCCTCATCATTGTCCCGATGTTGTTTGGCCTGTACGCGCAGATGAAAATTCGGCGCGCGTACGCGCGGAACGTGGAAATCCCGTCGCGCGGTCACATTCGCGGCGTGGAGGCCGCCGAGGCGGTGATGCGTTCGGCTGGCATCAGCGACGTCGAGATCGTCGAGGTCCCGGGCGAGCTGACCGACCACTATGACCCGCTGAACAAGCGTCTGGCGCTGTCACATCACAACTATCACGGCACCAGCCTGGCCGCGCTAGGCGTGGCCGCCCACGAGGCGGGTCACGCGATCCAGCACAAAGTCGGCTATGCGATGATGAACGTCCGCCAGACGATGGCGCCGGCGACCCAGATCGCGGCGGGCGTGGCGAACTTCGTAATGATCGCGGGCATCGTCCTGCTTTCGACCGCGATCGGCGGAACCTTGCTGACGGTCGGTGCGGTGGCGCTGGGCGTGATCTGCCTCTTCCACTTGGTGACGTTGCCGGTGGAGTTTGATGCGAGCC
>VHCI01000004.1 GCA_016871775.1 Verrucomicrobiota bacterium | reverse complement strand
CCCGCGCGTCCCTTCCTGCTCTCCGTCTGGGCGCACGAGCCCCATTACCCGATCAAATCCGACCCCGCGTTCAAGGCCCTCTACCCGGACCTCACCGATGACATCCAGAAGGAGCACCACGCCAACGTGACGCAGCTCGACCACGCGTTCGGCCGCTTGGTGCGGGCGCTCGGCGAGCTCAACCTCGCGGGCGACACGCTCGTCTTCTTCACCTCCGACAATGGACCGGAGGGCGACGGCATCCGCACTCCCGGTCGCGGCTCCACCGGCGGCCTCCGCAACCGCAAGCGCTCCGTTTACGAGGGTGGCATCCGCGTGCCCGGCCTCGTCCGCTGGCCCGGCCGCATCGCCCCCGGCACCGTCTCGGACGTGCCGGTGATCGGCTCCGACCTGTTCGTGACGGCGGCCAAGCTGGCCGGCGCGCCCCTGCCGGCGGACCGCGTCCTCGACGGCGGCGACTTCCTGCCCGCGCTGGCCGGCAAACCCGTCGAGCGGGCTCGCCCCCTCTATTGGCGCTGCGCCATTGCCCCGGAGCCGCTCAAGACCGCGATGCGCATCGGCGACTGGAAGATCCTTGCCGACGAGGGGCTGACGCAGTTCGAGCTCTATAATGTGCAGCGCGATCGCGCCGAAACCACGGAGCTCTCGGCGCGCGAGCCGACGCGACTGGCCGAGATGACCGCAGCCCTGCGCCGCCTCAACGCGGAGATCGAGGCCGAGGGTCCGCCCTGGTGGCGCACCTACCAGCACGGCGGTGGCGGCAAGGCGAAAGCGAAACAGCCCAAGAGCGCCAACTGACCCGCCGATGCGACTCCTCCCCGCCCTCCTCGCGTCGCTGCTCCTCGCCGCGGCGCTGCCCGCCGGCGACGCCCCCCGGCCGGCGAACATCGTGTTCTTCCTCGCCGACGACCTCGGCCAGCGCGATCTCGGCGCCTACGGAAGCACCTTCTACGAGACGCCCCACCTCGACCGCCTCGCGCGCGAGGGGGCGCGTTTCACCGACGCCTATGCCGCCTGCCCGGTGTGCTCGCCGACCCGCGCGAGCATCCTCACCGGCCGCTGGCCCCAACGCACCGGGATCACCGACTACATCGGCGCCCCGCGCACGCCGGACCAATGGAAGCGCAACACGCGCTCCCTGCCCGCCCCCTACGCCGACCGTCTCGCCCTCGACGCACCCACGGTCGCGAAGTCCCTCAAGGCGGCCGGCTACGCCACGTTCTTCGTGGGCAAGTGGCACCTCGGTCCCGAGGGCTGGTGGCCGGAGAACCAGGGCTTTGATTTCAACCTCGGCGGTAACGAGCGCGGCGGGCCCTACGGCGGCAAGCGCTACTTCTCGCCCTACGGCAACCCCCGCCTCGCCGACGGCCCGGAGGGCGAGCACCTGCCGGACCGCCTCGCGCAGGAGGCGGTCAAGTTCATCACCGCACAGCGCGACCAACCCTTCCTCGTTTATTTCCCATTGTATTCCGTCCACACGCCGCTGATGGCCCGCGAGGACCTGCGCCTGAAGTACGAGGAGAAGCGCCGCCGCCTCGGCCTCGGCGAACGCTGGGGCCGCGAGGGTGAGCGGGAGGTCCGCGAGGTCCAGAGCCACGCGGTCTACGCGGGGATGATCGAGGCGATGGACCTCGCCGTCGGGCGCGTGCTGCAGGCCCTCGACGACCTCGGACGGAGGGAGGACACGCTCGTCGTCTTCACCAGCGACAACGGCGGCCTTTCCACCAGCGAGGGCTCGCCCACCTCGAACCTGCCGCTCCGCGCGGGCAAGGGCTGGATGTACGAGGGCGGGATCCGCGTCCCGTTGATCGTGCGCTGGCCGGGGGTCGCCCGGCCCGGGAGCGAGGTGGCCGCCCCGGTCAGCAGCCCCGACTTTTTCCCAACCTTCCTCGCTGCCGCCGGGGTCACGGCGCTCGCCGGCCCGGCGGACGGCCGGAGCCTCGTCCCGGTGCTGCGCGGCGAGACCCCGGCGGAGCGCGCGCTCTTCTGGCACTACCCGCATTACGGCAACCAGGGCGGCGCCCCCGCGGCCGCCGTCCGGCGGGGCAACTGGAAGCTCATCACCTGGCAGGAAGACGGGCGCGAGGAGCTGTTCGACCTCGCGGCCGACCTCGGGGAGCGGCGCGATCTCGCTGCGCGGGAACCGGCCCGCGTCGCCGCCCTGCGGACGGAACTGCGCGCGTGGCAGCAGGACGTGGGCGCGAAGTTCCCGGTCCCGAATCCCTCCTACGACCCGGCCGTGCCGAGTGGCCGGGCGGCGCTGCGCAAGCAGTAGCGCCCCGTCATTCGCCTTGCCCGCGCCCGCGCGCGCGGGCATCACCGCGGGTCGCCTTATGAACATCCATCCGACCCGCGAGGCCTTCGCGAGCCTCGCCCGGCAGGGCAACGTCATCCCGGTCACGACCGACCTGATGGCGGACTTCGAGACGCCGGTCTCGGCCTACGCGAAGCTGCGCGCCGCCGGCCCGTCGTTCCTGCTCGAGTCGGTGGAGGGCGGCGAGCACCTCTCGCGCTACAGCTTCATCGGCTGCCGGCCACGGCGCATTTTCGCCTGCGGCTCGGCCACCACCGAGATCCGCGAACCCGGCCGCCCCGCGGTGACGGTGCCGACGCCGGCGGATCCGCTTACCCTGATTGAGGAGGAATTGCGCGGCTACCGTCCCGTCACCCTGCCGGGACTGCCACGGTTCACCGGCGGCGCGGTCGGCTTCCTCGCCTACGAGTACGTCACCCGCCTCGAGCCCAGCGTGCCCGCCGCCCCCGGGCCGGGCCTCGGGACCCCGCTACTCTACTTCCTGCTGGTCGACTCGCTGCTCATCTTTGACCGCGCGCGCCAGACCCTGCGCTTGTGCGTCAACGCGCATGTCGCGAAGCCGGGCGCGGCGGACGCGGCCTACGACGCGGCGGTGCGGGAGCTGCGGGCGCTGCACGAATTGCTGCGGCACCCTAGCGCGCTCGCTCCGGCGCCGGTGGTCGATCCCGGACCCGTGACGATCCCGCCGGGCAACTTCACGCCGGCGGCCTTCGAGGCGGCGGTGACGACGGGGCAGCAATATATCCGCGCCGGGGACATCATCCAGTTCGTCCCTTCCCAGCGCTTCTCGCGGTCCTTCAACCGGCCCGCGCTCGATCTCTACCGGGCCCTGCGCACCGTCAACCCCTCCCCCTACCTGTTCATCCTTGAGGCGGAGGACTTCGCGCTGGTGGGCGCCTCGCCCGAGGTGCACGTGCGCCTGACCGACGGAAGCGTTGAGATCCGCCCGATCGCGGGCACCCGGCGCCGCGGGGCCAGCCCGGCGGAGGATGCGGCGCTCGAGCGCGAACTGCTGGCCGACGAGAAGGAGCGCGCCGAGCACCTGATGCTCGTCGATCTGGCCCGCAATGACATCGGCCGCGTCTGCGCCTACGGCTCGGTGCAGGTGCCCGAGATGATGGTGATCGAGCGCTACTCGCACGTGATGCACATTGTCTCACAAGTGGAGGGACGCATCGCGCCGGGACGCACCGGCTATGACCTGCTGCGGGCTACCTTCCCGGCCGGCACTGTATCCGGAGCCCCGAAGATTCGTGCGATGCAGATCATCGCGGCCAGCGAGCCCTCCCCGCGTGGCTGCTACGCCGGCGCGCTCGGGTACGTCGGCTACGACGGCAACCTCGACACCTGCATCATGCTGCGTACCGCCCTGCTGAAGGACGGCCAGGTGCACATCCAGGCCGGCGCCGGGGTCGTCGCGGATTCGCTGCCGACGGCTGAGTACCAAGAAACGGTCAACAAGGCGGCCGCGCTTTTCAAGGCGGTCGCGATGGCCGAGCGGTTCTAAGCGGTTAAGGGGCCGCGCGGGGCCGCGCCACCAACCGCTTTACCCTCGCCGCCGCCGCGGCGCCCCGCGAGGCTAGGCGCACCCCGCTTATGCCCCTGCGTTTCGCCATCCTATCCTGCGTCCTTGCCGCAGCCGGCTCCGTGCTCGCGGCCGCTGTTCCAACCGGCGGATTCCGCGCCGGGGCCGCCACCAGCAATCTCACGCCCCCGCTCGGCGCGCCGATCGTCGGCGGCTTCACTCCCTTTCCCGCGCAGGAAGTCCACGACGAGTTGCACGCCCGTTGCCTCGTCCTCGATGATGGCCGGACCCGCCTCGCGCTTGTGATCTGCGACCTGCTCGGCCTCCACCGCTCGGTGAGCACCGAGGCCCGCCGCCTCATCGAGGAGGCCACCGGCATCCCGCCGTCCCACGTGCTCGTCGCCGGCACCCACACGCACTCCGCGGGCAGCGCGCTGGGCGCCAGCCGGTTCGCGGCAGAGCAGCCGCTCGACGACTACCAGCGCTTCGTGGCGCGGCGCGTCGTTGACGGAGTGCGCCGCGCCGTCAACGCGCTCCGCCCGGCGGAGCTCGGCTTCGGGACCGTCGACATCCCCGAGCACGTGCACAACCGCCGCTGGGTGATGCGCGAGGGGAAGGCGCCGCCCAATCCCTTTGGCCAGGTCGACCGGGTGAAGATGAATCCCGCCGGGGGCAGCCCGGATCTGGTGGAACCGGCCGGCCCGATCGACCCGACCGTCTCCTTTCTCGCCCTCAGGGAACCGGGCCCGGGCGCGCTCATCTCGGTCTTCGCGGCCTACTCGCTTCACTACGTCGGGGGCGTCGGCAGCCGGAGCATCTCGGCGGATTACTTCGGGGTGTTCTGCGGGGAGCTCGAGCGGCTGGCCGCCCACCCGGCGGCGACCCGGCCCTGCGTGGCCCTACTCGCGAACGGGACCAGCGGCGACATCAACAACATCGATTTCCGCCTCGCCAAGCGCCCCGCGCGGGCGCCCTACGAGCAGATGAACCTGGTCGGGCGGGACGTCGCGCGGCGGGTGCACGCGGCCCTGAAGGGGATCAGCTGGGAGCGCGCCCCTACCCTCGCGGCGGCCTATCGGGAACTGCCGGTGGCTTGGCGGACCATCCCACCGGAACTCGTGGCTTGGGCGCGCGAGACGGAGGCACGCGCCCCGCGCGTGGCCAAGGGCGAGGTGCCCGTCGGCGCCAAGTTCGCGACCACGCCGGACTGGGTGCAGCGGCTGTCCTACGCCGGGCGCGTGCAGCTGCTGGCGGAGCAGCGCGGGACCGCGCCGATCCCGCTTCAGGCGCTGCGCATCGGCGACGTGGCGATCGGCACCTTTCCCTGCGAGACCTTCGCCGAGACCGGCTTGGAGTACCGCCGCCGCAGCCCCTTCCGCCACTCCTTCATGGTCGAGCTGAACCACGGGTACTTCGGCTACGTGCCCACGCCGCGGCACTTCGCCCTCGGCGGCTACGAGACCTGGCCGGGCACCAACCAACTCGAGCCCGGGGCGAGCGTGAAGATGCTCGACGCGCTGCTCGCGCTCACCGCCAGCCTGCAGCCGGCCTCAGGGCAGCCTTGAAACCGCGACCGCGCTCCGCCGCGGAAATCAGCCCACTTGCGGGTAGCTGCCGAGCCACTTCACCATCGGACAGAAGCGGCGCAGCTCCGCGATCGCCTCGCGCATCGCGGGGTCCTCGTAGTGGCCCGTGACGTCGAGGAAGAAGTAGTAATCCCACGGGCGCCGCTTGCTCGGACGCGACTCGATCTTCGAGAGGTTGATCCCACGCTCGGCCAGCGGCATCAGCATCCGCAGGAGGGCGCCGGAGCGCGACGCCGCCTCATCGCCGAGGGACACCAGCAGGCTGGTGAGATCCTTGCCTGCGCCGGCCGAGCCGGAAGGTTGCCGGCCCAGCACGAAGAAGCGCGTCGTGTTGTCCGCTTTGTCCTGGATGTTCCGGACCAGCACCGGGACCCCGTAATGCTCCGCCGCGAGTTCCCCCGCGACCGCCGCCGTGCCCGGCTCCGCCTTGGCGAGCTGCACTGCCCGCGAGGTGCTGGGGGCGTCCACTAGCTGAGCGTGGGGCAGGTGACGCTGCAGCCAGTGCCGGCACTGCGCCAGCGCCTGATCTTTCGAGAACACGCGCGTCACGGCCTCCAGCGGCGCGGTGGAGATGAGCGCGTGGTTGATCTCCAAATATACCTGCGCGACCACCTTGACGTCGCTCTCCACGAAGCTGTCGAGCGCCTCGCGCACCGAGCCCTCGGTCGAGTTCTCAATCGGGATCACCGCGTAATCCGTCTCCCCCTTCTCGACCGCGGTGAAGATGTCCGCGACCGTGGCCATCGGGTGATAGCCCACGCTGGCGCCGAACTTCCGCAGCGCGGCCGCGTGGGTGTTGCTCGCCTCCGGGCCGAGGTAGGCAATGAGCAGCGGCTGCTCGAGAGCGATCGCCGCGGACATAATCTCGCGGTAAATCGCGCGCAGCGCCTCGTCTCGGATCGGCCCGCGGTTGCGGGCGGTCGCCTTGCGCAGGACGGCGTCCTCGCGCTCCGCGACGTAGATCTGGCCACCCGCGCTACGCTTCACCTTGCCGATTTCCGCGGCGAGGGAGAGTCGACGGTTCAGCAGCTCCACCAGCTGGTGGTCGATCTGGTCGATCTGGTCGCGGATGGGGCCGAGGTCCATTTCAGGCGGAGGGCGGGAGGAAAGACGCGGGCGATGCCGCCGCGGGCGCGGGTTCCCCGGCGGGAGAGGTTGGCAGCGGAGCCTCAAGCGGCAGCTGCTCATCGGGCAGGCCCATCTCGAGGTCGCCGGGCGCCTTGGTGTTCTCGGACTTGCGCAGCCACTCGTCGATCTGCCGCGACGAGAGCACGTCGGAAGCGGGCAACTCGTCGAGAGACTTGATCCCCGTGAACTCGAGGAAACCGTCGGTCGTGCCGTACTGGATCGGACGGCCGGGCGTGTCGGCGCGACCCACGATGTAGACGAGGTCCCGCTCCAGCAGCTTGTTCAGCCCCGCCTCGGCGGACACCCCGCGGATATTCTCGATTTCCGTGCGGGTGACAGGCTGCCGGTAAGCGATCACGGCGAGCGTCTCCAGCGCGGACTGGGTGAGTTTCACCGGGGGCGGCTCCTGCCGCAGGATCCGCACCCAGCGCGCGAAGCGGGGCTCGGTCACCAGCCGGTAGCCCAAGTTGCCCTCGATCAGCAGGAGGCCGTCGCCCGCGGCGCGCAGCTGCGCGGCGATCGCGTGCATCGCCTCGCGGATCTGCGTGGCCGTCACGAGCGAGGGAACATCCAGGTAGAGTTCGGGATCGCGGGCAGCGGGCTCGACCACCACCTCGGCGGCCTCCTCGGCCACGGGGGCCGGGGCGGGCGCGGCCGGATCGCCGGCGGCGGGCTCCGGGGCCGCAGCCCGGTCGACGCCCGGCAGCAGTTGCTGCTCGTGGAACCGGGTGAAGGCGGCCTGGATGTCCTTGATCGCGAGCGGCTGGCTCGATGACAGGAGCAGGGCCTTGAGGACTTTTGGGAGGTTGAACGCCATGCGCGGGCCGGCCGAGTGAGGAAGCCCCCTCCGGGGGCTGCAACCCGATTTTGCGCGCGCCGCGGGCTTGTCGCGGCGGCCGCGGCCCTTTGTGCTCCCGCGATGCCCCGCCTCCTCCTCGCCTGCGCCGCCCTCGTCGCGGCCGCTCCGTTACTCCCCTGCCTAACCGCCGCCGAGAAGGCGGTCCCCTACGCGCAGATCCTTGGACCAATCCGCCTCTGGACGGGCGCCGCTCCGGGCGCCACGGGGGAACGGCCCCAGGACATCCCGACCCTGACCCCGTACGCCCCCGCCGGACGGCCGTCCGGGGTGACGATGCTGATTCTCCCCGGCGGCGGCTACGGCGGCCTCGCCGAGCACGAAGGCACGGGCTATGCCGAGTTCCTCACGCGCCAAGGCATCACCTGCTACGTGCTCAAGTACCGCCTCGGCTCCGCCGGTTACCGCCACCCCGTGATGCTCCAGGACGCCGCGCGCGCGCTGCGGATGGTCCGCGCCTTCGCCCGCCGCGACGGTCTCGACGCGCGGCGCATCGGGGTGATCGGCTCCTCGGCCGGCGGCCACCTCGCGTCCACTCTCCTCACGCACTTTGACGCCGGTCGCGCGGACGCCGCGGATCCGGTCGAGCGGGAGAGTTCACGCCCCGACCTTGGCATCCTCTGTTACCCCGTGATCTCGCTCCTCGAGTTCGCGCACGCCGGCTCCCGGCGCAACCTACTGGGGGAGAACCCGGACCCGGCGCTGGTGCGCCATCTCTCCAACGAGCTGCAGGTCACCGCCGACACCCCGCCGTGCTTCCTCTGGCACACCGTCGAGGACAAGGGCGTGCCGGTCGAGAACTCGCTCCTCTTCGCGGGGGCCCTCCGCCGCGCCGGCGTGCCCTTCTCCCTCCACGTCTACGAGAAGGGCGCCCACGGCCTCGGCTTCGGTCGCCCGGAACGGCCCGCTCCGCCTTGGGGCGACCAGTTGCTCCACTGGTTCCGCGAGCGCGCCTACCTGCCCTGAGCCCGGCGGGTACGGACCCGCCGGCGCCACGAAAGCTTGCCTTGCCTTCGGCCGGCACGGTCCGCACGTTGGACCTTTTTCCACCTCGCCGCGCCGTTTATGAACCAGAGCATCCGCAACATCGCCATCATCGCCCACGTCGACCACGGGAAAACCACCCTAGTCGACAAGCTCCTCAAGGAGGGCGGCGTGTTCCGCGCCAACCAGCAGGTCGAGGAGCGCGCGATGGACTCGATGGACCTTGAGCGCGAGAAGGGCATCACGATCAAGGCGAAGAACACCTCCGTCCACTGGCAGGACAAAATCATCAACATCGTCGACACCCCGGGCCACGCCGACTTCGGCGGCGAGGTCGAGCGCGCCCTCCGGATGGTCGACGGCGTGCTCCTAGTGGTCGACGCCTACGACGGGCCACAGGCCCAGACGCGGTTCGTGCTGCGCAAGGCCCTGCAGCACGGCCTGAAGGTCGTCATCGTCATCAACAAGATCGACCGCGACAACGCGGAGCCGGCCAAGATGTACGACAAGGTGCTGGAACTGCTGATGGAGCTCAACGCCACCGAGGAGCAGTTCGACGCCCCGGTGGTTTACGGGTCCGGTCGGGATGGATATATGATGTACAAGCTCGAGGACGAGCGGAAGAACATGACCCCGCTCTTCGAGACCATCCTCGACCACGTCCCGCCCCCGTTCGCCAAGCCGGATGACGCCTTCCATATGCTGGTGTCGAACATCGACTGGAGCGACTACGTGGGCCGGATCGCGATCGGCAAGATCCTCGGCGGCCGTGCCAACGTCGGCGACACCGTGTTCACGATCCGCCACTCGGACGGCAAGCGGATCCGCTCCAAGATCACCAAGGTCTTCGAGTACTCTGGCCTCGGCACCCAGGAGTCCACCGCAGGCGTCGCCGGCAACATCGTCGGACTCTCCGGCTTCGAGGACATCGACATTGGCGACACCCTTTCGACGCTGGAGGAGGGCCACGCCCTGCCCTTCACCCAGATCGACCCCCCGACCCTCGAGATGCAGTTCTGCGTCAATGACGGTCCGCTGGTCGGCCAGGAGGGGAAGCTCGTGACCTCGCGCCAGCTGCGCGAACGGCTCTTCCGCGAGCTTAAGACCAACGTCTCGATCAGCATCGAGGACAGCGACCGGGCCGGCGTCTACGACGTGAAGGCCCGCGGCGCGATGCAGGTCGCAGTGCTCGTGGAGACAATGCGGCGCGAGGGCTTCGAGCTCCTTGTTTCCCGCCCGACCGTGATCGAGAAGGTCGTTGATGGCCGCCGGATGGAGCCTTTCGAGACGGTCTGGATCGAGGTGCCCGACGAGTGCGTCGGAGCGGTGATGCAGAACCTCGCCAACCGCAAGGGGCAGCTCACCAATATGGAGAAGCACCCCTACTCCACGATGATCGAGGCCACCATCACCACCCGTGGCCTCATCGGGATGGAAATCGACGTGATCAATATGACCAGCGGCCGCGGCGTGATGAGCCATCTGTTTAAGGAATATGGCCCCTTCGCGGGCGAGGTGCTCACCCGCCTCACCGGGACACTCATCGCCACCGAGGCCGGCGAGACGACCGGCTACGCGCTGGTGATGTGCCAGGAACGCGGCAAGCTGTTTGTCAGCCCCGGCGAGCAGGTGTACGAGGGAATGGTCATCGGAGAGAACCCCCGCAACGAGGACATCTCGGTGAACGCGGTCCGGGAAAAGAAGCTCACGAACTTCCGCTCCCAGGGCGAGGGCGTGGCCACCGGGCTGACCCCGGCGACCAAACTCTCTTTGGAGCGCGCGATCGAGTACATCGCCGCCGACGAGCTCGTCGAGGTGACGCCCAAGAGCCTCCGGCTTCGCAAGCGCATCCTCAAGGAAGTGGAGCGCCGGAAGGTCACCCGCGCCGCCAAGTCCGCGGACTGACGCGCCACACGGCGCATTTCAGTCGCCCGCCGGCGGCCGGGGCCGCCATTCCGCTGGCACCGGGAGCTCCGCGCGCGCACAGCACTCCAGCAAATCCGCCGCCAGTGGGGCGGAGAACACGTGCGGGAACCCGGCCCGCGTGAGATCAATCCCGGCACAGTGGAGCGCCTGCCGCGGCAACCCGAGACGGGCCGCCAGCGCCGGCGTCCAGCCAGTCGTGATGAACTCCAGGTAAAGCCGCGCGTCCGGGCCGTAGATCTTGTCCCCAAGGATCGACCGGCCCAGCCACTGCGCGTGTGCCCGGATCTGGTGCTTGCGTCCCGTCACGGGGATCACGCGGACAAGACTGAGGCTACCGTCGGGGCTGTAGGCCTGGGGCTGGAAGCGCGTCACCGCGGCCTTGCCCTCCCCCTCCGCCACCACCGCGGACTTGGTGAAAACGGGGCTGGCGAGATCATCCCCGAGGGGCTGCTCGACGAGGGTTTCCGTCTCCAGCCGTCCCATCAGAAGGGCGAGGTAGACCTTGCCGATCCGCCGTTCCTGCAGCGCGGTCTGCAGGTGGCCCGCCGCGCCCGCGTCCTTGGCCACCACCACGAGGCCGCTGGTCTCCCGGTCCAAGCGGAACACGAGGTGCACCGTGGGCAGGCCCGTGAGCTCCCGCAGCGCACCGACTAGACTGGACCACGGTCCGGCCTTCGACGGGTGACAGACCACGTCCCCGGGCTTGTCGACCACCAGCAACCGCTCGTCCTCGAACACGATCCAGCGCCGCAACTCCTCCGGCGCCACGATGCGCACCCGCTCCAAAGATTGCGGGCGCCGGGGCCACGCGCAGGCCCGTCCCGCCCAGCGGTCCGGCGGAACCCCCGCTCCGGGGTTCACGGCAACGCCGGCCCGGCCCGGCGCCGCAGGACGAGGCCGGCCACGCGGGCGGCGGCGGTGCGGGGCAGGCAGCTGCCCGCCCAAGTCAGAACCCGATTGCGAAGGCCGGGCACGGCGTGAGGACGGTCCCGCGCCCACGCTCGCAGGGCGAAGCGCGCCACCTCCTCCGCCCCCATCGCCGCTCCGGGCAACCGGCCTAGGCCGGCGGCGTCGAAAAACCCCGTGGCGGTGGTGCCAGGGCAGCAGGCGGTCACCCGCAGACCGGAACCCCTGAGCTCCTCGCGCAACGCCAGCGACCAGCTGAGCAGGAAGGCCTTGCTCGCCCCGTAGGTCGCGGCGTACGGGGTCGGTTGATACGCGACGACCGAGGCTACGTTCAGGATGCCGCCGCCGCGGGTCCGCAACACCGGCAGCAGCCGCGCGGTGAGGTCGACGACCGCGCGCAAGTTCACGTCGACGATCGCCAGTTGCCGCGCGGGATCATCGCCCGGGAAGCGCCCGAAGGCGCCCAGCCCGGCGTTGTTCACCAGCAGCACCGGACCCGCCGGCAAGGTCTCCAGCCACGCGGTGACGGCGCCCGCCGCCCGCGCGAGCGCCGCAGGATCCGCGAGATCGCAGGAGACGTGATGCAGCGGCGGCTGGAAATTGGCCCCGATTTTTTCCGCGCAACGACGCCGGGAGAGGTTGCAAACCGGGACCGCCGTGCCCAAGCTCCCCAGTAGACGAATGAATGCTTCCCCCAGACCGGAGGAGCCTCCCGTGACGACCCCGGCCGCAAGATCAGTCAGGATCGGGTCGTCCAGGGACATTGGTGAAGTTGATCAATTTCCGCGGCTCCGGCCTCCGGCTGGCGGCCGCGCACACGAAACCAAACGCAGCATTATGAACAGCCAAAACCACCACGAAGTCATCGTCTCCGGCATTCATCTCGAGCTCACCCCCTCCCTCAAGGAATTCGTGCACGAGAAGACGGCGCGATTATTTCGTCACGACGAGCGGATCATCCGGATCCGGGTGGAACTCGCCTGCGACCGCAGCCCCGCCACGGGGATGCAATTCACCGCCAAGGGACATATCCAGATCCACGGGCCCGATATGAACGCCGCCGTCGAGGCGGACGAGTGCCACAAGGCGGTCACGCTTCTGGTCGACAAGCTCGACCGGATGCTCCAGCGCCGTCACCAGCTCCTGCGGGTGAAGCGCAACCACCCGCACGCCACCGAGCTGGGCGTCGAGTTGCCCAAGGCCCACGCCTGAGGCCGTCCGCCCCGAAGGCGCCCTCGCAGCGCCTTTCCGGGTTGCCCCACGGACATCCTGCATCCCGGGCCTTCCCGGCCCGGGATTTTTTAATGCCCATCGACAAACATGCGCTGCGCGACGCCATCCTGGCCGCGCTCCTGGAGGAGCAGGCGCGGCAGGCCCTGGCCGCCGCGGACGCCCGCGAGGAGGCGACCAGCGAGGAAAGCCGACCGGAGAATAAGTGGGACACGCACAGCCAGGAGGCCGCCTACCTCGCCGAGGGCCAGTCCCGCCAGGTCCGGGAGGCCGCCGAGGCCATCGGCCTGTTCGCCGCGCTCCCCCTGCCCTCCTTTTCTGCGGCGGACTCCGCGGCGCTCGGCGCACTCGTCACGCTGGATTCCGGCGGCACTCCCTCGCGCTACTTCCTCGGTCCGCGCGCCGGCGGCCTGACGGTGGCGACCGCCGCGGGCGAGGTGATGGTGTTGACGCCGCAGTCCCCGCTCGGACGCCAGATGCTCGGTCGCCGCGTGGGCGACGAGGTGGTGACGCCCCGCGGCGGCCGGCCGATCCGCGCGCGCATCACGGCCATCGCTTGAACGTGCGCGCCCTTCCCCTCCTCCTGTTCCTGCTCCCGCCCGCGGCCCTCGCGGCCGCCGCCGACCCAGACCTCGTCGCGGCGCTGCGCGGTTTCCGCTCAGAGGTCCCCCCAGACTGGTCCTACGTGCAGACAACTTCCGACGGGCAGCGCTCGACTGAGGAACGGCACGACGCCACGCGGCCGGACTTCGGCCGCTGGAGCCTGCTGCGGAAGGACGGCCGCCCCCCCTCCCCGGCGGAACTCGCGGAGTACCGCGGGACCCGCTCCCGACGCTCCCGCGGCGGCACCGCGCCGCGACTCGCCGAACAGATTGACCCCGCGGAGGCAGAGGTGGTCGCCGAAGCGGACGCGCGCGCCACCTACCGCTGCCGCCTGCGGCCCGCGGAGGCCGGCGACCGGACGGCCGATTTTCTCCACGCCACCGTCGTGGTGCACCGGCCCACGCGCACCATTGAGGCGATCACGCTGGAGAATGAAGCCCCGTTCCGCCCCGCCCGCGGCATCCATATCTCCAAGCTGCGCACGCGACTGACATTCAGCCTGCCCGCCGGGGAGAAACCCAGCCTGCCCCAAGCCGTGCAAACCTCGGTCCGCGGCGACGCCTACTGGTTCAAGTCGCTGGACGCCGACCTGCAGGTCACGTTCTCGCGTTACGAACCCTACCCGCGCACGCCCACGCCCTGAGCGCCAGGCGAACGGTACGAGGAGTCAGCGGGCGTTGGGCGGCGGAAGCAGCCGGCGTAGGCGATGGGTCTCGCTGTCCCCGACGAGGACGGAACCGTCCGCCTCAATGAAAAGCCCGTGGGGCCTCGCCAACGCGCAGGCGGTGCCAGGTCCGGGCGGGCCGTCGCCCTTCCGGCCAGTTCCGGCGATGAGCTCGAGGATGCCACCAGGCGTGATGCGCCGGATGGTGTGGCTCTCCGTATCCGCGAGCCAGACATTGCCCTCCCGGTCGAGCGCGAGCCCCTTCGGGCCGCTGAGCGTGGCCTCCCGGGCGGGTCCGCCGTTCCCAGTGAACCCGGGCCGGCCCGTGCCAGCAACGTGATGGATGCGACCCGCCGCCAGATCGAGGCGGAACACCTGGTTGCCCTCGCGCGTGGCCAGCCAGAGCCGCCCCTGCGCGTCGAAGTCGATCGCCCGCGGTCCCCGGAGGGGCGTGCCCGCGAGCAGCGCCCCGTCGGGGGTCGGCCCGGCAACCCCGGTGCCGGCGACCGTAGTGATGATCCCGGTGCGGGCTTCCACGCGACGGACCACATGGTTGCCCGTGTCGCACAGGTAAAGGTGCCCGTCGGGGCCGAACTGCAAGCTGTGCGGCTGGCCGAGCAGGGCGGCTGTCGCGGGTCCACCGTCACCCGCGTAACCCCGTTTGCCACCCGTCCCCGCCACCGTGGAGATTAGCCCGGTGCGCCGTTCGATCCGCCGGATGACGTGGTTAGCCATATCCGTGAAGTAACAGTCCCCGGCCGCGTCGAACCGCAGCTCGTGGGGTTTATCGAGGCGGGCCGCGAGCGCTGAGCCACCGTCACCGACGAAACCGCGTTCCCCGGTTCCGGCAACCGTGGTGATCTTGCCGTCGGGCGCGATGCGGCGGAGGCGATGCCCGCCGTACTCGCAGAACCAGAGGGAGCCGTCGGGAGCGCGAGCCATTCCGAAGGGATCATTGAGCACCGCGGTCGCGGCCGGGCCGCCATCGCCCCCGAAGCCACGCACGCCGGTGCCGGCGATGTTCACCACCGTCCACTCGGCGCTTCCGGTCAACGGGAGGGCACCGAGCAGGAGAAATCGGTATGGAAAACGCATCGGGGGAAAGCTCAAGCCGAAGCCGGCACCGCGACCATCGCCTTGATCACCCGCGTCTCCGGGCGGGTCCACGCTGGGAAGACGGCGGGCAAGCCGGCGAAGTCCGAAGTGTGGGTGATCCACGGACGCGTGTCGATCGCCCCCTCCTCAATCAGCCGGATGATCCGCCGGAAATCGCCAGGCAGGGCATTCCGGCTAGCCCGGAGGTCGAGCTCGCGCCGGTGCAGCACTGGTGCGTGCGGGAACGTGATCTCTGATGCCGTGATGCCCACATAGACTAGGCGTCCGCGGAAGGAGCAGAACTGGAGCGCGCGCCCCATCGAGGCGGGGTTGCCGGTCGCGTCGATCACCGCGTCCGCGAGGCGCCCAGCGGTGGCCTCCCGTAGCGCCGCCAAATCGGCCTCAGCACCAGTGACCTGCAGGGTGTCCGGCACGCCCATCACGTCCCGGACAAACGCGAGGCGCTCCGCGTTAACGTCCATCACGAAGGTCCGCACGCCGGAGAGGCGGGCGAACACGATCGCGCTAAGGCCGATCGGCCCCGCGCCCACCACAAGGATCTGTTCCCCCGCCGCCGGCGCGCCGCGGTCCACGGCGTGGCAGCCGATCGCGAGCGTTTCCACCAGCGCGAGCTGCTCGAACGACAGCCGCGCCGAGGGATGCAGCTTGGCCGCGGGCAGGATGATGCGCTCGCACAGGCCGCCATCGCACATCACGCCCAAGGTGCGGTTGTGCTCGCAGCAGTTCGTGTGCCCCCGCCGGCAGGCGTAGCACCGGCCGCAGTTCAGGTACGGCTCGACGGCGCAACGATCCCCGCGGCGGACGTTGGTGACGCCCTCGCCGACGGCCAGCACCTCGACCCCGAGCTCGTGGCCCGGAATCCGCGGGTAGCTGAAGAACGGCATCTTGCCGAGGTAGCCGGCGAGGTCGGTGCCACAGATGCCGACCCAGTGCACCCGCAGCAGCGCCTCTCCGGGACCGGGGGCACCGGGCGCGGCCACCTCGGCGACGCGGAACGAGCCGGGACGAGTCAACTCGAGCGCCTGCATCAGTTCAGGGCGTGCGGACGCCGACCGTGAGCAGGACGTTCGCCCAGAGGGCCTGGTCGGCCGTCTGGATGGTCAGGACGTGATCCGGGGATTCGACCGCGCGATAGAAGTCCCATTTCGAGATGGGCGTGAGCGGCGCCTTCACGCCGGCCGCGCTGGCCAGCGCCCGGAATTCCGGCCACGCTTTGGGCTCGCCGAAGGCCGCGTAAGGGTCATCGGCCGGGATGCCCATCGTGTTGATCTCGTCGATCGGGATCGCGCTAAGGACGGCGTGCAGGGCCTGGGCCACGGTCACCACCCCGGGCGAGAGGTTAAGGCAGACGACCTCGGCGTGCGGCCCCCGCTTGGTGGAGGCGGGATAGTTGCCGTCGGCGATGAGGATCCGCGCATGGTGCCCGGCGCGGCCGAGGACCTCGTTGATCTTGGGGTGGATCAGGATGTGTTTGAGCATTGGGAGTCAGGGGGCGGTGAGGGCGCGGAAGCGAGTGATGACTTGGCGTGCGGCCGCCTCCGGGTCCGGCCACGCGAACACCTCGGCGGAGAGGTACCCGGCATAACCGAGTTCCCGGAGCACCGCGATGACCGGGCGGAAGTCGGTATGCCCGAAACCGGGGGCCCGCCGGTTGGAGTCGGCAAAATGCACGTGCCCGAGGCGGGATCCGACGGCGCGCAGGGCCGCGGCGGGATCCGTCTCTTCGATGTTCATATGAAACAGGTCAGCGAGCAGGCGCACCGCGGGGGAACCAGCCCGCTCCAGCAGGGCCGCGGCCGCGCCGAGGGAATTGCAGAGGTTAGTCTCGTAACGGTTGAGCGGCTCGAGCAGCAGCGGCACGCCCGCGGACTGGGCGCGGTCACCCAGTTCCACCAGGCCCTCGGCCAACCGGCCGAGGGCAGTATCGGGGGCCATGCCGGGATCGGCCCGGCCCTGCATCGAGCCGATGATCGCGGGCGCGCCAAAGCGGGCGCCCAACGCGATGATGCGCCCAATGAACTCCACCGCCCGCCGGCGCGCGGCCGGATCCGGGTCGGTGAGCCGCAGGCCGTGGCGGACCCAACCGGCGCCCGTCCCGAACGCCGCGATCCGCAGGCCGTGGGCCGCGCTCAGGCGCTCGATCTCGCCCGCCGGCGTCTCCTCCGCGGAGGCCGGAAAGATTTCCACTGCGTCGAACCCCAGTCCCGCCGCCCGCGCGAACGCATCAGCCAGGCCGGCGGAGAACACAAAGGGGCCGGACCGCGTCTCGGGGGCCAGCGTGACCGTGATCGCGGCG
Source organism: Verrucomicrobiota bacterium (assembly GCA_016871775.1). Classification (GTDB taxonomy): domain Bacteria; phylum Verrucomicrobiota; class Verrucomicrobiia; order Opitutales; family Opitutaceae; genus ER46. The sequence continues at coordinate 49,883 of VHCI01000004.1, read as the reverse complement.
CGCATCGTCAGCCCTCGGCGCGCGCGCGCGCGTCCGCCTCGATCCGCCGGCTGAGCTCGCCGAGGGTCGCGCGCACCCGCGCCTTGGTCGCGGGGAGATCCGCAGCGGCAGCCACGCGTTCCTGAGCGAAGAGGTAAAACTTCATCTTCGGCTCGGTGCCGGACCCGCGGGCGGCGAAGGAGTAGCCGTTGCCCAACGTCACCACATACAAGTCCTGCGCCGGGATCACCTCCCCGTCGGCATCGACGATCCGTTCGCGGCCGAAGTCCTGGAACCGGGTCACGGGCACATCGCCGAACGCGGCGGGCGAGTGGCTGCGGTAGCTCTCGAGGATGCGGCGGATCCGCGCGTTGCCCGAGGCGCCCTCGTAGTAGAGATTGATCACGCCCTCGAGGTAGAACCCGTAACGGAGGAACAACTCGTCGAGGTACTCGGGCACCGTCAGGCCGCGGGCCTTCACCCACCCGCAGAGCTCGGCGAGCATCAGGCAGGCGGAGTTGCCATCCTTGTCGCGCACGTAGTCGTTCGGGAGGTAGCCATAGCTCTCCTCGGTGCCGAAAACGTAGAAGGTGGAATGCTCCTGCAGCAGCCGCGCCCGCGTGGGGAGGTCCGCCGACTCGTAGTCAAAGCCGGGGCCGAGGGCCCGGCGCAGCTGGTCCTCGTAACGTCGGAGCTTGGCGGCGATCCACTTGAAGCCGGTGAGCGTGTTGATGACCTTAACCCCGTGGCCCTCACCGATCGCGTCCTGCAACCGCGTGGTCACGAAGGTCTTGATCGTCGCCGCGCGGGACGTGCCGGCCGCGGGCAGCAGCCCGAGCTCCTTGTACTTCACCAAACGGTACTCCGTGAGCAGGGCGCCAATCTGGTTGCCGGTCAGCAGTTCGAGGTCGCCGGCGCGGTTGCGCACCGCGCAGCCCATCCGGTCGCAATCCGGATCGGTCGCCAGCACGACGTCCGCGCCGTTCGCCCGGGCCAGCGCCACGCCCCGCGCCAGCGCTTCGGCGTTCTCCGGGTTCGGCGACTTCACGGTCGGGAATCCCGCGTCGGGCGCCAGCTGCTCCAGCACCGGCGTCACGCTGCACCCCGCCGCCTCCAGCAGCGGCACGGAGTGGACCGCGCCAGTCCCGTGGATGTTGGTGAACACCACCTTCAGCCCGGCTCGGGCGCACACGGCGGGATCCAGCACGGCCCGCGCGGCGACCGCACGGTAGGCCGCATCCGCCTCGACGCCGAGGACGTGCACGCCAGGGCAGGACGGATCGAGGTAGGCGGCCAGGGCACCGAGCGGGACGGCGTTCACCTCGGCCACGATGCCCGCGTCGTGCGGCGGCACGACCTGGCCGCCGTCTTCGAAGTAGGCCTTGAAGCCGTTGTCGTGGGGCGGGTTGTGGCTGGCGGTGATGACCACGCCCGCGTGCGCGCGCAACCAGCGAACGGAGAAGCTGAGCTGGGGCGTGGGGCGGGGGCCGTCGAAGACCCACGCCTCGCCGCCGAGGCAGATCCAGGTCGCCGCGGCGAGGTTCGAAAAGTGGCGGGAAAAGTGCCGGACGTCGTGCGCGACCACGAGCCGCGCGGGGCCGCGCTGGCCGGTGGCCGCAAGGTGGCGCACCGCGTAGCGATGGAGCCCGATGGTGGCCCGCACCAGCGTGAAGTCGTTGAGGACGTTGCTGCCCACGGCGGCGTGGGCCGGCGAGCCGCCCGGATTTCCGCCCAGCTCCGCCGCGGTGGGGCGGACTCCGATGGTGCGCCCGCGCATCCCGCCCGTGCCGAACTCGAGGAAACGGTAAAAGCGGTCGTTCAGCTCCGACCACGCCTCCGCGTCGACCAGTTCCCGGATGCTCGCCCGCGCCCACTCCGGCAACCCGGCCTGCAGGAACGAACGGACGTTGTCGGCGGCGCTGGAGAGCAGGCGGCCGGACTGCACGGCGGCCGCGAGGCGATCGGGGATCATCATAAGGGAAACTCCCGAAAAGTTCTGGCAGGCGATTGAGCGAAGCGCCGGATCAATCGAGGCAGGCGCCCGGCGCGGGCGGGCTCGTCCGACCCCGCGCGACCCAACTGGCCGCGAACGAGGCCTCGTCGTCCCCAAAAAGCGGGGAAACCTCGAACGGGAAAGACGGCAGGCCGGAGGCATCAGCGGGCACCTCCACGCCGGCGGCCCGCAACCAGCGCGCATACTGGCGCAACTGGTCCTGTCGGCAGGTCTCGGGGGAGTCGACGCCGGTGGCGTTCTTGACCGGGGAGAACTCGTCGGCGCGCGAGGCCTCGATCACCACCGGCTGGCGGGCGAAGGGCATCGCGTCGAAGACAAAAAGCTCGAATTTGACCCCGTTGGGCCGCGCGGGGCGCACTGGCGCGCCCGCGGCATCGACCGTCGGGATCTGCTTGTCCGCGCGGTGGAAGGGAAGGGCCGCCTCCGCAGCGGCCCCGGCCCCGGCCATCCGGCGGATGAATTCTCGGTCGAGCAGGTGGATCGCGACATTGCCCGCGCGGAAGCGGAGCCGGCCGGCGGCGTCGACCTCGCGCTGTCGTTCCGCGGGAAGGTCGGAATACTCGATGACCAAGTCGCGGCCCCGCTGCCGGCAGAAGTGGCCCACCTTCTCCCCGGGGTAGGCCTTGGGCACCATCTTGCTGGACATCTCGGAGCGGCGGAGGCGGTGCCAGCCGATGAAGGCGGGGTCGACGCAGCGCACGAGAGGGTTGTCGACTTGGAAGTAGCTGAGCGTGTCAACCCCCTCGGCCGCCATCAGGTCGAGCGCCCCGCTGCGGGCCAGCGCGCGAAGAGAACCGCCGTGACCGTCGGGAGAGAGGGCGAGGCGGCCGGGTGTCTCCAGCAAGATGCGGCCGTCAAAGTCCACGGCGGGCATCCGGCCCTGGCGAAAGAAATGGACGCGGGCGCGGTCGAGTCCGAACCAGCGCCGTTCCACGAAGAAGGCCTCGGTCGCCGCGTGGTTGGCATGGCTGGTCATCACGAACCAGTGGAGCGGGCGGCCGTGGCGCCTGCCCGCGGCCAAGATCTTCTCCGCGAAGACCTGGAACAACGGCTTACCGCGAACGGGAGTGACCCCGAAGGTCCCCTTGGGACCTTCGTAGCCGAGGCGGGTCCCCTGCCCTCCCGCGACGGTGAAAGCCGCCACTTGGCCGGCGCGGAGCGCCTCTTCGCCCGCGGCGCGGGCACGAGCCCAAGCGCCGGCATCGCCGCCGCTCTCCGGCCGCGGCTCATAGGGGGCGGGCTCGAGGTCCGCGAGGTCGGGACCGCCCGCGCCAACCGCCCCGAGTAGCGTGCGCGTCAACCGGGACACCTCCGCCAAATCCACCTCGCGCCCCTCGGCGGCGAGCTCCGCTTGCTCCCCAGGGCTCAGACGCTCCCAGAACGCGAACACCTGGCCTTGGCCGGCTTGGCGGAATTGGTCGCGGACGGAGGGCGCGAGGGCGGACATCAGGGACCGTTGTCGAAACGAAAGACCACCTCACCGGGCCGGCCGTAACCGAGCCGCTGGCGGATCACCTTCTCGGCCAGCACCGGATCCGTCCGCAGGCGCGAGAGGAACTGCTCCTGCTCGGCGAGGCGAGACTTGGCGGCGGCAAGTTCGCGCTCAAGGCGTGCCTGGCGATTGCGCAGTTCAGCCTGCTCGGCCCGGGCCTCGAGGAACAACATCCCTCCTCCCAACCCGAACAGGCCCAGCAGCACGGCATACAGCGCGGTGATGGCCCGACGGGAGTTCACGCCCTGATTTGAACAACGCGCGACGCGTTTGAGTAAAGTAAGAATTGGCCGCCGTTGCCGCCATCTTTGTTCGTGCGTTTTGCGAAACCGGCCGCCACGGTGCGGGACCACCCCCCCAAATGTACCAGAGCTTCTACGGATTCCGGGAGATGCCGTTCAACATCACCCCCGATCCGAAGTTTCTCTACCTCAGCCCCACCCACCACGAGGCGCTCCAACACCTCAAGTTCGGAGTCAGCGAACGCAAGGGCTTCATCGTGCTCGTGGGCGAGGTCGGCTGCGGCAAGACCGTCCTCTGCCGCCGCTTCCTCAACGAGCTCGACCCGGGGCGCTTTGACTCCGCGCTCATCCTCAACCCGCGCATCACCGAGACCCAGATGCTGCGAACCATTCTGGAGGAACTTGGCACGGAAAAGATCGCCCGCAGCCAGACCGACCTTGTCGCCCAGATCCACCGGGTGCTCCTTGAGCGGATTGAGCGCGGCCGGGACATCGTCGTGATCATCGACGAGGCCCAGAACCTGAAATTTGGGGTCCTCGAGCAGATCCGCCTGCTTTCAAATCTCGAAACCGAGAAGCAGAAACTCCTCCAGATCATCCTGATGGGTCAACCCGAGCTGAAGGACGTCCTCCGCCGCGAAGATCTGCGCCAGCTCCGGCAGCGGATTCTGGTGCACTACGAGCTGAATCCCCTCTCCCGTTCCGACGTTGCCCACTACGTGCAGCACCGGCTGACGCTCGCGGGCAGCGCGGGCCGGCCGCACTTCACCAGATGGGCCCTTTGGGCCGTGCACCGCGGGAGCCGCGGAATCCCCCGCGTGGTTAACAATCTCTGCGACAAGGCGCTCCTTTCCGCCTTCTTGCGCGAGTCCGACGAGGTCAACTTCTGGGATGTCCGCCGGGCGCGCCAAGATCTCGCCAAGCTGGTCGGTTAAATAACCCTCCCCGCCGCTATGAGTCTCATCAACGACGCCCTGAAGAAGGCCCAACGTGATCGTGATCCCGCGGCGCCGACGGCCGCCCTTGGCTTCGGCAGCGCCGGCCGCTCACGCACCCGCACACCGGCCCAGCATTGGCTGCTGGTGCTGGGTAGCGGTGCCCTCGTGTTGGTCGTTCTCTCCGTGGCGTTCACCCTGCTCTGGACCACCCCAGACACTCCGCCGCGCAAGGCAGCCACCGCCGCGCCCGCCGCTCGTCCGGCGTCAACCGACCCTGCGCCGGACCCCGCCCCCGCGGTCGTGCCCGTCTTGCCGCCCGCGCGCCCGGCCCCAGCCGAAACCCCGCCCGCCGCCGTCGCTGCGAGGTCGGCACTCCCGTCCCCGACGGTTACCGCGGCCCCCACCAGCAGCGTGCCCACCGCCGCGCCAGCGCAACCGGAGGCGCCCGCCGCCGTTTCGAAACCGCCAGAACCTGATACCCCGGATTCCCCGGCACGCGCCGCGCCGTACCCGGAGACTCAAGCCTCCGCTCCCTCACCGGTAAGCCCAACCGCCGCCCGGGCAGCCCCGCTGGTACCCCGGCCGGACGAAAAGGTCGCCGCCTACATCGGCACCCTGAGGGTCGCCGGCGTCCACGCCTTGGGCGAGGAGAGCCGCGTGCTGATCAACGAGCGAGTCTACCGCGTGAACGAGGTGATCGAAAGGAACCTCGGCATCCGGCTGGTCCTGATCGAGCCGGGCCGACTGCACTTCGTCGACGGGCGCGGCGTCACCTACGTGAAGCACCTTTGAGCGCCCGCGCCCGCTCACCCGGCGAGCCGGCGCGCCGCCGCCTGAGCTCGCAGGCAGAGCTCCGCTGCCTTGAACGCATGCTCTTGCGTCATTGCCCGCTCGGTGCGGTTGAGGCAATCGAGGATGAACTCCCCAAAGAATCGATAGCCGACGCGCCCGGTGACGTCGACGCGGTACTCGCCGCGGCCGTCGACGATGAACACCTCGCCCCCCTGGGGGTTACGGGTGAGGTCGACGTACTTGCGCAGCTCAATAAAACCCTTGGTACCAAGGATGAACGTGCGGCCATCGCCCCAGTTGGATAGCCCGTCGGGCGTCAACCAGTCCACGCGGATCTGGCTCGTGGCCCCGTTGTCGCCGACGAACGAGGCCTCACCGAAATCCTCGAGCTCTGGGGTGTCGGGATTGGCAAAGTTGCCCACGGCGGCATGCGTGATCGCCGCGTCGCGCGCGCCGGCATAGGTGAGGAACTGCTCGCACTGGTGGCTCCCGATGTCGCAGAGGATGCCGCCGTATTTCTCGCGCTGGAAGAACCACGCCGGGCGCGTGGCCTTCCTCAGGCGGTGGGGGCCAAGACCCACAACCTGTACCACCCGGCCGACTACCCCGGCCGCGACGAGGTCGGTCGCGAACATCCCGGCCTCCGAAGTCAGCCGCTCTCCATAGTAAGTGAAATACTTGCGCCCCGTGTTTGCCGCTACCTGCCGCACCTCCGCGAGCTGTTCGAGGGTCGTGCAGGGGGCCTTGTCGGTAAAGTAATCCTTGCCCGCGCGCATAACCCGGACGCCGAGCGCGGCCCGCTCGGAGGTCACAGCGGCGGCGGTGACCAGCCGGACCTCCGGGTCGGCGAGGATCTCGTCGAGGGCGCGGGCGACCTTCACGCCCGGGTAGCGCTGAAGGAAGGGGGCATGCTTGCGGGGGTCGGGCTCGTAAAGCCACCGGAGCGTGCCGCCGGCGGCAGCGAGCGCGTTACACTGGCCGGAAATGTGATTATGGTCGAAATGCGCAGCGGCGAAGACGAACTCCCCGGGCTTGACCACCGGAACTGGCTTGGGTCCCGGGGCGTAAGGGACCTCGCTCCCCCCGGCCTTGGCGCCAGGGCTGGCGGCAAAGGCGGGGGCGAGCGCGGACCCGGCGGCGGCGGCGGAATGCGTGAGGAAGTGACGGCGGTCCATCGCGATAGAACAAGCGCGGTGCCGCGAAAAGGCGAGGCGATCCAGCCGCCGGGCCGCCCCGGAAATGCGCTTGCGCCCCATGGGTTCCGGGCAGAAACACTCACGTCTCGCTATGCCCCTCCCTAACCCCGCTCGCCTCGTCGCCGCCCTGCTGCTGAGCGCCGCCATCCTGTCCGCGCAGAGCGCGCCAACCGCCACTCCCGCCCCCCGGCGGGCGGAGGAGGCCGTCCAGCTAACTGCCTTCACGGTCAGCGAGGCCCAGGAAATCGGCTACGAGTCAATGCAGACCACCTCCGGGATGCGGACGGTTCAAGAACTGAAGAATCTGGCCAACTCGATCTCGATAATGAACTCCCAGTTCCTAGAGGACTTGGGGCTGACGACGATGGAAGAGATGTCGACGTGGATGGTCGCGGGGGAGTCCAACCCGGACCCGAACGCGACGGTGCAGAGCCGCATCATTCTGCGCGGGATCTCCAACGCGTACGCGCTGCGCAATGGCTGGATCTGGTACTCGCCCATGGACTCCTTCTCCACCGAGCGCATCGAGGAGCTCCGCGGGCCTAACGCTTTCCTCTACGGCGAGGCGGACGTCGGCGGCGCCCAGAACCAGGTCACCAAACGCGGCCTCTTCACTCGCGACGTGAACCGGACGCGCCTGATGCTGGGCAGCTTCGGCGTGCGCCGTGCCGAGATCGACTTCAATCGCCGGCTGGTGAAGGATGCCTTCGCGGCCCGCTTCGCCGCGGTCGTCCACCGCAGCGATTCGTGGATCGACAACGTGCGGCGCGACTTCCGGGGACTCTACGGGGCGCTGACGTGGCGGCCGGCGCGCAACACAACCGTCAGCCTGATGGCGGAGCACGGCCGCACCCGCGCCGTTCTCTCGCAGGGGATGTTCGTCGACGGCTTCTCGCGCGCGGCGACGGCGACGCTGGGGAACGTCGGTTACATCCTCAACACCGCGACCGGTGCCGGCTTCCGCGGCCAGGGCCGTTTGATTAGCACCGGACCGGGGATCGCCATCACAGACCCCGGGATCATCCCCAAACGGACCCAGACGAACGGACCCGACAGCACCTACAACAACGCCACCACCTCCCTGACGATCGAGGCGGAGCACCACGTCGGGAAGAATCTGCACCTGCAGGTGACCGGCAACTTCTACCAGCAGAAGCTGGAGAACTGGACCGTGAGCAGTCGCAGGATCGACCGGGACCGCAGCCCGCTGCTGCCCGATGGCCGCGCCAACCCGTACTTCAATGAGCTGTACGCGGAGTACTTCCGCACGCGCAGCTTCGACGGGAACATCGTCCGCGATATGCGTTTCTCCGCCGTCTACGACCTGGAGACGCGATGGTTCAAGCAGCAGTTCATCGCCAACGTCCAGCAGCACCAGGATAATCCGGGGCAGAAGAAACCCAAGTACGTCGAGTACATCGACCCCGCGAACGCCAACTGGGTGGGCACGATCAACCCGGCGCTCTCGGCCGCCGCCTTCGCCGCCAACCGCGCGACCTTCGCTGCCAATCGGTTCTACCGCCGCTACTACCTGAAAGACGGTCTCGGCTCCGAACGCACGGACGGCCTTGCTCCGGTCGCGGGACTTTCGACCTTCCATCCAGACGTCGCAGGCCGCGCCGCCACAGGGCAGTTTATCGGCCGCCGCTTCTACACTCCTTCTTGGGGCGTCGGCGCCTCCGGCAACTACCTCCGGAACCACCTCTACACGATGATCGGCTACCGGCGCGACCACTTCAATATGCGCACCATCCGCGGCGTGCTCCGGGCGCAGCCGGACTGGCAGGTGGACCGGGTCGATGATTTCAACACCCCCACGCTGCAATTCGTGCAGTACAAGGTGGACGGCGCCAACTTCGGGGGCGTGCTGCGCATCAACGAACAGTTCGCTCTCGGCTACAACTACGCCCAGTCGTTCCGCATCTCGGTCGGCCAGGGCGGCGCCACCTTCAACGCCGGCGAGCTCCAGAGCATCCCCGTGGGCGAAGGCACCGACCTCTCGGCCCGGTTCACCCTGCTGGAGGGCAAGCTTGAGGTGAACGTGACCCGCTACAAGAACTTCACCCCCAACGCCCGCTACTCCGTGCCTGGCGTGACCCAGCAGCTCCGCGACGAGCTGGTCGGGCTCTTCCCCTCCTCATTCGACGTCACCGCCACCGCCGATTACCAGACGACGATGACCCGCGGCACCGAGGTGCAGGTGGTCGCAAACCTGACCCGCAACTGGCGCCTCATCGCCAACTATGCCGGCAACAAGGTGGTGAACACCGACCGGGTCCCGTTGCTGAAGTCCTTCCGCGACCAGGCCAAGGCGCAGAACAAGCCCACCCCGGCGCTCGCCGACCTGCTGGCCACGATTCCCGAAGGCGTGCCGAACGGCGGCTACACCAAAGCCCGCGGCAACTTCTTCAGCCGCTACCAGTTCACCGAGGGTGCGCTCAAGGGCTTCGCGGTCGGCGGCGGGATGAACTGGCGCCTGCGCACTTACCGAGGGACCGTCGCGATCGCCGCCGCCAACGCGGCCCCGACCGACCTCTGGTCGCCCGCCTACTCGCTCTACAACGCCTACATTTCCTACGGGCGCCGCATCTACAACCGACAGACGACCCTCCAGCTGAACGTGGACAACCTCCTCGACAAGGAATACTTCCGATCGGCCGCCGTGGGCAGCGGATCGTGGGGTGACCCGCGTTCCTTCCGCTTCTCGCTGTCCACGGAGCTCTGAGCCCGGGGCGGCCTCAGCCGCCCTGAAGCTCGCGCGCCATCTCCTTCGCGAAGTAGGTTAGGATCAGATCCGCGCCCGCCCGCTTGATCGCGAGGAGCGATTCCCGCCGGCAGCACGCGAGGTCCAGCCAGCCTAGTCGCGCCGCCGCCTGCAACTGCGCGTACTCGCCGGAGATCTGATAGGCTGCGACGGGCTTTCGCGTCGCCTCGCGCACCTCGCGGATGACGTCCAGGCAGAGCCCGGCCGGCTTCACCATCAAAATGTCCGCGCCCTCCGCGTCATCGAGCAGCACTTCGGTCACCGCCTCGCGCCGGTTGGCCGGGTTCATCTGGTAAGTGGCCTTGCTCAGCAACCGCGTGCCGGCCGCCTGCGCGCTTCCGACGGCGTCGCGGAATGGACCGTAATAGGCGGAATGGTACTTCGCGGAATAGGCCAGAATCCCGGTGTCAGTGCAGCCCGCCGCATCCAGTGCCCGCCGGACCGCGCCCACCCGGCCGTCCATCATGTCGCTGGGGGCCACGAAATCCACCCCCGCGCGGGCCTGCAGGACGGCCATCTCGGCCAGAATCGCGACGGTTCGGTCGTTGTCCACGTCATCGCGTGCAGTGGTCAGGACCCCGTCGTGGCCGTGGCTGGTAAACGGGTCGAGGGCGACGTCAGTGATGACCGCGAGGTCCGGCAACGCCGCCTTCACCGCCCGGACCGCGCGCAGCACCAGCGTCTCGGGGTTCAGGGCCTCGGTCCCGGTGTCGTCCTTGAGGGCGGGATCGAGCTTCGGGAACAGGGCGACGGCAGGGACGCCGAGCTCGTGGAGTTCGCGACACTCGCGGACGAGGTCGGCGAGGTTGAGGCGGAAAACGCCGGGCATCGACGCGATCTCCTCCGGCGGCGCGGCGCCCTCGACCACGAAGAGGGGGGCGATGAGGTCGGCGGGGCGGAGGACGGTCTCCTCGACCATCAGGCGGCGGGCGGCGGTGCGCCGGAGGCGGCGGGGACGCTGGGTAAGCTCGAGGGCGGTTGGGCAGCTCATCACCTTCCGCTTTACCCGGAACTGGGCCGGGGATGCACGCCAAACCGCAAAAAAGGTGTCGAAACGGGCGCGGCGTTGCAGCCATCGTCCTGCCCCGCGCCCGCCATGGTCCTCCGACTCAACGACTCGCTCCGCCGCGAAATCCGCGAACTCCGGCCGTCCCACCCGGACGGGATCTTCCGGTTCTACAACTGTGGGCCGACCGTCTACGCGCCCGCGCACATCGGGAATTTCCGGACCTTTGTGGTCAACGACGTGATCCGGCGACTGCTGGAGCTGGAGTACGGTCCCGGTCGAGTGCGCCACGTGCGGAACCTCACCGACGTCGACGACCGCACGATCACCCAGAGCCGCAAGGAGGGCCGGCCCTTGGCGGAGATCACGCGGCACTGGACGGCGATCTTCCACGAGGATTGCACTGCCTTGAACCTGCTGCCGCCCCACGCGGAGCCCACCGCTACGGGTTACATCCGCGAGCAGGTGAATATGATCGAGGTTCTGATGGAAAAAGGCCACGCGTACCGAGCAGCGGACGGCTCGGTGTACTTCCGGCTCGCGACCTTCCCAGACTACGGCCGGCTGTCCCGGATCCAGGAGCGGGAGCTGCAGGTGACGAACGCGGTGGCGGACGCAGACCACAAGGATTCCGTCTCTGACTTCGCGCTCTGGAAGGCGTATAAGCCGGAGGAGGATGGCAGCGTGCGGTGGCCTGGCCCCCGCACCGCCGCAGCCGGGCGGCCCGGCTGGCACATCGAGTGCAGCGCGATGAGCAAGGCGCTGCTGGGCGACACGATCGATCTGCACACTGGCGGCGTGGACCTGCTCTTCCCACACCACGAAAACGAGATCGCCCAGAGCGAGTGCTGCAACGGCGTGCCCTACGCGCGCCACTGGTACCACAGCGAACACCTGCTCGTCGAGGGGACCACGATGAGCAAGAGCAAGGGCAACTACCATACGCTGCGCGACCTCGTCGCCAAGGGGCACGAGGCGATGGCGGTGCGCTACGCGCTACTGATGGGCCACCCGCGCAAGCAGCTGAACTTCACCCTCGATTCCCTCCAGGCGGCCGCGAGCGCGCTTCGCACCCTGCGCGCGGCCCGGGCGGCCGTTCCGGGCGCCGGCGGCCCGATCGACGTCTCCGCACCCGTGATCGCCGCGCTGACGGACGACCTGAACTTCCCCGGCGCCCTCGGTGCGCTGTTCACCGCGCTCAAGGCCTCCGCACTGGCGGAACTGAACGCCGCCGGCTTCGACCGCGCCTTGTTTGCCCTCGGGCTAGACCTTTCCGCACGCGCCTCCGCCGCGGCGATCCCAGCGGCAGTCACCGCCCTCGCAGAGCGGCGCTGGGCCGCGAAACAGGCACGAGACTTTGCCGCCGCCGACGCCCTGCGCGCCGAGCTCAACGCGGCAGGCTGGGCAATGCTCGACCGTAAGGACGGCTGGTCGCTTGAACCGATCCGGCAGTGAAGCCGCGCCCGCGACGGCGCGTTGACACCCCGCCCTTTTGCGGACGCTCTCTTTCCCGCGCGCCGGCAACCGTGCGCCGACGCGCCCTTATGCCGATGACACCGCTCGAAGAGATTCGCCACTCGTGCTCGCACGTGCTGGCCGCCGCCGTACTCCGCCTTTTTCCCGAGGCCAAGCTCGACATCGGCCCGCCGACCGACACCGGGTTCTACTACGACCTCGACCTCGACCACCGCTTCACCGCGGAGGACCTCGTCCAGCTTGAGGCGGAAATGCGCCGGGTCGCCGAAGAGAACCAGCCCTTCCTGCGCAAGGAGGTCTCCCGCGAGGAGGCCGTCGAGATCATCCGTTCCCGCGGCCAGGAGCGCTACAAGCTTGGCCGGCTTGCCGACATTTCGGAGGCGGAGAAGATCTCGTTCTACCAGAACGGGGAGTTCATCGACCTCTGTGCCGGCACCCACGTTCGCTACTCCTCCAAGCTCAAGGCATTCAAGCTGCTCTCGATCGCGGGCGCTTACCACCGGGGAGACGAGCGCAACAAGCAATTGCAGCGGATCTACGGCACCGCCTTCGCCACCAAGGAGGAACTCGCCCAGCACCTCCACCAGCTTGAGCAGGCGCGCCTCCGCGACCACCGCAAGCTCGGCCGCGACCTCAAGCTCTTCCACATCGACGAGGAGGTCGGGCAGGGCCTGATCCTCTGGACGCCGAACGGTGCCGTGATCCGTCAGGAGCTCCAAACCTTCATCAGCGAGGAGCTGCGCAAGCAGGGCTACGCGCAGGTCTTCACGCCTCACATCGGCAAGCTGGAGCTCTACAAGACCTCCGGGCACTTCCCCTACTATAAGGACGCGCAGTTCGCCCCGGTCCTCGAGAGCGACGCCCTTGCCCGCGTCGCTGGCGAGAACTGTCCCTGCAGCGAGGTGTTCGCCCGTCTCGAGGCCGTCTCCGGCCAGCTCCGCGAGCAGATCAACGCCCGCACCGGCCGCGAGACGATCACGGCCGACCGCGTCCGCCCGGACGCAGACCTGCTGGACGGCTTCATGCTGAAGCCGATGAACTGCCCGCACCACATCAAGATTTTCGCCTCCCAGCCCCACTCGTACCGGGACCTACCCGTGCGCTTGGCGGAGTTTGGCACGGTCTACCGCTGGGAGCAGAGCGGCGAGCTCAACGGGATGACGCGCGTTCGCGGCTTCACCCAGGACGACGCCCACCTCTTCTGCACCGAGGAGCAGGTGGCCGCAGAGGTCCTCGGCTGCCTGTCGCTGGTCCGCACCGTCCTCAGCACGCTCGGGATGGCCGACTACCGGGTCCGCGTCGGCCTGCGCGATCCGGATTCCAACAAATACACGGGAGAAGCGGCCAACTGGGACAAGGCGGAAGAGGCCTGCCGCGCCGCTGCCCGCAGCTTGGGCGTCCCCTTCACGGAGGAACCGGGCGAGGCGGCGTTCTACGGCCCGAAGATCGACTTCGTGGTCCGCGACGTGATCGGCCGAGAGTGGCAGCTCGGCACAGTGCAGGTCGACTACAACCTGCCGATCCGCTTCGACCTCTCCTACATCGGGCCCGACAATCAACCGCACCGCCCGGTGATGATCCACCGCGCGCCTTTCGGCTCGATGGAGCGGTTCTGCGGCTTGCTGATCGAGCACTTCGCGGGCGACTTCCCGCTCTGGCTCGCGCCGGAGCAGGTGCGGATCCTCCCGATCAGCGAGAAGACGATTGAGCCGGCGCGCGCGCTGCTCGCCCGCCTGCGGGCGGAGGGGCTGCGCGCGACGCTCGACGAGCACAGCGACAAGCTCGGGGCGAAGATCCGCCGCGCGGAGATCGATAAGGTCCCCTACGCGCTCGTCCTCGGCCAGAAGGAGGCCGAGGCGGGCGGGGTCTCCGTCCGCTCGCGCGCCCGCGGGGACGAGGGTGTGCTCGCCACTGACGCCTGCGTCGGGCGCCTGCGCGCCGAGGTCACCAGCCGCGCCCTCCCCGACCGCCGCAAGGCCGCCCCCTCCCCTGCCTGAGCGCTGCCGGGCGGCTCCCGGCTCACGCCTGTTCCGCCGCTAGGGCCGCCACCACGCTGGTGACAGCCCGGATTGATTCCAGCGCGTAAAATCGCCCCGGCGCCCGGGGGGCTTCCGCGCGCTCGGCCGCCCAAGTAAGCCGGTAGGGCACGTGCGCACCCGCGCCCCCCAGCGCGAGCACGGGCAAGATGTCCGATTTGAGCGAGTTGCCCACCATCAGGAAACGCGCCGGATCAATGCCGTGACGCCGTAGCACCACAGCATAGGACGACTCGTCCTTCTCGGAAAGGATCTCGACCGCGCGGAAACGGTCCGCGAGGCCCGACTTGGCCAGTTTGCGCTCCTGGTCCCGCAGGTCGCCCTTGGTGATGAGCAAAAGCCGGTGCCGGCCGGCGAGGTGCGCGAGGGTCTCCTCGACACCGTCCAGCAGCTCGACCGGATGGGCGAGCATCTCGCGTCCGAGCTCGATCAGGCGCCGGATCTCCTCCCCGGAGATGCGCCCCTCCGTAAGCTGGATGGCCGTCTCGATCGCAGAGAGGGTGAAGCCTTTCACTCCGTAACCGTAGAGCTCGAGGTTGCGCATTTCGGTCGCAAAGAGGGTGCGGTCGACGGTGGCGGCGTCGTGGTGGCGCGAGAGGAGTTCGCGGTACCGCTCATGCGAGTGCTCGAAGATGCTCTCGTTGTGCCAAAGGGTGTCGTCGGCATCGAAGCCCACGACGAGCTCGGAGGAGGGACGCATCGGGCGAGCGTGGCCGTTCCGGCACCCGGGGCGCAAGCCGCCGGGCCCCGGCTTCAGCTCGTGCCGGTGGCGCGAAGCTCGAGGACGCGGCCCGGCAGCCAGCCGGCGCGGCCCTTGAGCTCGGTGGGCCGCGTGTACTCAAGGATGTAGAGCAGGCCCGGCCGCGCGGGGAGGAGGTCGATCGGCCGGCCGAGCGGCGCGAGGAAGGTCGTGGTGCGGGCCGCCCACGAGCCATCCGGGCGGCGTTCCATCCGCATCTGCAGCACATCGAAGCCATGCTCCTCGTCGGGCCCGGGTCCCATCACAAAGCTGCCCAACCGCCCGACCAAGAACGTGTCACGCACCGCCTCTGGCCAGCCGGCGCCAAGCCAGATCAGGCCGGTGGGCGAGCTGTGCGCATTGAAGGTGCTGGTCGGCTTCCCGGACGTTATTCCGGCCGGCCCTAGGTTGAGGACCGGCAAAATAAACTTGAGGCCCGGAGGCGCGGCGGGCGTGTGCGCGTACCAAGCGTGGCCGGCCGGCTTGTCCCCGAACTGGTAGGGGAAACCGTGGTGCCGCGGCTCCTCGCCGGGCCCGGGCGGGACGATGTGGTCCATCTCCTCAGGCGCGTGCGCGTCGGGGCCGTTCGAGACGGTGAAGAGATTTCCGACGCCGTCCCAATTGAAGCTGTAGGCATTGCGAATCCCGCGCGCGATCACCTCGATGCGCGGCTCGGCCGCCTTCGGGTCCATCCGCCACATCACTGCCGTGATCGGCGTCTCCCCGATCTTGGCGAACTGCTCGAAGGTACCCTCCTCGCCGGCGTCGGTACGGGAGCCGCTGCTGACGTACAGCAGGCCATCCGGACCGAAACGGAGGTCCGAGATGCCGTGGTTGAACCAGTTGTTGCCCCACGGGTACGAGGTCTGGAACCACGCCCGCGGCTTGATCGGATCGCCCTCGGGGCTCACGGCCGTGGTCCGGAAGATCGCGACCTCATTGGTCTCGAACGGCCGGGTGGCCACCCGCTGGTTGACGGAGATCCAGAGGCGGCCCTCCGCGTCGAGCACCATCCCCAGCGTCTGGAACTCCTGTGGCCGAAGGCCCTCGAAGTCCCGCGGCCAGAGGATCTGCCGGAGGTTGCCGGTGTCGGACTCCACCCGCCAGACGCCGCCGGCTTGGCCGAGCACGTAAAGCGGACCACCTTTGCCGTCACCCGCAAGGCGCACACCGAAGTCCGGCAGGCGCACCAGTTCCTTTAGCTCGAAGCCGACGGGCGCAGCGGGCAGCAGACGGTGGTCCGCCGCCTTCTTCAAATCCTCGAACGTTTTAAACCGGGTCGTCGCCCGCACGCGCGTGACGTCCTCGGTCCGCACCTCGCCGCCCGGGTTACCCCACGAGTTGAGGGCATAGGTCAGGACGGCCGCGACCTCGGCGTCGTCGAGCATCTGCGGCGGCATCTGGCCGCGGTAGGACACGCCGTTCACCATGATCTCCTCGTTGAGACCGGCGGTGACCGCGGCGATCGCGCCGTCGAGCTTGGCCGCGAGCCAGTCGGATTGGGCGAGCGGCGGATAGACCCCGGGGAAACCCTGGCCGGCGACGCCGTGGCACATCGCGCAATGGGCCCCGTAGAGCGTGGCCCCGCGGGAGGGGGCGGCCTCGGCGGCGGGCAGGGAGGGCGCGGTGAGGAGCAGCAGCACGGAGGCGAACGTATGGGACAAGATCCGGGGGGAACGCATCGCCCGCAGGCAACCGCCTCCGTACCCGCGCGTCAACGGCGGGCTCGCCCACGGGCGCCCCGCAGGGCGGAGGTTGACCGGAGCGCGAAACGACCCAGCATCGCCGTTTTTTGACGATGGCCACCTCCTGCATCGAGTACCACTTCCGCGAGATCGAACCCCACTGGCAGGCCTACTGGGAGGCGAACCGGTCTTTCCGGGCGGAAACGGCCCCCGGGAAGCCAAAGTACTACGTGCTGGATATGTTCCCGTACCCCTCCGGCGCCGGCCTGCACATCGGCCACCCCGAGGGCTACACCGCAACGGACATCCTCGCCCGCTTCCAACGCGCCCGCGGCTGCAACGTGCTCCACCCGATCGGCTGGGATGCCTTCGGCCTGCCCGCCGAGCAGCACGCGGTGAAGACCGGCACCCATCCGGCTACCAACACCCAGGCCAACATCGGCAACTTCCGCCGGCAGATCAAGGCCCTCGGGTTCTCCTACGACTGGGACCGCGAGATCGACACCACCGACCCGCGCTACTTCCGCTGGACGCAGTGGATCTTTCTCCAGCTCTTCCAGCGCGGGCTGGCCTACGTCGACGAGCGCCCCGTGTGGTGGTGCCCCGAACTGCGCACCGTCCTCGCCAACGAGGAGGTTGTGGACGGCAAGAGCGAGGTCGGCGGCTTCCCCGTCGAGCGCCGAAACCTTCGCCAGTGGGTCCTGCGCATCACCGCCTACGCGGAGCGCCTGCTGGCGGACCTTAAGGACGTCGACTGGCCCGATTCCACCAAACGGATGCAGGAGGCCTGGATTGGCCGCAGCGAGGGCGCCGAGCTACTCTTTGCCCTGCCTGGCCGGTCGGAGCCGCTGCGCGTCTTCACCACGCGACCAGACACCCTCCACGGCTGCACGTATATGGTGCTCGCCCCGGAACACCCGCTGGTTGACTCTCTCACCGTCCCGGCCCAGCGCGCCGCCGTCGAGGCCTACCGCCGCGCCGCGGCCTCCAAGAGTGACCTTGAACGCACGGACCTCGCCAAGGGTAAGTCGGGGGTCTTCACGGGCGCCTGTGCGATCAACCCGATCAATTCCCGCGAGGTCCCGATCTGGGTCGCCGACTACGTGGTGCTCGGCTACGGAACGGGCGCGATTATGGCGGTGCCGGCCCACGACGACCGTGACCACGAGTTCGCGGTGCAGTACGGGCTGCCGGTCATTCCAGTGATCGCCCCCGAAACCGGGGAGACTCCGCTCCCCTACACGGGCGCGGGTCATCTGGTGAACTCCCCCGGCTACGACGGCCTGCCGTGGGAGGAGGCGAAAGGCCGGATCACCGCCGACCTCGCTTCGCGCGGCCTCGCCAAGGCCACGGTCAATTACAAGCTCCGCGACTGGCTCTTCTCCCGGCAGCGTTACTGGGGGGAACCGTTCCCGATCGTGTGGGTGAGCGAGGCGGACTACGCGCGCGTCCACGCGGCGGGCGTCGGTCCGCTGCCGGAAGCCCCGGTCACCTACGTGCAGGACGGCGTGCGGCAGTGCGCGCTGCTCCTGCCCGCGGCCGCCCTCCCGCTGGAGTTGCCCTCGGTGCAGTCCTATTTACCCAGCGGCAACGGCGAGAGCCCCCTGGCCCAGCTCCCCGATTGGCTGGAGATCTGGTTCAACCCGCGCACGGGCACCACGGTGCCGGCAGCGCAACCCTGCCCCGCGGACGGCCTCTGGGTCCGCGCGCGACGCGAGACGAACACGATGCCCCAATGGGCCGGCTCGTGCTGGTACTACCTGCGGTTCGTCGACCCGGCCAACCCGGAAGCCTTCGCATCGCGGGCGGCGCTCGACTACTGGGGCAGCCCGGACCTCTACGTGGGCGGCGCCGAGCATGCCGTGCTCCACCTCCTCTACGCCCGCTTCTGGCACAAGGTGCTCTTCGATCTGGGCCTCGTGCCCGAGGCCGAGCCGTTCCGCCGCCTCTTCCACCAAGGAATCATCCTCGGGGAGGACGGCGAGAAGATGTCCAAGAGCCGCGGCAACGTGGTCAACCCGGACACGATCATCCAGTCCCACGGCACCGACACGCTGCGCCTCTACCTGATGTTCCTCGGGCCCCTCGAGGCGACGAAGCCGTGGAATCCCCGCGGCATCGAGGGCGTGCACCGCTTCCTGCAGAAGGTCTGGCGCGAGTGCCTCGGGCCCGACGGCGCGGTCTCGGCCAAGCTGTCCGCGGACGCCGCCGAGGACCCGGCGCTGACGCGGTTGCTGCACGAGACGATCCGCAAAGTCGGGGACGATATCGAGGCGCTGCGGTTCAACACCGCGATTTCCCAGATGATGATCTTCGCCAACGCGCTCCAGAAGGCCCCGGCCGCGCGGACCGCCACCGCGCGCGCGTTCCTGCAGCTGCTGGCGCCCTTCGCGCCCCACCTCAGCGAGGAATTGTGGGCGCGACTCGGCGGAGAAGGTAGCGTGATGGCCGCCCCGTGGCCCGCGTACAATCCGGCGCTGCTTGCCGCCAGCGAGGTGAAGCTGGTGTTCCAAGTAAATGGCAAGCACCGCGGCGACCAGCTGGTGCCCGTCGGGACCAGCCAGGATGAGGCGGTCGCCCTCGCTCGGGAACACGCCAAGGTGGCCCCGCACCTCGCAGGCAAGGGGCTGCGGCGCGTCATCTACGTACCGGGCAAAATCCTGAACCTCGTCGTCGGCTGAGTCCCCCGCCGTGCCTGCGACGTCCCGCTTCCTGCCCCCCGCGTTTGACCCGAAGCGGCCGTTGGCGCTCATCGCAGGTCAGGGACTCTACCCACGGCTCGCCGCCGCGGCGGTCCGCGCCGCTGGCGTGCCGCTGCGCCTGATCGCTTTCGAAGGAGAAACCCTGCCCGAACTCGTCGCCTTGTTCCCGGAACGAGAGCGCGTGATGCTCAAGGTCGGCCAATTGGGCCATCTGCTGGACGCGCTGCGTGCCTTCGGCGCGGGCTCCGCGCTGATGGCCGGGCAGATCACGCCGCGACGCCTGTTCCACGGCCTCCATCCCGACTTCAAGGCCACACGGATTTTGCTCTCCCTCCGCCGCCGCAATGCGGAGACCATCTTCGGCGCCATCGCTCAGGAAATCGAGGAGCTAGGCGTCACCCTCCTTGACGCGCGCTCCTTCCTCGATGACCAGCTCGCCACGCTAGGGCCGATGACCGACCGCAGTTTCCCGATCGAGCCGGATCACCTGAAGCACGGGGTCCAGATCGCCCGCGAATGCGCCCGCCTCGACATCGGCCAGAGCTGCGTCGTGCGCGAGGGTACCGTGCTCGCGGTGGAGGCCTACGAGGGCACGGACGAGATGCTGCGCCGCGCCGGGACTTTCCAGGCCACGGGGGCACTGTTCGTGAAGACGGTCAAAGCGCGACAGGACTGGCGCTTCGACGTTCCCTGCTTCGGCGAACGCACCCTCGAGGTGATGGCCTCCTCGGGCATCCACGCCGCGGCCCTTGCGGCCAGCCAGGTCCTGCTGCTTGACCGCCCCGCCGTGCTGGCCCGCGCGCGGGCGCTGGATATCTCCCTCCTCGGCTACGGTTGAGCCTGATCTGCGAGCGTGCCTTTGTCTGCGCGCCGGATCCGGCCCGCTGGGCGGCGGTCACGGCCCGGATCGCCGCGCTGCTGCGTCCCGAGAGTCTTTGGGCAGGTTGCTTTTACGAGCGGCCGAAGGAGAACGGGCCGCCTTTCGGTTCGGACGGCGGTGGGGAGGAGGAACGGCTTCGCGCGCGCTTGAAGCCCTTGCTCACCGTGCCCTTGCCGCCCGCGGAGTCCCCCGCGCTGTTCGCCGGGCGGGGGAGTGGTGGCAGGAGTGGCACCGTCCCGCGGCGACCCGAGCCGGCGAGCGCGGGCTTGCGGCGGAACGGGTCCCGTCCCAGCTTGTCTCCACGC
The DNA here is from genome assembly GCA_016871775.1 of Verrucomicrobiota bacterium. Taxonomy (GTDB): domain Bacteria; phylum Verrucomicrobiota; class Verrucomicrobiia; order Opitutales; family Opitutaceae; genus ER46. The sequence goes on along the minus strand of VHCI01000004.1, from coordinate 29,637 downwards.
CCGATGGAACGCGCCCTCCGCCTCTCCCTCGCCACGGCCCTCGCCGGCCTCGGTCTTGCCGCCGGCGTCGCGGCCCAGACTGCTCCCCCGGCCGCCGGTTCCCCGGTCCTCGCCCCGCGCCAGGAAGACCGTCCCGCCTCCTCGGCTCCCCGGCGCTCCCGCGCGATCTCCGGGGAGGCCGCCGCGGCCCTAGCCGCCGCCGCCCCCAAGTACACACCGCCCCCTCCTCCGCCGCCCCCCCCGCCCCCAGAGGAGGAGCAGGTGGACCTCCGGGACGTCGATAAGCCGAAGAACACGATCGTCCGCCTGCCCAAGTACATCGTGCAGGAGAAGAAGCCGCCCGTGTTCCGCGAACGCGACGTCTACACTCCAAAGGGCCTGGCCGACATCGCGATGCGGCGCTACTCCACCGAGGCGGACCGCGCCCTTAACCGTTGGACGATCCCCTACATCGGGATGACCAAGGAGGCCCGCGCCCTCGCGATGTACGAAGAGGACGAGCGCCTGCGCAATATGAGCGATCTGCGCGAGGCCGGCCTGAACGCGGGGCGCACGGACGCCGCGGCGGGCGACTACATCCTGCGCGAGTCGCGCAAGACCTACCTGCGCTCCAGCGACTTCGGCTGGAGCAGCGGCGAGCCCCGCTGAGCGCGCGACCCGGGGAATCCTTCAGCCCTCTGCCAGCGCCCGCGCAATCTGGTCCCGTTCCTGCGCCAGCCCGAGCCCGGACGGAGGCGGCCGCCGCCCTGCCCGCGCGTACCAGTAGGCGGCGTTGCCCGCGTCCCCCTCCTTGCGGTGCAGGTAGGCGTGGACCCAGGCGCCAGCGGCGGAATGATCCTCCTGCGCCCGGTCGTGCGCGGCGTGCCAGTCGCCCTTGGCGTCATGCCAGAGGGCCTGCAGGGCGCGGCTCCACGCCGAGGGCGGGGCGGCATCGCGGGCGAGGGAACCTTCGAACGCGGCAAATGACATTTGCGGGAGGCTGCCTCCCGTGTCCTTGATTTCAAATCCCGAGTTTTCCCGCCGCGCCCATGCCCCAGAACGAACACCTCATCCTCCGCGAACTGCTCGCCCACAAAGGCGGCTGGGTGTCGGGCGCCGCCCTCGCGCGACGGCTCGGGCTGTCCCGGGTCGGCGTCTGGCAGCGGATGGAGCGGCTGCGTGCCGCCGGCTTCATTCTCGAGGCGAAACGGGCCCGCGGCTACCGGCTGGTCCGGGCGCCGGAGCAGCTGCACCCGGCGCTGGTTGAAACCCTGCTCCGTGGCCGGCCCCGAGGGTTCTCGCTGCTGGTGCTGGACGAGGTGGACAGCACCAACGACGAAGTGCTGCGGCAGCTGGCGGCAGGCCGGCCGACCCCGTTCGCGGTGCTGGCGCGGCGGCAGACGCAGGGCCGTGGCCGCTTCGGCCGGTCGTGGCACAGCTCGTCCCCCGCGAACCTTTATGCGAGCTTCGGGTTCCGCCCGCGGGTGCCGCCGGCCCGGATGCCGCTCTTCACCCTCTGGATGGGCGTCAACCTGTGCGAGCTGCTGGGCAACTTCGCGCCCGAGGCACCCCGGCTGAAGTGGCCCAACGATCTGGTGTACGGCAGCCGGAAGGCGGGCGGAATGCTGACGGAGGCGCGCATCGACGCGGACCAGATTCGGGACCTAGTTTTCGGGGTCGGGCTGAATGTGAACACGCCGCCGGACGCCTGGCCGGCGGACCTCGCGCGGCGGGCGATCTCTCTCGGCCAGGTCGCGGGCCGGCCCGTGGACCTGAATCGGCTGGCGGCCGCATTGATCGGGCGGGTGCTCCTCGCCTACACGGCCTTCGTCGAGGACCGGCATCGGGAGCGGTTCCCTGAGCGCTGGCACCAGCACGACCTGCTTCGCGGCCGCGTGGTCACGCTGCTGGAGGGCGGGCGGAGGCACCACGGCACCGTTGTGGGCCTCGACGAGGAGGGGGCGCTGCTGCTGCGGGACGAGGCGGCCCGGCTGCATCGCTTCCGGGCGGGCGAGGTTTCGGTAGAACGGGACCTGTGAGCTCGCTTCCGCGCTAGCCTTGCGCGCCCCCCGGGACCTGGCATCTGATCCCCTTATGTCCGCGCCCCCGCCCGCGATCGAAGTCTCCCGCTTGGTGAAGACCTACGGCGGCACGACCGCGGTGAACGACATCAGCTTCACCGTGGCCCGGGGAGAAATCGTCGGGTTCCTCGGACCCAACGGCGCCGGCAAATCCACCACGATGCGCATCCTGACCGGCTACCTGCCCGCCACCGCGGGGAGCGTGCACCTCTGCGGCCTGCCGGTGGCGACCCGGCCCGACGAGGTAAAGCGCCGCATCGGCTACCTGCCCGAGAACAACCCTTTGCCGGAGGATATGCGGGTCTCGGAGTACCTCTATTTCCGGGGCCGACTCAAGGAGGTGGCCCGGCGCCAGCTCGGCCCGCGCATCGACGAGGTTTTGGAGATTTGCGACCTCAAGCGGGTGCGCCACCGCATCATCGGCCAGCTTTCGAAGGGCTACCGGCAGCGGGTCGGCATCGCCGAGGCGATCCTGGCGGAACCACCGGTGATCATTATGGACGAGCCGACGATCGGCCTCGACCCGCATCAGATCCTGATCGTGCGCGACCTCATCGCGGGCCTCCGTGGACGGATGACGGTCATCATCTCTTCCCACATCCTGCCCGAGATCGAGGTGACCTGCGACCGAGTGCTGATCATCAACCAGGGCCGGGTGGTGGCGCAGGGGACGCCCGCGGAACTCCGCCGCGAGATCTTCGGTCAGTCCTCTTATGTCCTCGAGGTGGCCGGCGACCCGGCCACCCTTGCCGCGGCGCTCGCGACCGTTGAACCGGACCTGCGCGCCACCCCGCCGGGGGAGGCCCCCGGCGCCGGCCCGGAGGAGTTCCGCCGCCTGCGGCTGACCACCGCGCGTCCCGACGAGCTGGGCGAGGCGATCGTGGCCGCGCTTGCCGCCTCCGGCTGCCGCGTCCGCGCGATCGGCCGCGAACACCCCTCGCTTGAGGATGTCTTCCTCGCGGCCACCCGACGCAGTTGGGACGCGGTCCAAGCCGCCGCGCCCCGCCCGACCCCCGCCCGATGAAACACTTGCCCACCCTGCTCAGCCACGAGCTGCGGATGCTCCTAGTCTCGCCTGCCACCTACGTAGCGTCCACGCTGTTCCTCGGCTTCATGGGCCTCGTCTTCATCAAGATTGTGGAGCTCTACGGCGGCGCCCCGCAGGAGACCTCGCCCGCCGTGGTGTACTTCCAGCTTTTCTGGCTGCCGGTCTGCGTGATGGTGCCGTTGCTGACGATGAAGTGCCTCGCCGAGGAGCGCCGGGCCGGGACCCTCGAAACCCTGCTTACGACCCCCGTCACGACCACCGAGGTGGTTCTCGCGAAGTTCGGGGCCGCCTACGCGCTCTACACCGCCCTCTGGGCCTCCACCCTTGGGTTCTTCCTCGTGCTGCGCCGCTACTCCGGCGATGAGCGCTTCCTCGACGCGGGACCGCTCCTCGGGGGCTTCCTGTTCATCGGGGTCTCGGGCCTGCTCTTCGTCGCGCTCGGAGTGCTCGCGAGCTCCCTCACCCGGAGCCAATCCGTCGCCGGCATCCTGTCGTGCGTGGCACTGGCCACGCTGATCCTTGGCGGCAACGCGCTCGCCGACTCGCCCTGGCTCGACCAGGGGCTGCTCCGGCCGCTGCGGGCCGCGGTGGATCACGGGCATGTGTTCGGCCACCGGGACGACTTCGCGCGCGGGGTGATCGATCTGCGGCACCTGCTATTTTACGCCAGCGGCACCGCGCTCGCCCTCATTCTTAGCATTCTCAGCGTGGAGGCCAAGCAGCTCCACGCCTGACGGCTCCCCATGGACCCCCTCTCCAGCTTCCGCGCCGCCCGCTGGATCCGCACCGTCAACCTGCTGCTGCAGGCATTCCTTCTGCTGACGCTGTTCGGGGGGCTCAACTACGTCGCGCGCCACCATCCGGTCCGCTTCGACCTGACCGCGAATCGCCGTTTCTCCCTCGCGCCCGAGACGCTCTCCTACCTCCGCGACCTGCCCCGCCCGGTCCACCTGGTGCTGACCCAGTCGGCGGAGTCGGATCATCCGGAACTCGCCGGCCTGATCGACGAGTACGTCCATTCGACCGACGCGCGGCCCGAGGGGCGCATCACGCGCGAGACGCTCGACGTCTACCAGAACCGGAGGCGGAGCGAGGAGCTCGGGGTGGACCAACCGGACCTGCTGCTGCTGCTTTCGGGGGACCGGCGGCGCGTGGTGACGGTCAACGAGCTCTACATCCTGCGGGAGCGGCGCCGGCAGGCGTTCATCGGTGAGCAGGTCCTCACCGCGGCAATCCTCGACGTCTCCAGCCCGGGCCGGCAGAAGGTCTACTTCCTCGCCGGCCACGGGGAGTTGCGCCTGAACGACGCGGACCCGCTGCGCGGGCTCTCCGCGGTGCGCGACCAGCTTCGGATCCGCAACTTCGAGGCCGAGGAACTCGACCTCACGGTGGCGCGCCGCATCCCCCCGGACGCCGCCCTCGTGGTGACGGTGGCTCCGCAGTCCCGCTTCTCTCGCATCGAGCAGGAACTGCTGCGCCAGCATCTCGGCGCCAACGCGGGCAGAATGATCACCTTTCTACCTCCCGGGCTTGGCGCGGCCGGGCTCGGGTTGGACGACCTCCTGCTGGACTGGGGCGTGCTGCTTCAGGATGACTGGATCTGCGACACTGGCCCGGAAAACGTGGCCGAGAATGGTGACCTGCTGATCCGCGCCTACGCCCCGCACCCGGTTACCCGCTCGCTCATCGAGCACGGAGCTCACCTCGCGCTGGGGGCCACGCGCACGGTGATGCCCGACCCGGGCCGGACGCTCGGCGGCGCAGTGAGCACCGTGACCTTGGCGGCGACCTCCCCTACCGCTTGGGGCGAGCGCAGTCTGCGCGAGGGGGTGATCCACCGCTATGACCCTGGGATCGACACCCGGCCGCTGCCGGGGATGGAACCGGCCGACCGCCTGGGCGTGGCCGTCGCCGCGGAACGGGTGAGCGTCCGCGACAACCTCCCCTTCAGCGTGCGGGGGGGCAAACTCGTGGTTCTCGGTACCGGGGACATGGTGACGAACGCCCGGGTCGACCGCGGCAACCTCGCGTTCTTCCTCAACGCGGTGAACTGGTGCGTCGATCGCGACCGCCAGCTCAGCATCCCGCCCCGCCCGGTCGAACGCTTCCAGCTCTCCCTCAGCGCCGCCGACTTCAGCCGCCTGCGCTACACCCTGCTCCTCGGCCTACCGGGCGCCGCCCTGCTGCTCGGCCTCCTCGTCCACTGGACCCGCCGCTCCTGACGCCCATGCGCACGAAAGTCACGCTTGTCCTGGTGCTCCTCAACGTCGCCCTCTTCGCGTACATCTTCCATTTCGAACGCGCGTGGCGCACAGAGGCCACCTCCCGCGAGGCCCGCCGCCGCGTCCTCGGGCCTGAGGCCGCCCGCATCACCACGCTCGAGGTACAGGGACCGGGCGGCACCGGTTACCGCCTTGTCCGCGAGCGCGACGCGTGGTTTCTTACCCGACCCCTCGAGCGCTGGCCCGCGAACCCCCACGCCGTCACCGGCCTGCTCCAAGGCCTGCAGTTGCTCGAGCACGAAACTAGCTTCGCGGTCGCCGACCTCGCCCGGAATCAGCAGACGCCCGCCGACTTCGGCCTTTCCCCGCCGCGCCTCACCGCGACCTTCACTAGCGGCGACCCGGCCCCCGGCGCCCCCGCACGGCAGACCGTCCTCCGCCTCGGCGACAGCACACCCGACGGCCGCCGCCTCTACGTGCTTTCTCCCGACGGCACCCGCATTCACGTCGTCAACCGCACGCTCGCAGACCTGCTCTCCCCGCCGCTGGCACAGCTGCGGGACGACACCCTTTTCGGCGTGCGGGTGTTCGAGGCGCGCTCACTCGGCCTCCAGCTTGTGCCTCGCTCCGCCGAGGTGGGCGCGGCCGGGGTCCGCGTGCGCCTGCGCCGCGAAGGCACCCGCTGGACGTTCGACGCGCCAATCTCCGCCCGCGCGAGCCGCCAAGCGATCGAACTGCTGGTGAACGACCTGAATGCGCTACGCGCCCGTTCCTTCCCCGTCAGCTCCGCGGGCCCGACGCCCTCTGCCGCACCCAGCCTGCGCCTCGCCCTTGAGGGCAACGGCCGGCTGGAAGTGCTCTACCTCGGCGAGCCAGTCGCCAACCCCGCGCCCCCGGAATCCGGCTTGACCCCCGGGATAGAGTTCCTCGCCCAGCTCGAGGGCCGGCCCACCCTCTTCACTACCGTGGTTCCGCCAGCGCTGCTGGAGACGCTCCGCGCGGCGCAGGAGAGCCTCCGAGAGAAACGCGTGCTCGACGACCTCGATCCGGCCGCGGTCACCGCGGTGACCCTGTCCTCCCCCTTGCAGCCCGGGCCTAGTCCCGTGGAGTTGCGCCGTTTGGGCGAGGGCCCCGCCGCCCGCGCGTGGCAGTTGTCCGCGGCCACCGGCGACACCCGCGCCCTGCCCGCCGACGCGGGTCGCGTGCAACGGCTGCTGGAGCAGCTGGCCGCGCTCAGCGTGCAACGTTTCAAGAGTGACGCGCCAACGAGCGCGGACCTCGAGGAGTGGGGTTTCAACCGCCCGCTGCGTGAGATCGTCCTGAGTCGCGGCGGCGGCGTCCCGCCCCTCGTGCTGCGGCTGGGCACTGATGCGCCGCGCCAGCTTTATGCGCGCGTGGGCACGGCTACGGATCCGGGCAACTCCATCTATCAGATCGACCGCGCTGTGCTGGAGGAACTGCCCGTGGTTACCCACGCTTGGCGGGACCGGGCGGTGGCTCCCCCGCTCGCCGAAACGGCGCGCATCACTTCCGTACAACTCAACGAGGCGGAAGGCGGCCGGGAGGTGTTCGCGACGGCGCTCGACGCGGCCGGCCAGGCCACGCCCCCGCCCAAGGATCCCGCGGCACTCGCGGGCCTGCTGGCGGCGCTGCGGGCGCCCGCAGCCCGCGAATTCCTGCCGGGCGGCTTCACTCCTCAGGTGGTCGTCGGGGGCGAGGAACGCCCGTGGCGCTACCGCCTCGAGGCCGTGATCGCCGGGGCGGGAGGCGGCCTGACCCCCACCGCGACCACCTTCAGCCTCCTGCTCACCGACCGGCTCGGTGGCAGCCTGCAATATGCCGGCAGCCGGGAATTGGACACCGTGTTCTCCCTGCCCCAGCCCGTCATCGACGCGCTCTGGGCTCTGACTTACGGTCCGCGGGACCCGGGCCCGCGTCCCGCCCCGCCACGCTGAACCCCGGGCCGATGCCGCCTTTATTTGAGGTCAGCCGCGCCGCCGCCGCGCGTGTCGCGCGGGCGGGCTGGGCGTTCGGGGTCTGGACGCTGTGGCTCGGGTTGCTGCTGCTGCTCGCCCTGCAGGCCTGGATTGCCACCAGCCGCGAGCTGACGGTGCCCGCCCCGCTGCTGCGGCGGCTTGAGGCCGAGCTCGCCCGGCAGGGTTTTCTCGCCTCCGCCGGCGCAACTTCGTTCGATCCCGCCGGGCGCGTCTACGCGCGGGACGTGCGGCTCTTCCTACCCGCGTTCGCTACGCCCATCCTGGAGGCCCGCGGGGTCTACGCGGTCCTCGACCCCACCGCGGCCCTCCGCGGAGAGGTCCTCCTGCGAGAACTGCAGCTCCAGGACGTCGCCGTGCTAGCCCCGCCCCAACTGACGCCCTCCGGGCGCTCCGAAGCGCTCGCCGCCGGGATCGAGGCCGTGCTACGGCTCGAGAACGGCCGTCTCTGCCTCGATCATTTCGACGCTCGGGTGCAGGGCGTCTTTGTGCAGGCGGAAGGAATACTCGCGCTGCCGCGCCCGGACCCCTCCGCCCCCCCGCTCGCCGCGGAGGTCGCCCGCCAGTTCCCCTCCGTCGCCCGCGCCGTCCTCGCCGCCGGCCGCCACTTCGCCGAGGCGGAGGACCTACGGGTGCGTTTCGAAATCATCCCTGCCGAATCCGGCCGCCATCAACTCGATTTTCATCTCACCGGCACCCGCATCCCTCTCCCGCCACCCGCGGCCGGCGAAGCGCGCGCGGTCTCGCTCTCCGGAGCCGTCCAGCTTGGACCGGAACCGGTGGTGTCAGATTTGCAGGTCTCCGCCGGCACGCTCCAAGTCGAGAATCTCGCCCGTTTCCAGCACTTGGAGGTCACCCTGACCCCGCTTCGCCTCGATGCCCCCGACGGCGGCTGGCCCGCGGCGGCGGAAGTCACAGCCGCCAGAGTCGAGACCGCGGACGGTGCGCTCCGGGCAGTGACAGCCCGCGTGCGCCGGGGCGCGGGGACCACGGTCACCGCGGAGGCGGGGCTCCGGCTGCTCGACTTGCCGCTGCAGCTAGCCGCGGAGATCGACTGGGGCCGGCGGAGCGGGCGCGTCTCCTTTGGCGGGGAACTGTCTCCCGGCCTCCTCGACGTTATCAGCCGACGGCTGGGCATGGACGTCTCCCGTTTCTACTCCTACGAGGCCCTGACCGTGGAGACGGGGACGGCGGCCTTCGGCCCGGACTGGACCTTTGCGCGGCTCGATGCGCGGGTGCGCATTCCGCGGATGAACTCCTTCGGTGTGACGATGGAAGACGGGCGCGCGGTAGTCGCGCTGGAGCCCGGGCGCTTCTACTCGCCGGAGGCCTTCGCACGGATCGGCGAGAACCACGCCCGCGGCACCTACGAGCACGACCTGCGCACGCACGCCTTCCGTTTTCTCCTCGACGGAGGGCTCCGCCCGCTCGCCATCGGCCGCTGGTTCGGCCCGTGGTGGCCGGCGTTCTTCACCCAGCTGGAATTCCCGGACGCCCCGCCGACAGCCAGCGTCGACGTGCAGGGCGTGTGGCGCCAAGGACACCGGGCCGCAGTCTTCGTCGGCGCCCAGGCGGACCGCATCAAGCTGCGCGGCGCGCCAGTCGAGGAGGTCCGAACCCGCTTGTTTATCCGCCCTGGCTGGATCGACGGGCTGGAATTCCGCCTCGCGGACCCAAGCGGAGCGGCGCGCGGCACCTTCACCCAAGTGGTCGGGCCTGGCGTAGGCTGGCGCCACCTCGACCTTGACCTGCGATCAAGCCTCGGCCTCGCGTCCGTGCGGCAACTGCTTGGCTCCCCGCTCAACTCCCTCCTCGACGCCTATGCGGCCGAGGCGTCGCCCGAACTCGGCCTGCGCGGGCGCCTGCACGGCCCGGCCGCGCCCGCGGGGGCGATCAACCGCCTCGAAATTGAGGGCCGGGTAGCAGGCGTCTTCCGTTTCCACGGTTTCCCGCTGCAGGAGGTCGCCTTTAAGGCCCGGGTCGCGGGTCCGGAGGTGAACGTCGACCCGTTCTCCGCGCGCTACGCGGAGGGCCGCGTTTCTGGCAACGCCCGTGTCTGGGGCACCGGCGCCGCGCGGCGGGTCGGATTTAACGCCTCGTTGGTGGACGCAAGCCTTGGGCCCGCAGCGACCACCCTCCAAGCGTTCCTCGCGACGCGACGGGGGGAGCCCCCGGCGCCCCCGGACCGTTTCGTGCGGGAGCGGGCCAACCTGCGTTTCAACCTCTCGGCCTCCGCGGAGGGCGACTACGCGGCCCCATTTTCCTTCCGTGGGGACGGCAACGCGACGCTCCAGGGCCCGGAACTGGGCGAGGTACCGATGCTGGGCCTGCTCTCGGAGCTGTTCACCTTCACCTCACTGCGCTTCACCGAGGCCCGGGCCAACCTTCGCCTGGAGGGGCCGCGGCTGATTTTCCCCCAGGTGGAACTCCGCGGCGCCAACTCCGCGATCGACGCCGCTGGGGAATTTGCCCTCGACCGGCGCGAGCTGCGCTTCAATGCCAAGGTCTTCCCGTTCCGAGAAAGCGAAAATGTCCTTAAGACCGTGGTCGGCGCGGTGCTCACCCCGCTGTCCAACGCCCTGGAGGTGCGGCTCACCGGCACGCTCGAGCGGCCGCGCTGGGAGTTCCTGATGGGGCCCCCCAACTTCCTGCGCACCCTCTCCGGCGAGAACGAGGCCGCCCCTTCCCAACCGCCCGCGGTCCCTCCCGCCAGCTTGACGCCCGCGGTCCCGCCGACCGCGCCTTGACTTGCCCACGCGCCAGCCGAGATAGGGAGGGATGACGTTCCGTCCCCTCTTCCCGCTGGTCGCCGCCCTGCTGCTCACCGCCTGCCAGCCCGAGGCCGGCACACCGTCCGCGCCGCCGGCAAAAGGTAACCCCAAGGTGCCAGCCGGGGCCCAGAGCTCCGGGGGCCGCCACGCCGTGCTTCAGTTGGAAAAGGGCGAGATCGAGCTGGAACTGTTCCCCGAGGCCGCCCCGCGCGCGGTGGAAAATTTCCGCCTCCTCGCCGAACACGGCTACTACGACGGCCTCACCTTTCACCGCATCATCCGCGGCTTTATGCTCCAGGGCGGCGACCCGCTCGGCGACGGCCGCGGGGGCCAGAGCGCCTGGGGTGGCACCTTCGCCGACGAGCTCGAACCCACCTCGTCGCTCTACCGCGCCGGCTACCGCCGCGGCATTGTCGCGATGGCCAACCGCGGACCGAATACCAACACGAGCCAGTTCTTCATTATGCACCAGGACTACCGGCTGCCGCCGTCCTACGTGATCTTTGCCAAGGTTATCCGGGGCTTCGAGGTCGTCGACGCCTTGGCCGAGCTCCCGACGATGCCCGGCCCCGATGGCAGCTCCAGCGTGCCCCGCCAGCCGCCAGTGATCCGGCGCATCCTCATCAAGCCCTGACGGCGCCCGCGCCCGCCTCCGGCGCCAGCTCAGAGCAGATTCGTCGGCAAGTCCTCGCCGGCCACCCACGGCCGCTCCGCCTCAGGTTCCTTCGCGGTTGCGTTCACTGCCTGGGCCGCCCCCCGCGGGACGAGCGCGTAGACCAGCTCGCAGTCCATCGCCGCGGCCGCCTTGCGCAGGGAATAAAGTGAAATCGCCCCCCGGGCCTCCGAACGCTCCAGCTGAGCACACGCCTGACGCTTGCAGCCCAAGGCGTCAGCCAAAGCCTGCTGCGTAACCCCGCGGGCCAGACGCACCTGCCGCAACCAGCCCTCCGCCGGGGCTTGGCGGGACACCGAGACGCCGTCGCCCGCGGCATCCGCGGGGCGGCTTCCAAGGGCTACGGGGCTCGACATCCCTTCGAAACAGGGCCCGGCCACGCGCGACGCAAGCCTTTCGTTGACTAACGCAAGCCGCGCCGCGGCGCTTCAGCCCGTTCGCGGGTCGTGAGGTGCCACTGGCCGCAGTACGCACAGCGGTACGCGGACCGCTCCCGCTCCACTCCTGCCAGCAGGGCCGCGTCCAGCGCGTCGCCCTGGCTGCGGTAGCGCCGCTTGCGGCCGCAGGCCCGGAGGCGCGCTTCGTCCGCGAAGCCCTTCACGCAGACGCCTCCGCGGAGCCACCGGCGGCCAGCCAGCGCCGGAACGCGCCGATCTCCGCAAGGGTGCCCGCCACCAGCACCAAATCCCCTGCCACGAGGGTTTCCGCGCCGCCCGGCGCCAGCACCCGCGCCCCCTGGCGCTCCCGGGCAACCACCCGCACCCCCGTCCGCTGGGCCAGCCGCAGCGCCGCCAAGGTCCGCCCCTCAAAGCCACCCGCGGGCAAAGTGAAGGTTTCCAGCACGGACCCCCGGAATTCCTCGTCCGCCGGCGCCGCCGCGGGGGCCTGCTGCAGTTCGCCCCGCGCGGTGACCAGCCGGGCCGGCGCCCCCAGAAGCAGCAGCTTGTCTCCGGGAAACACTGGGAAGTCCGGCCGCAGCGCGGTGACGACGTGCCCGTTGCGCTCGATCTCCAGCACGGTGCAGCCCAGCCGCGCCGGGATCGCCAGCTGGGCGAGGGTCCGGCCCGCGTAGTCCGCGCCGTCCGGCACGACGACCTCCGCCAGACTCAGTTGCCAAGCCTCGAGATCGCGTCCGCGCTGCTCGGCCGCGCGGGCGGCCGCCGCGGCCCGCGGATCCTCCGTCAGCACCGCATCCACCGACGCCCGCCACTCGCTGTGCCAGAAGATCAGCTTGCGGGAAAGGAACGCGACCACCGCCACCGCCCCAGCCAGCACGACCAGCCAACCCCACACCCCCAGCGGGCCGAACGGGGCGATCGCCTGCACCCACGCGAAGAGCAGGAGCGCCAGCACCGCGCGCAGGACCCGTTGCACCACCCCCGTGGGCAGGCCGCCGCCATCCCCGACCGACTCCGCCACGATCAGCGCGATCGCCGCCAGGTTCCGCCACAGGGCGAACAGCAAAATCAACGCGACCAGTCCGACCGCGCCCCAGCAGGCCAGCTCCACGGTCCGCACCGGCAACCCAAAGGCCGGCGCCTGCGCCCGGAGCAGCTCCAGCAACTGAGGCGTGAAGAGCATTACCCCGGTGACCAGCAGCGCCTCGGCCGCCACCTGCGGCAGGCGCCCCCGCACCAGCCGCCACGCGACCGAACGCGGGGGCCGCGCCTGCACCGCCTGCAGCCAGCCGTGATAGGCCTCCAAGGCCCGACCAATCCAACGCGGCTCCACCCGCCCTAGCAGCGCGAGGATGGCCTCGGCCCGGCGGTTCAGGGCCGGGACCACCAGCACCGTCAGGATGGCGAGGCCGACCGCGAGGGGATAAAAGCGCGGCGGCAGCACTGCGGCAGAGACGCCCAGCTGGGCAATGATGAAGGTGAACTCGCCCAGCGGCGTCAGCAGCAGGCCCGCGCGCCGCGCATCCCGCGGGCGGGTCCCGCACAGGACCAGACCGAGGGTCGTCGCCGTCGCCCGGGCCACCACCACAAAGACCAGCAGGCCCAAGGCCGCGGGCAGCACCGGCAGCAGCTCGCGCGGGTCCAGCATCATCCCGATGGACACAAAGAACACGCTGCTGAAGAGGTCGCGCATCCCGGCGAACGCCCGCTCCACCCCCGCCCGCTGCGGCAGTTCCGCCACGATGGCCCCCAGCAGGAACGCCCCCAGGGCCAGCGAATACCCCGCTCGCGCCGCCACCACCGCCAGCAAAAACAGCAGGCCCGCCACCACGATGGTCTGCAGCTCCGGGTCCGCCCGGGCCTCCAGCCGCCGCAACACCCGCGGCACCATCAGCAGCCCCGCTCCCACGAGCAGCGTCACGAACGCCCCCATCCCGGCCAGCACCGGCCCCAGTTGCCCCCCGCCAGCGCCACCCGCGGCCTGCGCCCCGAGCAGGGTCAGCATCACCACGGCTACGATGTCTTCGAGCAACGTCACCCCCAGCGCCACCTGCGCCGGTCGCTCGTGCCCGAGGTTCAGCTCCGCGATCACCTTGGCGATCACGGCCGAGCTCGAAACCATCAGCATCGCCGAGACATAGAGGCTTTGCGCCGCGCTCCAGCCCAGCGCCACGCCCAAGGCCCTGGTGAACACCAGCATCAGCACCGCACCCACGCCCGTCGCCAGCAGAGCCGGCGCCCCCAGCCGCCCCAGCTTGGTCAGGCTGAGCCCCAGCCCAATCCCGAACATCAGGAAGACCAGGCCAACCTGCGAGAGCGTCCGGATCCTTTCCACATCCTGCACGAACGAGAAAGGCGGGGTGAATGGACCGACTAACATCCCCGCTACGAGGTAACCCACGATGACGGACAACCCGAAGCGCCGGCAAAGCGCCCCCGCCACGCCCGCCGCGAGCAGCACGATCGCCAGGTCTTGGATGAGTCCGGTGCCTTCCATACGATTCCGGTGCCACGGGCCACGCCGGGACGCAAGTTGGCTCCGCGGTCCCCGCGCGGAATTTGCTTCAAATGCCCCGGCCACGCCGCGAGCCTGACTGGCCCCGCCTCCCTTATGTCCCGCCTGCTCCCCGCCTGCCTTCTGGTCGCGTTCGTCCTCGCCGCGGTCCTGCCCGCCGTCGCCGCGGCCCCTGCGGTACCCCGCCGCGCCAACGTGCTGTTCATCGCCATCGACGACCAGAACGACTGGCTCGGGCACCTCGGTGGCCATCCGCTCGCCAAGACTCCCCACCTCGACCGCCTCGCCGCGCGCGGGACGTCGATGCTCAACGCCCACTGCAACGCCCCGCTCTGCAACCCCTCCCGCACGAGCCTGATGCTCGGCCTCCGCCCCACCACCACCGGCATCTACGGTCTCGCCCCGTGGTTTCGCACGCTGCCCGAGTGGAAAGACCGCGTCTCGCTCCCGCAGCACTTCGCCGCCCACGGCTACCGCACGCTCGCCGCCGGGAAGATTTACCACGGCGGGGCCGGCAACCCCGGTGGCGGCAAGGCGAAGGTCAAGGGGCCCGCCGCCGACGGCCCCCGGGAATTCCACGTCGTCGGCCCCAACCCGGGCATCGGCGTCCGTCCCGACAAGAAGCTCATTCCCCCCGCCCCGATGGGCAACCACCCCCTGATGGACTGGGGCGTGTTCCCCCATCGTGACGAGGACAAGGGCGACTACCAGGTCGCAAGCTGGGCCATCGAGCAGCTCCGCAACGTCCCGCGCGACCAGCCCTTCTTTCTGGCCGCCGGCTTCTTCCTGCCCCACGTGCCCTGCTACGCCACCCAGCCGTGGTTCGACCTCTACCCGGATGACGACAGCGTCCTGCCGAAGATCCTCGAGGACGACCGCGCCGACACGCCCCGCTTCTCTTGGTACCTCCACTGGAACCTCCCCGAGCCCCGCCTGAAGTGGATCCGCGACAATCAGCAATGGCGCAACCTCGTCCGCTCCTACCTGGCCTGCACCAGCTTCGTCGACGCCCAGATCGGCCGGGTCCTCGCGGCCCTCCAGGAGCAGGGGCTGGCGGAGAACACGGTCGTCGTCGTCTGGGGCGACCACGGCTGGCACCTCGGCGAGAAGGGCATCACCGGCAAGAATACGCTCTGGGACAACGGTACCCGCGTGCCCCTCATCTTCGCCGGCCCCGGCGTATCTCCCGGCGGCCGCTCCCGCCAGCCCGCCGAGCTGATGGATATCTACCCCACGCTGGTCGAGCTCTGCGGGCTCACGCCCCGCGCCGACCTTGAGGGGCTAAGCCTCGTGCCGCAGCTCCGGGACGCCGCCCGCCAGCGCGAACGCCCCGCCATCACCAGCCACAACCAAGGCAACCACGGCATCCGCAGCGAGCGCTGGCGCTACATCCGCTACGCGGACGGCGCGGAGGAATTTTACGACCACGACGCCGATCCGCGCGAGTGGACGAACCTGATCGGCCGCCCGGAACACGCCGCCGTGGTCGCCGAGCACCGCCGCTGGCTGCCGAAAATCGACCTGCCACCCGCCGCCGGCAGCGCCAACCGGGTCCTCACCTACGACTCCCGCACCGACGAGGCCATCTGGGAGGGCAAGCCTGTCCGCCGCGGCGACGCGATCCCGGACTGATCCGCCCCCGGGCTACTTGCCCTTTTTCCTCTTCGCGGCCTCCTCGGCGGCCGCGCCGCCAGGGCCGTAGCTTTTCCGGTCCGCCAGCGGCCGTCCCTCCACGGTGATCGTCTGGCGGTCGCCCTGTTCCTTCATCCACGCGTCGAGTTCCCCCCGCAGGGCCGCGAGGCGGGCGCCGTACCGCGGGTCCGCGGCCAGATTCACCTGCTCAGCCGGGTCCACAGCCAGGTTGTAGAGCTCCTCCGCGGGCCGGCGATGGTACCGCTCGAGCACGGCCGCCGCCGCGGGATCACGCCCCGCCGCCGCCTCCCAGGTGGCGAAGAAATCGCGCTGGCCCAGGCGCCCGCCGACGAGGTCGATGTGGGTGGTGAACGCGAGCTCGGGCCGCAGGTTGCGGATGTACTTCCACTGCTGGTCGCGCACGGCCCGGGCGGGGTACACGTTCATCCGCCCGTCGTTGCTGTGGGTGGTGAAGATCCGGTCGCGGTGACTCGCCGCCGCCCCGGTCAGGACCGCCAAGAAGGAACGTCCATCGAGGTCCGCCGGCGGCCGCCCGCCCGCGGCTTCCAGCAGCGTGGGCAACAGGTCCACCCAGCTGACCATCGCGTCGGTGCGCCCGCCCGGGCGGATGCGGCCCGGCCAGGACACGACGAGCGGCACGCAGACGCCGGCCTCGTAAAGGTTCCATTTGCCGAGGGGCCACTGGGCCCCGTGGTCGGCGGTGAAGAGCACAAGAACATCCGGCGCGAGGTAGGTGCGGACCGCCGCGAGGATCTCGCCGAGCTGGTCGTCGCCCCGGGTGACCGCTGCGGCGTAACGCGCGCGCCAGGCGCGGGTCCGCGGGGTGTCGATGCTGCCGGGGGGCAGGGGCAGGCGGGCGGGATCGTACTCCGGGGCCTCGTCCGGCCAAGGCACGTGGGGCCAATGGCTGCCCACCATCAGGCAGAGGGGCCTGGCGCCGGCGCGCGGCCGCCGCTGCAGGAAGTCGATCGCCGCCTGCATGCCCGCGTGGCCGTGCAGGACATCGTGGCCGTGGGCGTCGAAGCCATACTCGCCCGCCTGCCGGTAATGGGAGACCTTGCCAAAGGCGACGACCTCATAGCCCAGCTCTTGGAAGTACGCGGGCCATTTGCGCAGGCCGGGCTGCGGGCGGCTGTGGTTGGCCTCGGCGCCATTGCGGGCCGGCATCCGCCCGGTCAGCAGGGCGGCGCGGCTCGGGGCGCAACTGGGCGAGGCGACGTAGGCGCGGGTGAAGGTGAGCCCGCCATCAGCAAGGGCCTGCAGGTTAGGCGTGCGGATGCCCCCACCCCCGTAGGGCGACACATCCCCTTGGCTCTGGTCGTCCGTGAGGAACACGACCAAATCCGGCCGCGCCGGCACCGCCGCCAGCAGGGCGAGGGGCAGCAGGAGGGGCAGCAGGAAGCGGACGGCAGGGAGCTTGGCCATCGGGCGACGTACTGCCCTTCCCGCGCTTAGCCGCGGCTGCGGCCGGCGGCGATGAGCTGCGCCAGCCGCGCCTGCAGGCGCGCCGCCACCTCGGGGTGCGCCGCGCTCACATCGCGCGTCTCCCCTATGTCCGTCTCCAGGTCAAACAGCTGGAACTGCGGCACCGGCTCCCGGCCCAGGGTCCGCTCGACCACAGTGTTGTACGCAGAACGCGAGTCGTGGCGCACGAGCTTCCACCGGCCCTCGCGTAAACCGAAGTTGCCCCCCTGCCCGTTGTCCTGCTGGATCAGATGGTCGCGCCCCGCGGCCCCCGCCCGCCCGAGCAGCGCGCCCGACAGGTCGAAGCTGTCCGGAAACGCCTCCGCCGGCACGTTCGTCCCCGCCAGCGCCGCCAAGCTGGCCGGCAGGTCGATCGTGCAGACAATCGCGTCGCTCACCCCAGGCCGGATCCGGCCCTTCCAGCGGGCGATGAATGGGGTCCGCGTGCCGCCTTCGTATACGCTGTACTTGCCACCCCGGAGGGGCCCGCCGGCGCGATGGTTGCCCCGCTTCTCCAGCGCCTCGTCCTTGTACCCATCGTCCATCACCGGCCCGTTGTCCGAGCAGAGCACCACGAGCGTGCGCTCCGCCAGCCCGAGCCGGTCGAGGGCCTTCATCAGCTCCCCCACGCTCCAGTCGAACTGCGCGATGCTGTCGCCGCGGAACCCAAGCTTGGTCACGCCGTGGAACCGCTCGTGCGGCTTCCGGGGGACGTGCAGGTCGTGGGACGCGAAGAAGAGGAAGAACGGCTGATCCCGCACCTGTTCCAGCCAAACCACCGACTGTTCGACCCACTGGTCGGCGAGGTCCTCGTCGCGAAACCGCGCCGCATGGCCGCCAGTGTAAAAACCGATGCGGCTGATCCCATTGTGAATGGTGCCGTTGTGGCCGTGCGACCAGTCCATCTTCAGCGTGGAACGGTGGGAGATACCAGTGACGTGGTCCGGTGACGGGGTGCGGTCGCCGACCCAGAGCGGATCCGCCGGGTCCAGGTTGAGCACGCGGCCGTTCCTGACGTAGACCTGCGGCACGCGGTCGTTGGTGGTGGGCAGCAGGAAACTGTGCTCGAAGCCGATCTCGCGCGGCCCGGGGCGGATTTCGCCATTCCAGTTGGGGCCTTTTTCGCCGCCGAGCCCGAGGTGCCACTTGCCGATCACGGCGGTGCGGTAGCCCGCGGCGCGGAGGACGCCCGCGGAGGTCGGAACCTCCGGCGGCACGACGAGGCGGCCGTTGGGTGGGGCGATGCCCGTCCCCTTCCGGCGGAAGGCATAGGCGCCGGTGAGAAAGGAGTAGCGGGTGGGGGTGCAGGTGGAGGCCGAGCAGTAGCCGCTGGTGAACCGCAGCCCCTCGGCTGCGAGCCGATCGATATGGGGCGTGGCCAGCTCGGTCGCCCCGTAACATGAGAGATCACCGTAGCCGAGGTCGTCGGCCATAATCACGATCACGTTGGGCCGGGCCTCGGCCGCGTGGGCCGTAATGGGCGCCAGCGCGCAAGCCAGCAATCCGAGGGAAACCATTGCAGGCCTGAGGTAGCGCGGGAGGGAACGCATAACGGGTAGCGCCAACCTCCCGCGCCTGCCCCGCCCGGGTCAAGCGCGCGGCCGGCCGGCGAGGTTCACTCCGCGTCGTAGATCTGGACACGCGTCCAGAAGGTCTTGAAGTGCTCCACGAAAGCTTGGTGCAGCGGATCGACCTGATAGGCGTCGTGGCCCGCCACGCCCTCGCACACCACGGTCAGCGCCACGGAATAAGAGTCGTCGATGATCGGTCGCTTGGCCGTCTTTGCCGGGGTACCGACGTAGATCGCCTTCACCGCCCGGATACCCCCGAGGGATTCCACGCCCCGGCGGAAATCCGTGCGCTGTTCGGCGGTAAGGTCGGAACGCAGCCAGAAATAAACGGTGTGTACGAGCATCGTTGGACGAGCACAGTCTCCGGCCCGCGGAACGGCAATCCCAAGTTTCCCCGCGCCGAATCCGGGATTGCCCCCGGTCCGCCGCCTCCCGCACCCTGCCGCATCCCACCCCCTATGCCGCCTCCCCTCCCGCGCCGCACCTTCCTCAAATCCGCCTCGGCCGCCGGCACGCTCGCGTTTCCTGCCGTGCTCCGCGCCCAGCCCGCCGGCACCCCGCCCCCCGGCAAGCGCCTTAACGTCGCCATCATCGGTGCCGGCGGCCGCGGCGGCGCCGCCGTGCAGGCGATGAAAGACGAGAACATTGTCGCGATCTGCGACGTCGACGAGGGCCGCTGCAACGCCTCGCTCAAGACCTTCGGGGAGAAGTTCCCGGAGGAATCTGCCCGCCACAACGGCGCCGCCCGCTTCGACGATTACCGGAAGATGTTCGACCGGATGGCCGGGCAGATCGACGCGGTCACGATCTCCACGCCGGACCATATGCATTTCGCCGCGGCGATGACCGCGATGGGCCTAGGCAAGCACGTCTACGTCGAGAAACCCCTCTCCCACACCGTCTGGGAAGCCCGCCAGCTCGCGGCGCGCGCCAAGGAGAAGAAGGTCGTCACCCAGATGGGCAACCAAGGCCACGCCGACGAGGGCTGCCGCATCCTCAAGGAATGGTTCGAGGCGGGCGTGCTCGGCGAGGTGCGGGAGATTGTCAGCTGGACCAACCGCCCCTTCTTCCCGCCGTGGCGCGAGCCTCTCGGCTCGTTCAAGCGCCCCGACCATGCCAAGGCGATCCCGGTGGTGCCCCCCGGCGTGAACTGGGATGCTTGGCTCGGCGTCGCCGCCGCCCGGGCCTACGACCCCGCTTATATGCCGTGGAAGTGGCGCGGATGGTGGGACTTCGGCACCGGCGCCTTCGGCGATGTGGCCTGCCACATAATGGACGGTGCCTATTGGGCGCTTAACCTCGGCGCCCCCATCGCGGTCGAGGCGATGGCGACCCAGGCGACGGACGTCGCGTCGCCCCTCGCCTCGATCGTTACGAACCATTTCCCCGCGCGCGGGAACCTGCCGCCGGTGAAGTATACGTGGTCCGACGGCGGCCTGATCCCGCCGCTGCCCCGCGAGCTGGAGTTCAGCCGCGACTTGAACCCGGAAGCCGGCACGCTCCTCTTCGGGAGTAAGGCCACGGTCCTCTGCAGCTTTTACTATGAGACGGTCCGCATCATCCCCGAGGTGAAGATGCGCGAGGTCACCCCCACCCTGCCAGCCAAGACGATCCCGCGGGTCAAGGGCGGGCCGTTCGCCGAGTGGCTGGCCGGCATCAAGGGCGGGCCGACGCCGGGCTCCAACTTCGAGTACTCGGGCCCGTTCACCGAGGCCGTGCTCCTCGCTAACGTCGCGATCCGCTCGCGCCGCCGGATCGAGTGGGACGCAGCCTCGATGAAGGTCACGAACGTCCTGGACGCGAATCAGTTTATCACCAAGGAATACCGCCCGGGCTGGTTCTGAGCGCATCCAGCCGGGCTCGACGCCCATCCGCGGTGCGCTGCCGCTCCACGCAGGCCAACCATTCCTTTTGCGCGCACCGCGCGCAGGCGTCGCCCAGCCCGTCGTGCCCGAAGCTCCGGTTGAAGCAGTCCCAGGCCCGGTAGCTATCGGCGGCCTTGACCAACCCGGGAGCCACGAAGACGCCCATCGGCACCGGGATGTCCCGCTTTAGCGATCAGGTAGTCGAACCCTACCGGGGCGTTCCCCTGGATTCGGTCCTGGTTGACGTAGACGCGCGCCGGCCGGGCCGGATCGCGCTGTCGAGGCACATCCACCTGCACCTCGCGGGTGGGGCCGGAGAGGATGCGGGACTGGTCGAGGGTCAGCTTGAGCAACTCGCCCACCGGCACCCCGGGACGCACCTCGGAGTCCGGATCGGTCGGATAAAGCTCCGCCAGCACAGCGGCCGGCAGGCGTAGGGTCAGCAGGGTGCCGAGGGCGAGGAGCGGGAGCCCGACGCGGGGGCGGGCAAGGAGGGGTAACGACCCTCAACGCAACCGGAACACGGCCTCGTCGACGAACATTTTTTCCGGGTAGACCACTCGGCCCCGCATCAGGATATCGCCGCCGAAACTCTCGTGGCGGACCTCGTCGAGGCGCACCCCCTGCGCCACCTTTTCCGGCCGCAGGCCGCTGAAGATGGTCCGCGCCTTGTCGTCGGCAAAGAGCAGCGGCGCGTGGTACGCGAAAAGGTAATCCAGCGCCCGCGCCCGCAGCAGTTCGCTGATGAGCTGCGCCCCGCCCTCGAAAAATACGCCGGAGATCCGCTCCTCCACACAGCGGCGACGAAAAGCAGGGAACGGCACGCGCTGCGACGGCGAATCAAACACCCACACCCGCACCCCGAGGTCCTGAAGCTTGCGCACGTAACCCAAACCGCCGTGCGGCGTGGTCACCACGATCGTGCGGTCCCGAAACTCGTCGGTGAAAACGCGCGGCAGGTTCTTCTCGACCAACGTGCGCAGCAGCCCGTCGAACACGAACCGCACCGGGCAGCTCTCGGCGCCCCCGGGCGGCCGCGCGGTGAGGCGCGGATTATCGTGGAGGACCGTCATCGCCCCGACACCGATCGCGGGGAACAGGCGGCGCCAGCGATGGACGTCAGCGCGGGCCGCCTCGCTGGTGATCCACTGGGAGTCCCCGGTGCGGCAGGCCAGCTTGCCGTCGAGCGTCGAGGCTACCTTGGCGGCGAGCAACGGCGCACCGCGGGTGATCCAATGGTTGAAGATCAGATTTAGGTCGGAGCACTCCGCCGCCAGCACCCCGCTGATGACTTCGACTCCAGCGGCCCGGAGCACCTCGAGCCCACGCCCGGCGTGCGCCGGATTCGGATCCACCGCGCCAACAACCACCCGACTGACGCCCGCGGCTAGGATCCGCGCCGTGCAGGCGCCCGTACGTCCCTCCGTGCAGCAGGGCTCCAAGGTCACGTACAGGGTGGCTCCCGGCCGCGGCGGCCGGCCCAGCGCCTCGAGGGCCCGCCGTTCCGCGTGCGGCCCACCATCGGGCGCGGTCGCGCCCTCGGCAACGATCACCCCGTCCTCCACCAGCACGGCCCCAACCATCGGATTCGGCTGGGTCTCGCCCCATACGCCCCGCGCCAGCGCGAGCGCACGGCGCATTGGACCCTCGTGGCCAGGATTAGGCGGAGACATACGGGTTGCCCGCCTTTTCCGCGGCGACCGTGGTGCGCCCCCCGTGACCCGGGAAGACAGTGGTCTCCTCGGGCAGGGAATAGATCTGGCCGCGGATGCTGGCCTCCAGCACCTCGAAATCCCCGCCGGGCAGGTCCGTCCGGCCGACACTCCCCGCGAAGAGGGCATCACCCACAAAGGCCGCCCGCAGCGCCGCGCCATAGAACAGAATGTTCCCCGGGCAATGGCCCGGTACGTGACGCACCTCGAAGGCGAGGCCCAGCGCGTCCAGCCTATCCCCCTGCCCCACCCACGCGCCGACCTTCAGCGGCTCCAGCCGGAGGCTCTCCCCAAGAAAACGCTCCATGATCTCGGGCGTCTCGATCAAGGCCCGGTCATCGGCGTGGGCGCGAACCTTGGCGCCCGACCGGCGCACGACCTCCGCTCCGCCCTGGGTGTGGTCCCAGTGGCCGTGCGTGATCCAGAGCTCGGTGAGGCGGCACTTTTCAGCGCGGAGCACGGCGTCCACGGCCGGCCAAACCTCGCCCGGGGCATCAATCAAAACCGCCTCGCCGCGCTCCGGCGCCGTGAGCAGGTAGGCGTTGGTCTGGATCGGCCCAGCGGGCAGGACGTGAAGCTTCACCCGGCCAATCCAGCCCCTTTTCCCGGACGCGCAATCCCGGAGTGGAACGGGCGCGCGGCCGGACCGGCTCTGAGCCGGACTTCAGGCCAGCCCGAGCCGGCGCAGCACCTCGGGTGGCGGGCCGGTAAAGGCTTCCATGGCGTAATTCCCGGTGTAGCCCAGATCCTTCATTCCTTCCGGCGTGGTGAAGTACC
This sequence comes from Verrucomicrobiota bacterium, assembly GCA_016871775.1. GTDB lineage: Bacteria > Verrucomicrobiota > Verrucomicrobiia > Opitutales > Opitutaceae > ER46. Next base: position 6,914 of record VHCI01000004.1, on the reverse strand, counting down.
CGCCCGCCGCCAAGTCCCGGAAACGCTGGAAGAAGCGGGCGCCCGCGCGGTGCTCCGGCTGGGCGGAGGCGAGGTCGCAAAGGTCCTCCGCCAAGGCCGTGCGCTGGGCCGGGGTGCCCCGGACGAACTCTCCGCCCCAGCGACGGCGCGCCTCGGCGTCGAGCCACGCGAGGCCCTCGGTGATGGTATTCCGGTCGGCGACGTGCTCAGGGTACGGGGCGCTGATCCATTCGTCGACGAAGTCGTGCACCAGCAGGGCCTCGGCCCCCGGGCCCTCCGCGTCGGGCGGCAGCATCAGGCCGCACAGGGCGGCGGCGGCAGCGCGTTCTGCGGGGGTGAAGGTGAGCGGCCAGACGTCGCCCGGGGAGTAGGCGCGCTGGAGGTCGGGGTCGGTGCCGTACCCGCGGGCCGCGGGGGCGCCGGCGCGCGGCTCCGGGGAGAAGGCGAGCGAGCTGGCGGCGGCGGCCGTGATCCACTTCAGGGCATCGCGCCGGCTGAGGCGCGGGGCGGCGTCGGGGGGCGGGTTCATCGTCAAAGGTTCCCCCGGCGCAGCTCGGCCAGCAGGTAGTCGCTCGCGCGCCAAGCCAGGGCCATTATCGTCAGCGTGGGATTTTTGTCCGCGTTCGAGCAGAAGGGGCCGCCATCGGTCACGAACAGGTTGCGCACGTCCCAGGTCTGGCACCACTGGTTGGTGACGGAGCGCCGGGCGTCCGCGCCCATAATGGTGCCGCCGACCTCGTGGATGATCTTGCCGCCCGGCTCGATGGCCTTGGCGCCGTCCATCGCGGGGGTGCCGCGGACCTTGCCGCCCAGCGCCGAGATCCAATCGGCGAAGGTGCGCTGCATATGCGCCGCCTGGCGAATCTCGTGGTCGGACCACTTCCAGTGGAAGCGCAGCACGGGGATGCCCCACTTGTCGCGCACCACCGGGTCGAGGTCGCAATAGGAGTCCTCGTTGGGGATCATCTCCCCGCGGCCGGCAAAACCGATGAAGGACCCGTAGAAGCGGCGCGCGTCCTCCTTGAACTTCTGGCCGAAGCTGCCGCGGGTGAAGGCCTCCAGGCCGGCCACCGTGTGCAGCGCGGGCAGCTGGCGCCCGCTGCCGAACTCGATGTGGTACCCGCGGGCGAAGCCCAACTTCCCGGCGACCTGCTCCGGATAAAGCCACCACGGGACATACGCGTGGTTCCCACCCGCGCCGTCCTCATTGTGCCGCGGGAGGTTCTCCAGCGCCGGGATCTGGCCGGCCATCCCCGCGCCCACCGTGTCCATAATGTACTTGCCCACCAGGCCGCTCGAATTGGCCAGCCCCTGCGGGAAGCGCGGGGAACGGGAATTGAGGAGGATGCGGACGGACTCCGCGGAACTCGCCGCCAGCACGACTACTCGGCCCTTCACCCGCTGCTCCTGCCCCGTGGTCCGGTCGATGAACAGCACCCCCGTCGCCTTGCCGGCGGCATCGACGGTCACCTCGCGCGCCATCGCGTTTGCCACGATGTCGAGGTTGCCGCTGGCCAGCGCGGGGGGCAGGTGGACGGTGGTCGACTGGTAGTTGGCGCGGATGGAGCAGCCCCGCCCGCACGGGGTGGCCCAGAAGCAGGCGGCGCGCTGGCGCATCGAGTCCGCCAGCAACCGCTGGGCGCGGGGGTTGGCCGGATGAATCTTCGCCGGGAGCACGTCGGGATCCTGACGTTGAGTCAGGACGGCCCGATGGATCGGGATAACCGGCAGGCCGAGGGCCTTGCCCTTAGCGCGCGCATACTGCTCGCCCGCCCGCAGGATCGGCGGCGGCTGCAGGCAGCCAGCCGGGGAATCCGGGGTGTTCTCGAGACCGTTATTGTCCCCGTAGACCCCGATCAGCATCTCGACCTTGTCGTAGTACGGAGCCACGTCCTCGTAGGACAGGGGCCAGTCGAAGCCGAGGCCATCGCGGGTGCGCGGTTTGAAGTCGTAGGGCCCGTTGCGCAGGGAGATGCGGCCCCAGTGGTTGGTGCGGCCGCCCATCATCCGCGCCCGCCACCACCAGAATTGGCGCGCGGGATCATCCGAGGCGCTGGTGTAAGGCTCGCCGGGCACCTGCCAGCCGCCGTCGATCGTCGCGTCGTGGAAGCCGAACGGTTTGTCGGGTGTGCTGGCCCCGCGCAGCGGCGCCTGGCTGTTCACCTGGAACATCGGCGTCTCGCGGGCCGGGTCATAATCGCGGCCCGCTTCCAGCATCAGGACCTTCGCCCCTTCGAGGGCGCAGGTGTAGGCCGTCTGGCCGCCGGCGGCGCCGGAACCGACGACGATCACATCATACTCGGGCTGCGTCTGAGAAGGGGTGACGACGGGCATCGCGAAGGACTTCCCGGCAGCAGACGCGGCGGACCGCGCAAGGCAAGGCAAACCCGGCCGCGCCCGCGGGCCGCGTCACCGTAAGACCGCGGCCACGAAGCCGGCCCGGTGATCGAGGTGCGGGTTGTGCCCGCTGGCCTTCAGAGTGACGATCTCCGCCGCTGGGAAATGGGTCCGCAGGACCGGGTGATCCTCGGGCTGCACGTAGGCGGAACGCCCCCCGACGATCACGCGGACGGGGCCCGAGTAGCGATCGTCCGGCGCGAGGGGGTTGGCCTCGAGGGCCGGGATGGCGGATGCGAGTACCGGGAGGTTCACCGCCCAGCGCCAGCCTCCCCCCGGCGAGGCCTCAAGGTTGGTGAGCAAGAATTTCCGCAGGAAGGCGTCGGGGACGCGGCCCTCGAGCCGCAGTTCGGCCTCAGTGCGGGAACGCAGGGCGCGGAGGTCGAGTTCCTGCAGGGCCGCGAAATTGGCCCGGTGCCCCGCCCAAGAGTAGGTCCGCGGGGCGACATCGACCAGGGTCAGGCTGGCGAAGCGCTCCGGGTGGCGGCAGGCGGCCAGCATCGCGACCTTGCCGCCCATACTGTGCCCGAGGAGCGAGACCCGGTCCCCACCGCGGGCGTCGAGCCAGCACAGCAAGTCGTCCGCCATCGCGGGATAGGACATTTCGGGATCGTGGGGGGAGCGGCCGTGATTGCGGGCATCGAGGGCGACCACCTCGTGGTGTTCCGCCAGCGCGGCCCCGGCGGTGAGCCAATTGCGGGAGGAACCGAGGAGCCCGTGCAGCAGCACCAGCGGGGGCTTACCCGCCCCGCCGAATTCGCGCGCCGCCAGCGTAAGCATCCCGTGCTGATGCCACGCCGCGGGGGCGGCGGGCGAGTGGATTTCTCGCGCCGGGTGCAGCCGCCGCCAGAACTCGCGCATCTCCCGGATCAAAAATCCCGGCGAAAGCGCCGGTCAACCGTGGCAGCCCCAAACTGACCCTCCGACCCGCCCCGGCCGCGTTCCCGCACCGGGGACGGTTTTTTTTGCGCGAAAGCCGCCCCTTCAGGCGACAAACGAATAATCGTAAGGCGCCCGCAGTCCGCGCGCGACGAGGGCGTTGCCGGCCGCGGCGTCGGTCCCCGCAAACTCCTCGCGGGCCGCGTCCCACGTGAGCCGGCGGCCGGTGCGCAGGGCGATGGCGCCAAGGTGGCACATCGTCGCCGAGCGATGCCCGACCTCCACGTCGCAGATCGGATCGCGGCGGGTGCGAACGCAGTCCAGGAAGTTCTCCATGTGATTCTTGCTTTCGTGGAGCCGGACCGCGCCAGCAGGCAGAGGCGCCTTGAGCAGGGCCGGATCGCTGGCCGTCAGCTGGTCGCGGTTGACCCAGATCCAGCCGTCGGTGCCCTCGAAGCGGATTCCGTTGCGCTGGCCGGTCGGGTTAAGCTTCGCCCCGTAGATGCTGTCGTCCTTGGTAGTGTGGATGACGAGGCGGACCCCGTTCTCGTAGACGTAGTTGATCTCGTACTCGCTGTAGGTGTCGTAGCCGCCGCGGATCGGCTGCACCAGCGGCGTGGCCTCGACCGTGCGCGGCGCGAGGATCCCGATGGCCCAGTAGGCGATGTCATTGTGGTGCGCTCCCCAATCGGTCATCGTGCCCCCGGAATAGTCGTACCAAAAGCGGAAGGTGCGGTGGCAGCGCTCCTTCACGTAGTCCACCCGCTGCGCCGGCCCCTGCCAGTAATCCCAGTCGAGGCCATCCGGGACCGGGCGAGGGGCAAAGGGCCCCTCGCGGAGGCCCGCGGGGAGCCAGACGTGGGCCTCGCGGAGGCGGCCGATGCGCTCGTTGCGAACCAACTCGCAGGCGAGGCGGAAGCGCTGGGAGCTGCGCTGCTGGGTGCCCGTCTGCAGGACGATCCGGCGCTCCCGTACGGCGCGGACGAGACGGCGGCCCTCGTCGATCGTAAGCGTCAGGGGCTTCTCCGAATAAACGTCCTTGCCCGCCCGAGCGGCGCCGAGGTTGACCAGCGTGTGCCAATGGTCGGGGGTGCCGTTGACCAGCACGTGGATGTCATCCCGTTCGAGCAGGCGGCGGAAATCACTCACCACCGCCGGGCGGCGGCCCTCGACCGTGAGTTTCGCGGCGGCGGCCTCAGCGTGGGCACGGTCCACGTCGCACACGGCCCGCACGTCGCCCCAGTTGGCCGCGTTCTGAGCGACGCGGGTGCCCTGCCCGCCGGCGCCGATCAGGGCGATCCCAGGGCGGTCATTCGGTCCAGGGCGCCGGGCGGGCGTGGTCTCGGCGGCGGCGAGGCGTTCCTCGACGAACCAAGCGGGCAGGCCGGCCCAGGCGGCGGCTTGGGCACAGCGTTGGACAAAACGGCGACGGGAGATCTGGAAGGCGGGCATCAGGGGCGGGGGCCCCAAAAGTTTCAGCAGGGCACTCCCGCGGCGCAAGCCCCGGAAAGGCAGTCGCCCCACGCCCGATCGCAGGATCAGCCAGAGGCGGCGACGGGACGCGCGGGTCGGGCGGCCCCGAGCCCCAAGGTTTTAATCAAGCCGTCGTTACCGCGGCGGCGGCAGAGCGCGTTACCGAGGCCCCACGCGCCGGCGATGGCGGCGTCGGTGAAGGGCTCGGGAACGGCGGAGTAGAAGGGGGAGTAGGAGCCGATATCGACCCCGCTCCCGAGCCCTACGTTGCCACTCGGGCCAAAACATCGTTGAACATCTCGCGAATGGCAGTCTGATGCTCGGCGAAAAAATCCGGAGCGTGCTGGTGCGGCGGTAGCGGTAACGGGCAGTTTCGTCCCCCTAGCTTTGTTGATGCGGCGGGGTTTGTTCATCGGAGGTAGCTGCCATCGGCGGGCCGGGGACCTACGTCAGGGCCGGCGCGATGCGCTACGCAGTCCGTGCCGTGCCCCCATCGCTTCAGCGTTGCGCGTGGGCCCCGCCGAAGGCAGTTTTTTTCGCGTGTCCTCTCGCCTTCGCCCCGGGCCGCGCGCCCTGTACGCTTCGATCGCCGTGCTCGTGACCCTCGCCGCCCCGCGACCGTACCCGGCGCGCGCAGGTGCGCCGCCGCCCGGTGCGCCGGAGGTCCGCTCGCTTTTCGACGGCCGCAGTCTGGGTCCGTGGCGCCCCTCCGCGTTCGATTCGCAGACGGAGGTGCGCATCGAGCCCGCCTTCCGCGGCGAAGGCCCCGCCATCGTCGTGCCACGCAGCTCCTACATGGCAGGGATCAACCTCGATCCCGCGACCCCGCTACCGCGGATGAATTACGAGGTGACGCTCGAGGCGATGAAGCTCGAGGGCGGGGACTTCTTCTGCGGCCTGACCTTCCCCGTGGCCGCCTCGGCCTGCACCCTCATCGTCGGCGGCTGGGGCGGCGGGGTTACCGGGATCTCCTGCATCGACAACTCGGACGCGTCGGACAACGAGACCACCACCGGGCGCACCTACGAGACCGGACGCTGGTACCGCATCCGCGTCCGGGTAACCCCGGCCAAGCTCGAGGCGTGGGTCGACGACGAGCAGGTGGTGGATTTCGAGACCGCGGGGCGGAAGCTCGATCTCCGCTTTGGAGACATCAAACACTCGCTCCCGCTCGGGCTCGCGGCTTACGAAACAGGAGCCGCGTACCGGAACCTCCGGCTGCGCGCGCTGCCCGCGGGGACCGCAGATTGACAGTCCGCCCAGGGGCTGCGGCAGTGCGCGGATGAACGCCCCGCCGCTCGCTCCGCTCCGTCCCGCCGGCGGGGCCCGCCCGGAGGCGGGTACCATTCTGGAGGCCTTTCTCGTCGCTTGCGCCAGCCGGGGACTGGAGCTTTACCCGGAACAGGAGGAGGCGATCCTCGAACTGTACGAGGGTGCGAACGTCATCCTCAACACCCCCACCGGCTCGGGGAAGTCCCTTGTGGCCGCTGCGTTCCACTATCGAGCGCTCTGCCGCGGCGAACGCACCGTATACACCTGCCCGATCAAAGCGCTGGTGAACGAGAAGTTTCTCTCCCTCTGCCGCGAGTTCGGGCCCGCCCAAGTCGGGATGATGACCGGTGACGCCAGCGTGAACCCAGGCGCTCCCCTGCTTTGTTGCACCGCAGAAATCCTGGCCAACATCGCCCTCCACCGTGGCGAGACCTGTGACCTTCGCGCAGTGGTAATGGACGAGTTTCATTATTATTCGGATCCGGCCCGGGGCGGCGCCTGGCAGATCCCGCTGCTGACCCTGCCCCACGCCCGCTTCCTCCTGATGTCGGCGACCTTGGGCGAGACCGCTTTCTTCGAGCGGGAGATGACGCGCGTGACCGGGGCGCCAAGCCGCACCGTGCGCAGCGAACGGCGGCCGGTACCGCTGGAATTCGAATACTCCGAGATGCCCCTCGCCGAACGCGTGGCCGAGCTGCTCGCAACCAAGCGGGCTCCGGTCTACCTCGTGCACTTCACCCAGCGGTCGGCGGCCGAGGCGGCACAGGCGCTGATGAGCCTCAACATCTGTTCGCGAGAGGAGAAGGCCGCCCTGCAGGGGGCCCTAGAGTCCGCCCGCTTCAACAGTCCGCACGGCCGGGAGGTGCAGCGCTGGCTGCGCCACGGGATCGGGG